>NZ_NMUO01000018.1 GCF_002237365.1 Zobellella denitrificans
GCCCTGGGCCTGGCCGCCATTCTGGGCGCCGCTCGGCTGAGGCGCCGCCGGCGCCGGGGCCGGCTGTTGGGCCGCATCCTGCTGAGCCGCCAGTATGGCGCGCTGGCGCTCGATCACCTGCTCCAGCCGGTAACTCTGCTCTTCCAGCAGGCCGCGCAATTCGCTGACTTCCTGCTGCAACCCGTTCAGCTGGCGCTGTTGGTCTATTTGGGCCTGGCTGCGGGCGTTGAAGGCGCGCTCCAGTTCAGCCAGGCGATCATTGACGGAGCCGCTGCCACCCACGCTCGTCACCGGTGCCTGGGCCCAGCTGGAGGTGGATAAAACAGCGGCCATCGAAATGGCCGCTAAATTAATCTTCATAGGGTCGACTTAAACCTTAGTAAACCAGAACCGCGCGGCGGTTCTTGGCGAAACCGGCTTCGGAGCGAGAAGTATCTACCGGCTTCTCCTCACCGTAGCTGACGATGGCCAGTTGGGCACCGTTCACACCCAGGCTCTGCAGGTAGCTGGTCACGGCCTTGGCACGACGCTCGCCCAGGGCGATGTTGTACTCGGGAGTGCCGCGCTCGTCCGCATGGCCTTCCACCAGCACGCTGACGGAGGGGTTGGAACGCAGGAAGCTGGCGTGGGCTTCCAGTACCTGGGCGTAGTGGCCGGTCACTTCGTCACGGTCGAACTCGAAGTAGATCACGTTCTCGCGACGCAGGGCTTCGTACTGCTGGCGCATCTGCTCATCGGCAGACATGGCACCGCCCACACCGCCGGTCTGTACGCCGTCCTGATAGCCGCTGCCCGCGGTACCGGTCATCGCATCGGAATCACTGGTGGAGCTACATGCGGCCAGGGTCAACATGGGCAGCGCTACCGCCAGACTCTGAAGCAGTTTTTTCATTTGCATCATTTTTCCTTAGAAATTGCAATGGTTTAGTTAAGGAACGGTGACCATGCCGGTGCACGAACATCACCGCTTCGTGCGGGCAGCCTGGCCTTGAAGCGACCATCCATAGACACCAGGGACAGCACCTGGCGGCCCTGATAGGTAGTACTATAGATGATCATGGTGCCGTTTGGTGCCGGGCTTGGCGATTCATCAAGCTGGGTTTCAGTTAACACCTGCATATGACCGCTATCCAGCTCCTGACGGGCAATTCGGTACTGTCCCTGTGAGCGACTGACCAGCACCAGGCTCTTGCCGTCTCTGGTCACGCTGGGTCCTAGATTCATATCCCCCTGGAAGGTGACACGACGGGTGTCACCCGAACCCAGATCGACCCGGTAGATCTGCGGCCGGCCGCCCCGCTCGGAAGCGAAGAAAAGGGCATTGCCGTCCGTCGACCAGGCCGGTTCGGTGTCGATTGTGCGGTTATTGGTCACCCGGGTCAACTGGCGGCTGGCCAGGTTGAGCACATAGATTTCGGGCTGACCGTCCCGGGACAACACCAGGGCCAGGCGGCTGCCGTCCGGCGACCACTGGGGCGCGCCGTTGATGCCCGGCTGGGAGCTGACCACCTGACGCTGCTGGCTGTAGATGTCCTGCACCACCACCTCGGCCTTCTTGTTCTCGAAGGACACATAGGCCAACCGGCGGCCGTCCGGCGACCAGGCCGGCGACATCAGCGGCTCGCGGGAACGCAGCAGCACCTGCTCGTTGAAGCCGTCGTAGTCGGCGATCATCAACTGATAGGGGTACTGGGCACCGTGCTGCACGTTGACGTAGGCGATGCGAGTGAGGAAGGCGCCCTTGATGCCGGTGAGCTTCTCGAACACGATATCGGCGATGCGGTGGGCGTACTGGCGCAGCTGGGCCGCCGGCACGGTGGCGCTGCGGCTTTCAAGCAGCTGGGCGCCGTTCCTGTCCAGCACATCGGCCAGCTCGAAACTGATGCGGTACTGATCGCCACCGGCCGGCTCAATGGTGCCCACCACCACCGCCTCGACCTGGCGGGAACCCCAGAGGGCGGGGTTGAGCTGGCTGGCCTGGGCCACCTGCTGCGGCAGGCTGCCACGATCCAGCGGACGGAACATACCGCTGTTGCGCAGATCGCTGGCGATCACCTCCGCCAGATCCTGGGGCATGGCCCCTCCCCCGGTCCATTGAAAAGGCACCACCGCCACCGGACGGGCGCTGTCGATGCCGCCGGTAATAATGATATCCAGCGCCGCCTGAGCCCGGCCTGCGAGCAGCAGCAGCGGCAGCCATAACCACAACCATCTTTTTGTCATCACTAGAGCCTCGGTATCAGCGTTAAATTCAGGTTTTGCAATTGTCGGTTCACTTCCGGATCCTTCGGCATCGGCAGGGTGCCGGTCTTGCGGATAGCCAGCTCCGCCGAGCGGCACACTTCCCCGTCACCCTGGCCCTGGCCAATCTGCAGGATAAGGCCGTCGGCCGCCACCCGGATATTGATCCGGCACTGCTTGCCGACCATGGTCGGCCCCACCAGCCAGTTGCGCTGAATGGCAGCGATGATCATGCCGGTATAGCGATCCACCTCGCCCGCCGCGGCCGCGGAAGAAGAGGAGGAGCCGGTCGGCCCCGAGCCCATCAGGGCTTCCAGATCCTTCAGCGCCTGCTCCTGTTCGCGCTTCAGCGCGGCCTCGGCCTGCTTTTTCGCCTCTTCGGCCTTGCGCTTCTGTTCGGCTTCCGCCTGCTTTTTCGCCTCTTCGGCCTTGCGAGCCTCTTCCGCCTTGCGCTTTTGCTCGGCCTCGGCCTGCTTTTTCGCCTCTTCAGCCTTGCGAGCCTCTTCCGCCTTGCGTTTTTGCTCGGCCTCGGCCTGCTTTTTGGCTTCCTCGGCCTTGCGCGCCTCTTCCGCTTTACGCGCCTCTTCTGCCTTGCGTTGTTGCTCGGCTTCGGCCTGCTTTTTGGCTTCCTCGGCCTTGCGCGCCTCTTCCGCCTTGCGTGCCTGCTCCGCGGCCGCCTGCTTTCTCGCTTCCTCGGCCTTGCGGGCTTCCTCCGCCTTGCGCGCCTCTTCCGCCTTGCGGGCTTCCTCGGCCTTGCGCTGCTGCTCTACCACCTGCTGGCGTTCACGCTCGGCCTGAGCCTGTTGCTCGGCCACTACCTTCTGCTGTTCGGCCTGGCGGGCCGCCTCTGCTGCCGCCCGCTGCTGTGCCGCCTGCCGCTCGGCTTCTTCGGCGGCACGCTGTTCGGCTTCCTGCCGTGCCTGTTCGGCCGCCTGGGCCTGCTGCTGTTTGGCCTGCATGTCGGCCAGCTGCTGCGCCTGGGCCGCCACCATGCCATCGTCTATCATGGTAGCTTCGATTATGGATACCGCCTGGGTCGGCCGCTTGGGCGCATTGAAATTGACGCCCACCAGGAAAAAGATCCCGATCGTCAGGTGCAGAGCCAGCGAGATCAGTAACGGCTTGCGAATGCCCTCGTTCTCGGTCATGAGTCCGCTACTGCTCCGGTTGGGTCATGAGGCCGACGGACGGCACCCCGGCCGCCTTCAGGGTCGCCATCAGCTGGATCACGGCGTCATAACGTACATTGGCATCGCCCTTCACCACCACCGGCGCTTCCGGCGTGGTTCTCAGCTGATCCTGCACCATGGTGGCCAGCTCCAGCAGATCCACCGCCTCGTCCCGGCTGTCGCCCACGTCCAGGAAATACCGGCCTTCGGCGTCGATGGACGCCACCAGCGGCCTTTCGCTGTCTTCCGGCAGCATCTCGGCCTGGGCCTGGGGCAGATCCACCTTGACCCCCTGGGTGATCACCGGTGCCGTGGCCATAAAGATGATCAGCAGCACCAGCATGACGTCGATATAGGGCACCACGTTGATCTCGGCAACGCTTTTGCGACGCCTGCGCTGATAGCCGTGCATCAGTTGTTACCTGTCATCACTTGGCGGTTGAGGATGGTAGAGAATTCGTCCATGAAGTTGGCCAGGTGGTTTTCCTGCCGCTCTACCTGATAGCTGAAGCGGTTATAGGCGATAACCGCCGGTATGGCCGCAAACAGGCCCATGGCGGTGGCGATCAGCGCCTCGGCGATGCCGGGGGCCACCATCGCCAGGGTGGCCTGCTGCACCTCGGCCAGGGCGATAAAGGCGTTCATGATGCCCCAGACGGTACCGAACAGGCCGATATAGGGGCTGATGGAGCCGATGGTGGCCAGCAGCGACAGGTTGGTCTCCAGCCGGTCCACTTCCCGGGACAGGGCGACCCGCATGGTGCGGTAGGTGCCTTCCAGTATGCTGTCCTGGGCACGGCCCTGTTTTTGCAGGCGCACAAATTCCTTGAAGCCGGCGTAAAAAATCTGCTCCATGCCGGCCAGGCTGTCGCGGCGGGCGTTGCTCTCGTGGTAGAGGCGGCTCAGGTCGGAGCCGGACCAGAACTTTTCTTCGAAGGTTTCGGCGTCATCCCGGGCCGTGGTCAGCACCTTGCGCCGATTGATGATCAGCGCCCAGGACAGGACGGAGAAGCCCATCAGGGTCAGCATCACCAGCTGGACCAGCAGGCTGGCCTCCAAGAACAGACCTATAAACGATATTTCAGCGTGCACCTGACAATACTCCCATCAGCGGCTCAGGAATGGCAAAAGGTTTCATTTGAGCAATCTGGACGCAGGCGATCAGTACTTCGCCCCTGGCCAGACAAAGGCCCGCATCATCCAGAATTTCCTGCTCAAACACAATAGAGGCTCGTTTCAGCATTTTCACCGTCACGGTGACTTTTAATGCATCATTGAAGCGCGCCGGCTTGCGCAGATCCAGCTCGACACGCCGCACCACAAAGGCGACCCCCTGCTCCAACAACCCGTCTTGCTCAATCCCTTGACTGCGCAGCCACTCGGTGCGCGCTCTCTCCATGAATTTCAGATAGTTGGCGTTATAAACGATACCACCGGCATCGGTATCTTCGTAGTAGATACGCACCGGCCAATAAAAGTTCGTATCAGACATCGGCTACTCGGCCGCGAGGCTCAAAAGATGGGCATACTATACCCGAGTCATGGGAGGGAAAGAAGATGGCCCCGGACAGCCACGACACCGGCTGACCCGGAAGCGGGAAGCGGGAAGCGGGAAGCGGGAAGCGGGAAGCGGGAAGCGGGAAGCCGAGCCTACCCACCTCTCGATCGACTTCAAGCTTCAAGCTTCCAGCTGCCGTTACGGTTCCGGCAGATCAAAGCCGAAGTGCAGGTAGGCCCTGGGGGTGGCGACGCGACCCCGGGGAGTGCGCTGCAAAAAACCCTGCTGGATAAGGTAGGGCTCAATCACGTCCTCGATGGTTTCCTTTTCCTCGCCGATGGCCGCCGCCAGGTTGTCGAGCCCCACCGGACCGCCCATGAACTTGTCAAGCACGGCGTGCAGCAGCTTGCGGTCCATGTAGTCGAAGCCCTGCTTGTCCACGTCCAGCATGTCCAGCGCCTGGGCGGCGATGGCGGCGTCGATGCTGCCGCTGCCCTTGACCTCGGCGAAGTCCCGCACCCGGCGCAGCAGCCGGTTGGCGATGCGCGGCGTGCCCCGGGCCCGGCGCGCCATTTCAAAGGCACCGTCATCGTCGATATCGAGCCCCAGCTTGTCGGCACTGCGGCTGATGATATGGGCCAGATCCGCCACCTGGTAAAACTCCAGCCGCTGCACTATGCCGAAGCGATCGCGCAGCGGCGAGGTGAGGGAGCCGGCGCGGGTGGTGGCGCCCACCAGGGTGAAGGGCGGCAGTTCGAGCTTGATGGAGCGGGCCGCCGGCCCCTCCCCTATCATGATGTCGAGCTGGTAGTCTTCCATCGCCGGATAGAGGATTTCCTCCACCACCGGGCTCAGGCGATGGATCTCGTCGATAAAGAGCACGTCGCCCGGCTCCAGGTTGGTGAGCATGGCCGCCAGATCACCGGCCTTCTCCAACACAGGGCCAGAGGTGGTCTTGATGTTCACCCCCATCTCATTGGCGACGATATTGGCCAGGGTGGTTTTGCCGAGCCCCGGCGGGCCGAAGATCAGCAGGTGATCGAGGGCTTCTTCCCGCCGGCGCGCCGCCTCGATGAAGATTTCCATCTGGCTGCGCACATGATCCTGGCCCCGGTAATCCGCCAGCGCCTTGGGGCGGATGGCCCTGTCGATGGCTTCCTCTTCCCGCCGGGGGGCCGGGTTGATAAAACGGTCCGCTTCTATCATGGCTTATCCCATGCTCCGCAGGGCTTCGCGGATCAGTTGTTCGGCGTTCATCTCCGGCCTGGCGATTTTCTTCATCGCCTGCTCGGCCTGGGCCGCCTTGTAGCCGAGCGCCAGCAGCGCGGCCACGGCCTCGTCCCGGGCGCTGTCGGCCAGCACCGCGGAGGTCGCCGACTCGGGCGCCGGGTTGAACAGATCGTAACCGCCGAAGCCCTTGAGCCGGTCGCGCATCTCCACGATCAGCCGCTCGGCGGTCTTCTTGCCCACCCCCGGCAGCTTGACCAGGGCACCGATCTCCCCCTGCTCCACGTTGTAGATGAACTGATCGGCGGTCATGCCGGAGAGGATGGCCAGCGCCAGCTTGGGGCCGACGCCGTTGGTCTTGATCAGCTCCCGGAACAGGGCCCGCTCGGTCTTGGTGTTGAAACCGAACAACAGCTGGGCGTCTTCCCGCACCACGAAGTGGGTGAGCAGGGTCACCGCCTCACCCACCTTGGGCAGTTCGTAGAAACAGCTCATGGGCAGGGTGACCTCGTAGCCCACCCCGTTCACATCCAGCAGGATCTCCGGCGCCTGCTTCTCGCTGATGATACCTTTCAACCGACCTATCACTGGGGCTCCCCGCTAACCAATCTGTGTGGCGCCAAGCATAATAAATAACTGGATAAATATCCATGCACCTGAGCTGGAAGCCATCAGCTAGAAGCTGGAAGCAGATCGAAGCTGTTTGGAAATATTGAACCGTCTCTTTGGATTCGGCTTTGTTTGCGGGATGGACTCCCGCCTGCGCGGGAGTGACTCACTTCTAGACAAAACACAGCCTCACAAACACGGCGTACTACTCCCAGCAACACCACTTCCAGCTTTCGGCTTCACGCTTCCAGCTTGCGCGGCCGCGCGTCAGCGAAACCGCTTTCTCACCGTGCCACGTACCTGACCGGACATGCTGATCAGGCTCTGGCGGGTGTGACCATGGCACAGGGCCACCGCCAGGGCGTCGGCGGCATCGGCCTGGGGCGTGCCCGGCAGCGTCAGCAGCTTGACCACCATGTGCTGCACCTGGGCCTTGTCGGCGGCGCCGGTGCCCACCACTGCCTGCTTGATCTGGCGGGCGGAATACTCCGCCACCTCCAGGCCGGCGTTGGCGGCGGCGACGATGGCCGCGCCCCGGGCCTGGCCCAGCTTCAGCGCCGAGTCCGGGTTGCGCGCCATAAACACCTGCTCGATGGCGAACAGCTCGGGCCGAAACTGCAGGATGATCTCGCTCACCCCGTCGTAGATCTTCTTCAGCCGGGGCGCCAGCTCATCGTCGCCCATGCGGATACAGCCCGAGCCCAGGTATTCCATCCTGTTGCCGGTCTGGCGCACCACGCCATAGCCGGTGATACGCGAGCCGGGATCGATGCCGAGGATAATGGACATATCAATAAAGCCGGAAGCTAGAAGCTAGAAGCAGGAACTTCTTCCAGCTTCAGGCTTCAGGCTTCAGGCTTCAGGCTTCAGAGCTTTTGAGCCACTTCATCGGAGATCTCGCCGTTGTGGTAGACCTCCTGCACGTCGTCCAGATCCTCGAGCATGTCGATAAGCCGGAGCAGCTTGGGCGCGGTGTCTTCGTCCAGCTCCGCCCTGGTGGAAGGGATCATGGTCACCTCGGCGTTGTCGGCGACCAGGCCGCCGGCGTCGAGGGCATCCTTGACGGCGCCGAACTCGTCCCACTGGGTGTAGACGTCGATGGAACCGTCGTCGTTCACCACCACGTCCTCGGCGCCGGCCTCCAGCGCGGCGTCCATCACCGCCTCTTCCTCCGCGTCCTGGTAGCTGATCACGCCCTTCTTCTCGAACAGGTAGGCCACGGAGCCGTCGGTGCCCAGGTTGCCGCCGCTCCTGGAAAAGGCATGGCGCACCTCGGACACGGTACGGTTGCGGTTGTCGGTCATGCATTCCACCATCACGGCGGTGCCGCCCGGGCCGTAGCCTTCGTAGACGATGGTTTCCAGCACCTGGCCGTCCAGCTCGCCGGCGCCGCGCTTGATCGCCCGGTCGATGGTGTCCCGGGTCATGTTGTTGGACAGCGCCTTGTCGATGGCGGCGCGCAGCCGCGGGTTGGAGGCGGCGTCGGAGCCGCCTTCACGGGAGGCCGTGGTCAGTTCACGGATAAGCTTGGTGAAGATCTTGCCGCGCTTGGCATCCTGGGCCGCCTTGCGGTGCTTGATATTGGCCCACTTACTATGACCTGCCATAGGTTATTCTCCGGTTTGCTTGCTCTGGATCAGCCTGCCGATGGCCTCCTGGTTGGTCCAGGAGCTGGCGGCGCGCCGGGCGTCCTCCAGGGGCAGCCAGCGCTGGGCCAGGTGCTCGCTCAAACGCACCTCGCGGGGCGCCGGCAGGCGTAAACGGAATTCGTATTCCCAGTTATGGGTGACCCCCGGGCGATAGCGGTGCCGCCAGCGGGGATAGATCTCGAAACGCACCCGGTGGCCGGTTTCCACCAGCGCCAGGCCGTCGTCCAGCCTGATCCCGGTTTCTTCCTCCAGCTCGCGCACCGCCGCCTGAAAGCGGCTCTCGCCCGGCTCCAGGCTGCCGGTGACCGACTGCCAGAAGTCCGGGTTGTCCTTGCGTTGCAGCAGCAGCACCTGGTCCTCGGTATGAATGAGGACCAGCACCGACTCCGGGTGCTTGTGGCCCATGCCTCAGTCGTCCGCCCTGTCGGCCTGGGCCGCCGGCAGGCGGGTGGCGATGGCCAGTTCCGCCAGCGCGTCCGGGTTGGCCAGGCTGGGCGCATCGGTCAGCAGACAGGAGGCGGTGGTGGTCTTGGGGAAGGCGATCACGTCGCGGATATTGTCGGTACCGGTGAGCAGCATCACCAGGCGGTCCAGGCCGAAGGCCAGGCCGGCATGGGGCGGCGTGCCGTATTTCAGCGCCTCCAGCAGGAAGCCGAACTTCTCCTGCTGCTCCTCGGCCTCGATGCCGAGCAGGCGGAACACCGTCTGCTGCATCTCGTTGTTGTGGATACGCACCGAGCCGCCGCCCACTTCGTAGCCGTTGATCACCATGTCGTAGGCATTGGCCACCGCCTCGAGCGGGCTGGCTTCCAGTTCGGCAACCGAGACCTCCTTGGCGGCGGTGAAGGGATGGTGCATGGCGTAGAGACGACCGTCCTCTTCCTCGAACATGGGGAAGTCGATCACCCACAGGGGTTTCCAGCTGTTTTCCAGCAGTCCCAGATCCTTGCCCACCTTGAGGCGCAGGGCGCCCATGGAGTCGGCCACCACCTTGGCGGAGTCGGCGCCGAAGAAGAGGGCATCGCCGTCCTGGGCGCCGGTGCGGGCCAGCAGCTCGGCCACGATGGACTCGGTCAGGAACTTGGCCACCGGCGACTGGATGCCCTCCATGCCCTTGGCGGCCTCGTTCACCTTCAGCCAGGCCAGGCCCTTGGCACCGTAGATGCCCACGAACTTGCCGTATTCATCGATCTGCTTGCGGGAAAGTGCCGCGCCGCCGGGCACGCGCAGGGCGGCCACCCGGCCCTTGGGATCGTTGGCCGGGCCGGCGAACACCTGGAAGTCGACCTTCTTCAGCAGATCGGCCACGTCGGTCAGTTCCAGGGGGATGCGCAGATCCGGCTTGTCGGAGCCGTAGCGGCGCATGGCCTCGGCATGGGTCATCACCGGGAAGGCGCCCAGATCCTGGCCGGCCAGATCCTGCCACAGCTCGCGCACCAGTTGCTCCATCACCGCGCGCACCTGCTCGGCGGTCATAAAGGAGGTTTCCACGTCGATCTGGGTGAATTCCGGCTGGCGGTCGGCGCGCAGGTCTTCGTCGCGGAAGCACTTGACTATCTGGTAGTAGCGGTCGAAGCCGCTCATCATCAACAATTGCTTGAACAGCTGGGGCGACTGGGGCAGGGCGTAGAAATGGCCCTTGTGCACCCGGCTCGGCACCAGGTAGTCGCGGGCGCCTTCCGGGGTGGCCTTGGTCAGCATGGGGGTTTCGATGTCGAGGAAACCCTGCTCGTCCAGGAAGCGGCGCACCCGGCTGGTGACCTTGGCGCGGGTCTTGAGGAAGCGGGCCTGCTCGGGGCGGCGCAGGTCCAGGTAGCGGAACTTGAGGCGCTGCTCTTCGGAGTTGTTCTGGTTGAAATCCAGCGGCAGGGGGGCGGCCTTGTTGATGATGGTCAGTTCGTGGGCAAAGACTTCCACCTCGCCGGTGGCCATGTCCTTGTTCACCTGGGATTCGGGGCGGGCCCGCACCACGCCTGTGATCTGCACGCAGAACTCGGCGCGCAGTTCGGACGCCTTCTCGTAGGCCTCGGCCTTGTCCGGGTCGAAGAACACCTGGACGATGCCTTCCCGATCGCGCATATCGATGAAAATGAGGCCGCCCAGATCACGACGGCGATGCACCCAGCCACTCAGGGTCACATTCTGGCCAACCAGGGCAGCGTTGACCTGCCCGCAATAAATAGTGCGCATGGATCTGTTCCTAATGATATTGCCGCGCGACCGCCCGGGCCGCGGGACCGAATTTGTCAGCGAATAGCGCGCTAGTATAATCGGAAACCCGAAGGGCGGTAAAATCTTACCGCCACCACTGCGCGGTGGCGGTAAGATTTAAGACGGAAGCTGGAAGCGGGAAGACGCTCGAGGAGTCGGCGGATTCAGCGCCGCGGTTGCAGGTCAGACCGCACATGATGTCGGACCGGCATCAGCATTTACAATCACCGCCGTGTTGCTTCCGGCTTCCAGCTTCCAGCTTGATAGGAGAGATATGCCGTTATATCTGGGCCTCAGCCAGTGGTCCCATCCCGACTGGCCCGGCAGCCTGCTGCGGCGGGGGCTGAAAAACGCCGATCACCTGGGGGATTATGCCCGGGTGTTCAACACCGTGGAGGGCAATACCAGCTTCTACGGCGTGCCCGACCGCCACAGCCTGCTGCGCTGGGAAGCCCAGACCCCGGCCCATTTCCGCTTTACCTTCAAGTTTCCCTCCTTCGTCAGTCACCAGGGCCGGCTGGAGGAGAACATCCGGGCGGCGCTGGACTTTATCGACCACCTCGCCCCCCTGCACCCCAAGCTCGGCATGCTGATGCTGCAACTGCCCAAATCCTCGGGGCCGGAGCAACTGCCGGGGCTGTCGGCCCTGCTCAAGGCCCTGCCCCGGGACTTCGGCTACGGGGTGGAGGTGCGCCACCCCGCCTTTTTCGCCAAGGGCGAGGCGGAAAGAAGGCTCAACCGGCTGCTGCTGGAGCAGGGCGTGAACCGCATCATCATGGACTCGCGCCCGGTGTTTTCCTGCCCGCCCGACACCCCGGCCCTGATGGATGCCCAGGCCAAGAAGCCGAAGGTGCCGGTGCATGTCATCAGCACGGGCGACTGCCCCATGGTGCGCTTTATCGGCCATCCCGAGCCCGGCTACAACCAGCCCTACTGGCAGCCCTGGCTGCCGCGCCTGCGCGCCTGGCTCGACCAGGGCAAGTCGGTCTACCTGTTTGTGCACACCGCCGACAACCGGCTGGCGCCGGTACTGGCGGCGGAGATGGCCGACGCCCTGGGCGCCCCCCTGCCCGCCTTTCCCGGCCAGGCGCCGGCTCCCCAGGGCGAGTTGTTCTAAATTGGGTGAGGAGTGAAGGACTTCCCCCTCACGCCTCACGCCTCACGCCTCACGCCTCACGCCTCACGCCTCACGCCGCCAGGCGAAAAATAATTTGTCGCGCCTCTTTGCCGCCCGCAAGACAACACCCTGCGCTTCTTTTACAATATCGACCATTCAGTGCAGCCATTGCTGCCGTGAGCCAAGGTCGTAACCAATAGAACCATGCAAGCAAAAGATCATATTTTCGCCGCGCCCATCGCCCAGCTCGGTGATTTCTGCTTTGACCAAAAAGTCGCCGAGGTGTTTCCGGACATGATCAAACGATCCGTGCCCGGTTATTCCAATATCATTTCCGCCATCGGCATGATGACGGCCCGCTTCGCCCGGCCCGGCACCCATTTGTACGATCTGGGCTGCTCCCTCGGCGCCGCCACCCAGGAAATGCGCCGCAACCTGACGCAGCCGGGGTGCCGCATCGTCGCCGTCGACAACTCCAGCGCCATGCTGGAGCGGGCGCGCGGCCACCTGGCCTCGTACAAATCCGAGGTACCGGTGGAACTGGTGGAGGCGGATATCTGCGATATCGCCATCGACAACGCCTCCGTGGTGGTGCTCAACTTCACCCTGCAGTTTATCGCCCCCGAGCGCCGGGAAGCGCTGCTGGCAAAAATCCATCAGGGACTGAACCCGGGCGGCGTCCTGATACTGAGCGAGAAGTTCAGAAGCGCCGACGACACCGTCAACGAGCTGCTGATCGATCTGCACCACGACTTCAAGCGCGCCAACGGCTACAGCGAGCTGGAGATCAGCCAGAAGCGCACCGCCCTGGAAAAGGTGCTGCGCCCGGACACCCCCGAGCAACACAAGGAAAGGCTGGCCCGGGTCGGCTTTGCCCACGTGGACCTGTGGTTCCAGTGCTTCAACTTCGGCTCCATGGTCGCCGTCAAATGATCGATTTCAGCGACTTTTACCAGCAGATCGCCAAGAGCCGGCTGCAACACTGGCTGCACTGCCTGCCGGGACAGCTGCACGACTGGCAGAAACGACACCTGCACGGCGACTTTGCCCGCTGGGTTCGTGCCCTGCACAAGCTGCCGAAGGTGGCCACCGGCCATATCGAGCTGGCCGAAGGCGTCCACCTCGGTCGCCCCGGCGAAGTGTCCGACGGCGAACGGAAAAAGATAGAGAGCCTGCTGCGCCAGTTCCACCCATGGCGCAAGGGGCCCTTCGACATCCACGGTATCCATATCGACACCGAATGGCGGTCAGACTGGAAATGGGATCGGCTCAAGGAGCACATCAGTCCGCTCAGGTACCGTTACGTGCTGGACGTGGGCTGCGGCAGCGGCTACCACCTGTGGCGGATGATGGGGGCCGGCGCCGAAATGGCGGTGGGCATAGATCCCTCCCAGCTGTTCCTGTGCCAGTTCGAGGCGGTAAAACATTTCGCCAATGGTTATAAAGGGATTCAGGTATTACCCTTGGGTATCGAGGAATTGCCCGAGCTGCGCGCCTTCGACACCGTGTTTTCCATGGGCGTGCTCTACCATCGCCGCTCACCCATCGATCACCTGCTGCAGCTCAAGGCCCAGTTGCGCGGCGGCGGCGAACTGGTGCTGGAAACCCTGGTCATCGACGGCGACGAACACCAGGTACTGGTGCCCGGCGAGCGCTACGGCAAGATGCGCAACGTCTGGTTCATCCCCAGCAGCGCCGCCCTGGTCGGCTGGCTGGAGAAATGCGGTTTCGAAGGGATAAGGGTGGTCGACGAAAGCCCGACCAGCCTGGCAGAACAGCGGCGCACCGACTGGATGCGCAACGAATCACTGGCGGATTTTCTCGACCCGAGCGACACCGCCAAAACCATTGAAGGCTACCCGGCGCCCAAGCGGGCGATCATCATCGCCAACAAGCCGGTGGACCCACAGTATCAATCACAAGAGGGACATTATGAATAAAGTCGCGACATCGCTGGTATTACCCCTGTTGCTGACCGCCTGCGTCAGCCGCACATCAGAGGTGGACGCGCAGCCCGAGCCCATGCCCGTATCCGAGCAGCAGCTGCAGGCCTCGCTGGCCAGCCTGGAGGCCCGGCTGGTGGATACCATGTTCCAGCAGAACACCCAGCTCAGCAGTAATCACCATGCCTTTATGACCGCCCTGCAACAGGAGCTCAAGACCTTGAAAAAGCAACTCGAGGAGCCGCAGCTCGCCATGCCGCTGCCGCCACCGCCGCCCGCAGCCCCGGGAGACTACCCCGAAAACGAAACCCGGGACGGCAAGCTGATCGTGGGCGAAACCGAGGAAATCTGGCTGGACGCGGTCAACGACAACTTCCCGGCGCGCATCGACACCGGCGCCACCACCTCTTCCCTCAGCGCCCAGGACATCACGGTATTCGAGCGCGACGGCAACCCCTGGGTCAGCTTCAATCTGGCTCATGAAGGGGTGGACGAGAAGCTGCCGGTGGAAACCCCGCTGGTACGCTACGTGCGCATTCGCCAGGCCTCCGCCGACAACACCGAACGGCGTCCCGTGGTGGCCCTCACCCTGCGCCTCGGCCGGTTGTCGGAGCGCACCGAATTTACCCTGACCGACAGGTCCCAGATGACCTATCCGGTGCTGCTGGGGCGCGAGTTCCTGAAAGACATTGCCGTGGTGGATATTGCCCGCCAGAACGTGCAGGGCAAGCCCAAGCGTCCGACTTCTTCCAACGAGTAAACCACGCCATGTACTCACGCAAGCCCTTTTATCTGATCGTGGCCGCCCTCTTCCTGGTCGGCCTGGCACTGATGCTGCATCGCCATTTCGTGTACGAAGTGCCCTGGCTGCCCGGTGAAAAGCGCCAGATCTGGTCCATCGAAGCCAAGGTGGAATTCGAAGCCTCCGGCCGGCCGGTGAAGGCCTCCCTGGCCATTCCCGGCAGCCAGCCCGGCTTTACCCTGATGAACGAGTCCGCCGCCTCCCCCGGTTACGGCCTGTCCTTTGTCGAGGCCAATGGCAGCACCCGGGCCGAGTGGTCCATCCGCTCCGCCACCGGCCTGCAGGAGCTGTACTACAAGGTCGACATGATGCGGGATCCCTTCGCCAAGGGGATGCTGTCGAGCCAGATCCCGGCCGTGCCCCGGCCCCAGGTGCCCGAGCCCTATGCCACCGCCATGGATCAGGTGCTGGCCATCGCCCAGGAACGTTCCTCCGACGGCATCACCCTCACCCGGGAGCTGCTCAAGGAACTGAACAACCGGGGCCAGAACGCCGAGCTGCTGGCCCAGTACAAGTCCGCCGGCCCCCTGCTGGTGGATCTGCTGCACCGGGCCGGGGTGCCGGCCCGCCTGCTCAAGGGCCTGCAACTGGAAGACGGCCGCCGCCGCCAGACGCTTATCGATCTGGTGCAGGTCTACGAGGGCGACAGGTACGAGGTGTTCCATCCGGCCAGCGGCCGCCAGGGCCACCAGGAGAACCTGCTGCTGTGGGAATACAGCTCGGCACCGGTGCTGGACCTGGTGGGCGGCAGCAACTCCCGCGTCACCTTCACCATGCTGCAACAGGAGCAGCCGGTGAACGTGGCCCTGGCGCAGAAGTTCGATCAACCCGAGTGGATCAACGTCTCCCTCTACAACCTGCCGCTGGAAGAGCAGGCGCTGTTCAAGGGCATACTGCTGATCCCCATCGGCGTGCTGGCGGTGGTGTTCCTGCGCATCATCGTCGGCGTCAAGACCTCGGGCACCTTTATGCCGGTGCTGATCGCCATGGCCTTTATCCAGACCAGCCTGCTCACCGGCCTGGTCGGCTTTTTGCTGATCGTCGGCACCGGCCTGGTGCTGCGCTCCTACCTCTCGCACCTCAACCTGCTGCTGGTGGCGAGGATCTCGGCGGTGATCATCATGGTCATCGGCATGATCGGCTTCTTCAGCATCGTCGCCTACCAGTTGGGCCTGACCGAGGGCATGAAAATCACCTTCTTCCCCATGATCATCCTGGCCTGGACCATAGAGCGGATGTCGATACTGTGGGAGGAAGAAGGCGCCAAGGAAGTGGTCAAACAGGGTGGCGGCTCGCTGCTGGTGGCGGTGGCGGCCTTCCTGGCCATGAACAACGAAGTGATCCGCCACCTCACCTTCAACTTCCTCGGGCTGCAGCTGATCGTCATGTCCCTGGTGCTGCTGCTGGGCAACTATACCGGCTACCGCCTGACCGAGCTCAAGCGCTTCAAGCCGCTGGTGGATGAGCAGAAACATGTTTAAGAGCCTGCTGGAAAAATACGCCTCTCCCTTTGCCCTGCGCCGCATGGGCATCATGGGCATGAACAAGCGCAACATTTCCTATATCAGCCGCTACAACCCGCGCCGGCTCTATCCGCTGGTGGACAACAAGCTCAAAACCAAGCAGATAGCCCTGGATGCCGGGGTGACGGTGCCGGAGCTGGTCGGCGTGATCGAGTTCCAGCACCAGGTGTCCCATCTCTGGGATCTGGTCAAGGACTGGCCGGGCTTCTGCATCAAGCCCGCCAAGGGCTCCGGCGGCAAGGGCATAGTGGTGATCGAGCGCCACGACAGGACCAACTTCGTCAAGCCGAGCGGCAAGGTCGAGACCATAGGGGATCTGGAGCGGCACATCTCCAACATCCTGGCCGGCCTGTTTTCCCTCGGCGGCAAGCCCGACGTGGCCCTGATCGAGGCGCTGATCAACTTCGACGACGTGTTCGACGGCTTTTCCTACGAGGGCGTGCCCGATACCCGGGTGATTGTGTTCAAGGGCTTTCCGGTGATGGCCATGATGCGGCTGTCCACCGACGCCTCCGACGGCAAGGCCAACCTGCACCAGGGCGCCGTGGGCGTGGGGCTCGACATCAACACCGGCCGGGCCATCCGCGCGGTGCAGTTCAACCTGCCCATCCGCTATCATCCGGATACCGGCCGGGATCTGCTCGAACTCAAGGTGCCCTACTGGGAAGAGCTGCTCAACCTCTCCTCCTCCTGCTACGAGATGTCGGGGCTGGGCTATATCGGCACCGACATGGTGCTCGACAAACAGAAGGGCCCCATGCTGCTGGAGCTGAACGCCCGTCCGGGGCTCGCCATCCAGACCGCCAACGCCGCCGGCCTGGTGCCCAGGCTGAAGAAAATCGAAAAGCTCGGCAAGAAGGTGACCATGTCGCCGGAAGAGCGGGTGGCCTTTTCCCGGCGGGAATTCGCCACCGAAGCCTGACTGGCGTGAAGCGTGAGGCGTAAGGCGGGATGATGGGGCGCAGGCGGCCCGCCTGCATTAGCGCCCGCAGGGCGCTCAAATACCAGGGCCTGCCGCTGCGCGGCAAAGGCGGGCGAGCCGCCCGCGCCCCACAAAACCTCGAAAAACCAACAAAAACGGCGCCGGGATGACTCCCGGCGCCGTTTTTCTTCACGCTTCAGGCATCCAGCTTAGCGCTGCTTTCACATCCTGGTTTTGCGCTTTTGCCGCTGGCCGGTGCTGCGCGGGCGGGCGGGGGCCGGCTTCTTGGGTGCCGCGCCGGTGCCGGCGCTCTTCATGCGGGAATTGTGCTTGCGCACCGCCTTGCGGATCTGGGCCACCTGCTTGTAGCGCTCGGCGGCGTGCACGTCCACCTTGCTCTGCTCCTCCGGCGCCAGCCCCACCTCCCGGCGCAGGTAGTTCACCTGCTCCAGGGGCAGCTCGGCCCAGCCGCCCCGCGGCAGGGTACGGGGCAGGTCGATCTTGCCGTAACGCACCCGGATCAGCCGGCTCACCTGCACCCCCTGGGATTCCCACAGCCGGCGCACTTCCCGGTTGCGGCCTTCCTTCAGGGTGACGTGGAACCAGTGGTTCATGCCTTCGCCGCCGCTGTACTTCAGGGTCTCGAATTTGGCCTCGCCGTCTTCCAGCATCACCCCCTTGCGCAGCCGCTGCATCATGCCCTCGTCCACCTCGCCGAACACCCGCACCGCGTATTCCCGGTCGATTTCATGGCGCGGGTGCATCAGCCGGTTGGCCAGCTCGCCGTCGGTGGTGAACAGCAACAGGCCGGAGGTGTTCACGTCCAGCCGGCCCACCGCCACCCAGCGCGCGCCCTGCAGCTTGGGCAGGCGGTCGAACACGGTCGGGCGCCCTTCCGGATCCTTGCGGGTGCTCACCTCCCCTTCCGGCTTGTGATAGGCCAGCACCCGGCAGATGATCTCGCCCTGGGGCTGGGTTTCCACGATATGGCCATCTACCCGGATCTGCTCGCTGCCGGTCACCCGGTCGCCCAGGTGGGCCACGTTGCCGTTAACGCTGACCCGTCCCATGCTTATCAGCGCCTCGATTTCGCGCCGGGATCCCTTGCCCGCCCGGGCCAGTACTTTTTGCAGTTTCTCAGTCATGTCATTCACTTATTCAAAGGGACGGCTATCGCCCGCGCCCTGGCGCACGATAACGGGAACATCGTCATAGAGATCCACCACAGTGGTGGGTCTGGGATCCAGCACACCGCCGTCGATGATCAGATCCACCAGCTTTTCCAGCCGCTGCCGGATCACCTGGGGGTCGTATTCGGCCTCCTCCTCGCCGGGCAGGATCAGGCTGCAGGACATCAGCGGCTCGCCCAGGGCCTCGAGCAGCGCCAGACTGATGGCGTTGTCCGGCACCCGCAGGCCGATGGTCTTGCGCTTGGGGTTCTGTAGCCGCTTGGGCACTTCCTTGGTGGCGCGCAGGATAAAGGTATAGGCGCCGGGGGTGTTGTTCTTCATCAGCCGGAAAGCGGTATTCTCCACCCGGGCGTAAAACGACAGCTCGGAGAGATCGCGGCACACCAGGGTGAAGTTGTGATCCTTTTCAATCTTGCGGATGCGGCAAATGCGTTCCATGGCGTTCTTGTCGCCCACCAGGCAGCCGATGGCGTAGCCGGAGTCGGTGGGATATACCAGCACCCCGCCCTGGCGTACGATGGCCACCGCCTGGTTGATCAGGCGGGCCTGGGGATTGTCGGCGTGAATTTCGAAATACTGACTCATAATTCCTCCCGGAATGATTTTTAGAGAAAACGCTCCCACACGGGGCTCGCTTCTTTGGGTAGCCATAACTGCCGGCCCAGTTCCCGCCAATGGCTGGGATAATGAAAATCGGAGCCAACAGAGGCCGCAAGGCCGAAATCCTTGCTCCACTGTCCCAAGTTAGCACGCTCCTGGGGACTCTGCTGGGCCATGGACACCTCCATGGCGTCGCCCCCCGCCTCGGCGAAGGCCGCCAGCAGCTTCTTGACCCACTTGTTGGACAGGTCGTAGCGGGTGGGGTGGGCCAGCACCGCCACCCCGCCCGCCTGCTGGATGGTGGATACCGCCTCAGCGAGCGAACACCAGTCCGGCGGCGCATAGCCGGTGTTGCCCCGGCTCAGGAACTTCTGGAACACCTTGCCCATGGAGTCCGCCGCCCCCTGCTCCAGCAGCCACTGGGCCATGTGGGTACGGGTGATGGGCGCCTCGCCGGCGATGGCCCGGGCCCCTTCATAGGCGCCGGGAAAGCGCGCCTTTTCCAGCCGCTCGGCCATCAGCCGGGCGCGGGCCTCGCGCCGCCGCTGCTGGGCCGCGAGCAACTGACCCAGCCCGTCATGCAGGGGATCGATAGCAAGGCCCACCACATGGATTTCCTTGTGCTCCCACAGGGCCGAGATTTCCACCCCGTCCACCAGCCGGATACCGTGCAACTCGGCCGCCTGCCGCGCTTCAATCAGCCCGGCCACCGTATCGTGGTCGGTCAGGGCCAGCACCTCCACCTCCTGGGCCGCGGCCCGGGCCAGCAGCTCGGTGGGGCTGAGCCGGCCATCGGAGGCGGTGGAATGGCAGTGCAGGTCGATTCGCATAAAAAATCCTGTGGTCGGGGTTGACTTGCACCCCCGAATATCGTTTAACTGTATCCAGTTTCTGATTGACGAGAAGAGCGCGATGTTTCGGCAAATTTCCACTCTGACCATCTGGTGGTGGCACACTCCCTGAAAGCGGGTGGTGTGAATTGCTGTATTCGTCTTAAAGTCTCAGCACACATAAAAGCCCGCGACCTCGCGGGCTTTTTTATTATCCAGCAAAAGGTGATGCGATGAAACCGACCCGGACCCTTTTTTGGCGATGGCAACCCCAAATCCTGTTGATGACGCCGCAACCGGCCTTTGTATCCATAACCGATGACGACATTGCCAGCCAGGTGATACTGCAAATCCCTGACGACAGACATTAACCAGACAAGGAATACCCCATGGCGCATGGTCAGCTCCACGTATTACTGCAAGATGCCCCCTATACCGGCGACCCCCTCGCCCTGTTCGCCGCGCTCACCCGTCCCGGTGACAACAGCGTATTGCTGGAGTCCGCCGAAATCGACACCAAGGCCGGTACCCAGAGCCTGCTGATGCTGGACGCCTGTGTCCGGCTGGTATGCGATCACCACAGCGTCACCCTCACCGCCCTCAACGCCAACGGCCTGCCCGCCCTGGATCTGGTCGAGCAGGAGCTCGGCGGCGAACGCCAGTCCCACACACTGGTGGTGACGGTGCCGGCCGCCGATGCCAACCTGGACGAAGACAGCCGGCTCAAGGCGCCCTCGGTGCTGGAAACCCTGCGCCTTATCCTGACCCGCTTCACCGCCGACCAGGGCCAGCAGCACCTGTTTATGGCCGGCACCTTCGCCTACGATCTCATCGCCGCCTTCGAGCAGTTGCCCGAGGTGCCCGAGGGCATCAACCACTGCCCCGACTTCAGCTTCTACCTGGCCGAAACCCTGATCACCCTGGATCACCTGCAGGAACGCTGCCAACTGGCCGCCTGCGTGTTCGATCCCGCCGAGCAGGGCCGGCTGCAGGCCCGCCTCGGGCAACTGGCCGCCGCCTGCGGCGAGGTCCACGCCGACCCCCTGGCGGAGCTGCCCTTCACCGGCCAGGTGCAGGTGAACAAGAGCGATGCCGAGTTCCGCGCCGACGTGGACACCCTCAAGGGTCACATCATGGTGGGCGACATCTTCCAGGTGGTGCCTTCCCGCTGTTTCAGCCTGCCCTGCCCCAGCCCCCTGGCCGCCTACCGCAAGCTCAAGCAGACCAACCCCAGCCCCTACATGTTCTACGTCAACGATCAGGACTTCATCCTGTTCGGCGCCAGCCCCGAGAGCTCGGTCAAGTTCGACCACGCCAGCCGCCAGGTGGAAATGTACCCCATCGCCGGCACCCGCCGCCGCGGCTTCAACCCGGACGGCAGCGTCAACCTGGATCTGGACGGCCGCATCGAGCTGGAGCTGCGCCGGGACGAGAAGGAAACCGCCGAGCACCTGATGCTGGTGGATCTGGCCCGCAACGACATCGCCCGCATCAGCGAGCCGGGCAGCCGCTATGTGAAGGATCTGCTGAGCGTGGACCGCTACAGCCACGTGATGCACCTGGTGTCCCGGGTGGTGGGCACCCTGCGCGCCGATCTGGACGCCCTGCACGCCTACCAGGCCTGCATGAACATGGGCACCCTCACCGGCGCCCCCAAGATCCGCGCCAGCGAGCTTATCCGCCAGGTGGAGCGCCGCCGCCGGGGCAGCTACGGCGGCGCCGTGGGCTACCTCAACGGCCTGGGCGACATGGACACCTGCATCGTGATCCGCTCCGCCTTCGTAAGCGCTGGCCAGGCCCATGTGCAGGCCGGCGCGGGCGTGGTGTACGACTCGCAACCGCAGGCGGAAGCGGACGAAACCCGCAACAAGGCGGCGGCGGTGCTCAATGCCATCGCCCTGGCCCACGGCAAGACCCTGGCGGAGGTGACCCATGGCTAACACCATTTTCCTGCTCGACAACTACGACTCCTTTACCTACAACCTGGTCGACCAGTTCCGCAGCCTGGGCGCCACCGTGCGCATCTACCGCAATACGGTGCCCGTGCCCCAGCTGGTGGCGGCCATGGAGCAATGCGAACGGCCCATCCTGGTGCTGTCGCCTGGCCCGGGCACGCCCAGCCAGGCCGGCAACATGCCGGCCCTGATCGGCGCCTGCATCGGCCGCTTCCCCATACTGGGGATCTGCCTGGGCCATCAGGCGCTGGTCGAACACTATGGCGGCAAGGTGGAAAACGCCGGTGAAATCAAGCACGGCAAAAGCTCGCTCATCAGCCACAGCGGCAAGGGCGTTTTCGCCGGCTTGCCCAACCCCCTGCCCGTGGCCCGCTACCACTCGCTGGTGGGCACCAGGATCCCCACCAGCCTGTCGGTGATCGCCGACTACCAGGGCATGACCATGGCGGTGCAGGATACCGCCAAGCGGGTACTGGGCTTTCAGTTTCATCCCGAATCCATCATGACCACCGAGGGCGCCCGGCTGCTGGAGCAGAGCCTGGCCTTTTTGAGCGCACCGGAAACCCGGGCCATGGACCAGCTGTACCGCGGCGAGCACATCAGCCGCGCCCAGGCCCAGGCCCTGTTCGGCGAGCTGCTGCGCGGCGACATGGACCAGATGACCATGGCCTCCCTGCTGACCGTGCTGAAGATGAAGGGCGAAACCCCGGACGAAATCGCCGGCGCCGCCCAGGCCCTGCTGGAAGCGGCCAGCCCCTTCCCGCGCCCGGACTACGCCTTCTGCGACATCGTCGGCACCGGCGGCGACGGCATGAACACCATCAACGTCTCCACCACCTCGGCGCTGGTGGCCGCCGCCTGCGGCATCAAGGTGGCCAAGCACGGCAACCGCGGCGTCTCCAGCAAGTCCGGCTCTTCCGACCTGCTGGAGCAACTGGGCATCGACCTGAACATGAGCCCGGACACCGCCCGCCGCTGCCTGGACGAGGCCAACGTCTGCTTCCTGTTCGCGCCCAAGTATCACGGCGGCATCCGCCACGCCATGCCGGTGCGCCAGACCCTGAAAACCCGCACCATCTTCAACGTGCTGGGCCCGCTGGTGAACCCCGCCCGCCCCGACTTCATGCTGCTGGGGGTGTATTCCGAAGCGCTGGTGCGCCCCATTGCCGACACCCTGGTGGCCATGGGCCTCAAGCGGGGCATGGTGGTGCATGGCAGCGGCCTGGATGAAATTGCCATCCACGGCCCGACCCAGGTGGCGGAAATCCTCAACGGCGAGATCATCGAATACAGCATCACTCCCGAAGAGCTGGGACTCAGGCGTTACGACATCAGCGCCATTGCCGGCGGCGAGCCCAGTGAAAACAAAGCCATCACCCTGAGCCTGCTGCAAGGGGGCGGCACCCCCGCCCAGCAAAGCGTCATCGCCATCAACGTGGCGCCGCTGCTGGTGATGAGCGGCCGGGCCGAAACCCTGAAAGAAGGCGTGGAGCAGGTGCTGGCTGTGTTAAAGTCGGGCAAAGCCATGGAAGTAGCCAATAAACTGGCGGAGTTGAGCCAATGTTAAGTACCGTTCTCGGCAAGATTGTTGCCGACAAAAAAATCTGGGTCGAGGCGCGCAAGCAGGCCCAGCCCCTGGACAGTTTTGAAGCCGGCCTGATCCCGAGTGATCGCCCCTTCGAGGCGGCCCTGGCCGCCGGCCAGCCGGCCTTTATCCTGGAATGCAAGAAGGCTTCGCCCTCCAAGGGCCTGATCCGCGCCGACTTCGACATCGACGCCATCGCCGGTGTCTACGGTCGCCATGCCTCGGCCATCTCGGTGCTGACCGACGAAAAATACTTTCAGGGCAGCTTCGAGTTCGTGACCCGGGTGCGCGGCCAGGTGAGCCAGCCGGTGATCTGCAAGGATTTCATCATCGACCCCTACCAGATCAAACTGGCCCGCCACCACCGGGCCGACGCCATCCTGCTGATGCTGTCGGTACTGGACGACGACCAGTACCGGGAGCTGGCCGCCGTGGCCCGCGCGCTCAACATGGGCATACTGACCGAAGTCATCAGTGCCGAGGAAGTGGCACGCGCGCTGCGCCTGGATGCCCGGGTTATCGGCATCAACAACCGGGATCTGCGCGATCTGTCCATCGACCTGGACCGCACCCGGGAACTGTCCCGGCTTATCCCGGACGATCGCATCGTCATCTCCGAGTCCGGCATCCATCACCACGCCCAGGTGAAGGCATTGTCCGCCCACGCCGACGGTTTTCTGGTGGGCAGCTCGCTGATGGCCGAGGACGATCTGGATCTGGCGGTGCGCCGCCTGATCCTGGGCGACAACAAGGTGTGCGGCCTGACCCGCCCCGAGGACGCCGCCGCCGCCCATGCCGCCGGCGCCGCCTTCGGTGGCCTCATCTTCGTGGCCAAGAGCCCGCGCTGCGTCAGCCTGGAGCAGGCGCAGGCCCTGATCCGGGCCGCGCCCCTCGACTACGTGGGTGTGTTCCAGAACCACAGGCGCACCGAGATTGCCGATACCGCCCGCACCCTGGGGCTGAAGGCGGTGCAGCTGCACGGTGACGAGGACGAGGCCTATATCGACGCCCTGCGCGCCATGCTGCCCGAGGGCGTGGAAATCTGGAAGGCGGTGGCGGTGGCGGATGCCCTGCCTGCCCTGCCCGCCAACGCCGACCGGCTGCTGTTCGACACCAAGGCCTTCGGCCAGAGCGGCGGCACCGGCCAGGCCTTCGACTGGTCGCTGCTGGCCACGCTCGACAAGCGCAACCTGATGCTCGCCGGCGGCCTCAACCCCGACAACGCCGCCCGCGCCGCCGCCCTCGGCTGCCGGGGGCTGGATTTCAATTCCGGCGTGGAAAGCGCCCCCGGGCAGAAAGACCCGGCCAAACTCGACGCGGCCTTCGCCGCCCTCAGACATTACGGACGCAGGAACACACAATGACCCTACTTAACCCCTTCTTCGGCGAATTTGGCGGCATGTACGTGCCCCAGATCCTGATGCCGGCCCTGCTCCAGCTGGAGCAGGCCTTTGTGGACGCCCAACAGGATCCCGAGTTCGAGCGGGAATTCCGCGAGCTGCTGTGCGAATACGCCGGCCGCCCCACGCCCCTCACCAAGGTGCGCAACCTGGTGTCCCACACCAAGACCCGCATCTACCTCAAGCGGGAAGACCTGCTGCATGGCGGCGCCCACAAGACCAACCAGGTGCTGGGCCAGGCGCTGCTGGCCAAGCGCATGGGCAAGCAGGAGATCATCGCCGAAACCGGCGCCGGCCAGCACGGCGTGGCCACCGCCCTGGCCTGCGCCCTGCTCGGCCTCAAGTGCCGGGTATACATGGGCGCCAAGGACTGCGAGCGGCAAAAACCCAACGTGTTCCGCATGAAGCTGATGGGCGCCGAGGTGATACCGGTGCACTCCGGCTCGGCCACCCTCAAGGACGCCTGCAACGAGGCGCTGCGCGACTGGGCCGCCAACTACGAGACCACCCACTACATGCTGGGCACCGCCGCCGGCCCGCACCCCTTCCCCACCATAGTGCGCGAGTTCCAGCGCATGATCGGCGAGGAAGCCAAGGTCCAGCTGCGCGAGCGCGAGGCCCGGCTGCCGGACGCGGTGATCGCCTGCGTGGGCGGCGGCTCCAACGCCATCGGCATCTTCGCCGACTTTATCGATGAAGAGGGCGTGGAGCTTATCGGCATCGAGCCCGCCGGCAAGGGCATCGACACCGGCGAGCACGGCGCGCCCCTGCGCCACGGCACCAAGGGCGTGTTCTTCGGCATGCACTCGCTGCTGATGCAGAACGACGACGGCCAGATTGAGGAGTCCTACTCGGTGTCCGCCGGGCTCGACTTCCCCTCGGTCGGTCCCGAGCACGCCTACCTGGCCTCCATCGGCCGCGCCCGCTACGAGTCCATCACCGACGACGAAGCGCTGGACGCCTTCCAGGCCCTGGCCCGCAACGAGGGCATCATACCGGCGCTGGAATCCTCCCACGCCCTGGCCTACGCCCTGAAGATGGCCGAGGCCGAGCCGGAGAAAGAACAGGTGCTGATCGTCAACCTCTCCGGCCGGGGCGACAAGGACATCTTTACCGTGGCCGAGATCCTGGAGCAGAAAGGAGTGCTGAAATGAGCCGTTACCAGTCTTTGTTCGACCGGCTGAACGCCGCCGGTGAAGGCGCCTTCGTCCCCTTCGTGACCCTGGGCGATCCCACCCCTGCCCGGTCGCTCAAGGTGATCGACGCCCTGGTGGCCGGCGGCGCCGACGCCCTGGAGCTCGGCATTCCCTTCTCCGATCCGGTGGCCGACGGCCCCACCATCCAGGGCGCCACGGTGCGGGCGCTGGCGGCCGGCACCCGCTCCGCCACCTGCTTCGAGATGCTGAAACAGATCCGCGAAAAATACCCCGAGCTGCCCATCGGCCTGCTGGTGTACGCCAACCTGGTGTACAAGCCGGGCCCGGCCAACTTCTACGCCCAGTGCGTGGCCGCCGGGGTGGACTCGGTGCTGGTGGCCGACGTGCCGGTGGAAATGGCCGCCCCCTTCAAGGCCGCCGCCGACGAAGCGGGCATTGCCAGCATCTACATAGCGCCGCCCAACGGCAACGACGACACCCTGAAAACCGTGGCGGAAATGGGCTCGGGCTACACCTACCTGCTGAGCCGCGCCGGGGTGACCGGCACCGAAACCAAGGCCGGCATGCCGGTGGACAGCCTGCTGGCCAGGCTGAAGGAATTCGGCGCCCCGCCCTGCCTGCTGGGTTTCGGTATCTCCGAGCCGGAGCAGGTACGCGCCGCCGTGCAGGCCGGTGCCGCCGGCGCCATTTCCGGCTCCGCCGTGGTCAAGATCATCGAGCAACACCTGGACGACGACCAGGCCATGCTGGACGCCCTGACCACCTTCGTGCGGAACATGAAGGCCGCTACCCGCAAGGGGTAAAACCAGCCTCGTCGCCCCCGCGAAGGCGGGGGCCCATAAAAACGGCGCCGGGATTCAACCCCGGCGCCGTTTTTATGGAGCGCAGGCGGCCCGCCTGCAATTACCGCAAGAGCGGCAACGAAATGGTTCAACCAACCACAGCCATAAACTCAGTCGGTTTTAAATGACAATGAAGTGCCAAGTTGCCGCTCAAACTAAACATGCGTGGTTGCGTTTTAAGCTCAAAAACCCGGTACAAAAAATATCTATTGGCGTTATTTTGTGAAAATTTCAACTCATTCTGAGTCACAAAGAACGGGATATTTTTTCCATACTTTGTTGCCTTCACTTCGATAAATCTATCTGTGCCATCAGCATTATACGAACGAATATCGTATCCAGCAGAAGGCCCCTGAGTTCGAGCAACATGCTCGATTCTGTCTGCCAGAAAGCCTTTGTTTACTCTCTCAAGCCTTTCTTTTTCATAAGCCAGAACAAATTCTTCCCCAAAATCGCCGATAGCTTGATTTCGAGCTTCACGCTCCAAGTAGTTGATATTTTTAAAACTACAACTAGCTTCTCCTTCGCTTACCTTGTCATTCTTAGGCGGATCTTCTAACACAGCATTAAAGTCAAATTGAGGCAAGACAGAAGGAGACTCTTCCACGTCCACCGCCAACATTTGATGTAAATCGAATCTTTTTGAAACGAGCCTGGATACAACATCCGGCAACAGTGAACGCTGATAGTTAGCGCGTGGTTTGTAGCCATTCACGTATGGGATGCCCATTTCTATCATTACAGCACTAATATTCTGGTGCTTCAGCTCTACCGCGCCATCACTGCGGCCATTGAGCTTCGACTGTAAATTTCTTCGGTGTTCGGATTTATTATATCTCTTACCACTCAGTTCCAAAAAAAGCATATCTAGGTAATCTTCAACCGTCGCCTCTACTTCGGCTTTTGACCATCCTCTGGACATCCCACCTCCGAATAATTATCTGCCCTCGAACAACAAAGGGACTCGATTGATTCAAATAATTATAATGGGAAAGCAACGCGCCACAAGACCCTCCGAGCAATCCGCGGGAACACCCGCTGCCGGTGAGGCTGTTCCGGGAGTTCAGTGTGCTGAAGGGATGAAAAGAATGGGCCCCCGCTTTCGCGGGGGCGACATGGGATAGCGCAAGCGGAAGCGGGGCCTAGTCCTTGCTCTCAATGCCAAAACAACGCCGGTACAGCTCGCGCAGCTGTGCCGCCAGCTCGGGCTCGGGGCCGTCCACTGCTATGCTCGGCGCCACCTGCTGGATGGACAGCGGCGCGACCGGCGAAGCCGGCAGGCCCCACTCCTGGCACCACTGGCCGAACTGCTCGGCCGAGCAAGCGTAAACGATGCGCCCCAGTCCCACCCAGGCGTGGGCGGCGGAGCACATGGGACAGTGCTCGCCCGAGGTATAGAGAATGGCGGCGGCGCGCTCCTGCTCGGTGAGGTGTTCGGCGGCCCAGCGCGCCAGGGCGATTTCCGGGTGCCAGGTGGGCTCGCGGCTGTGGATGCGGTTGCGATCCTCCGCCAATACGGCGCCATCCGCCCCCACCAGCACGGAACCGAACGGCTGATCCCCCGCCGCCAGCGCCTGTGCCGCCAGCTCCACGCAACGGCGCAGGTGCCGTTTATCCTGTTCGCTAATTGCCATGATTTCCTCCCTTTGAATAACAGTGACAGGCTGTGCCAACGTCCGGAGCACGGATGAAAAAACATCCATGCTCCCGCCACGCGGCCAGGCCGCCGGCTCGCCAGGATCAGGCGGTGCCAAGCACGCCCAGCGCCAGCCAGCTGGTGTAGCCGATATAGGCAGCCAACAGCAGGCCGCCTTCCACCCGGTTGATGCGGCCCTGGCGGCCGCTGAACCCGTAGCCCAGCACGAACAGCGACAGGGTCAGGGCACCCATCACCATAAAGTCGCGGCTGATCACCTCGGCCGCCACCTCCAGCGGATGGATGATGCCGGCCAGGCCGACCACCGCCAGGGTATTGAACAGGTTGGAGCCGATCACGTTGCCGATGGCCAGATCATGCTCGTTCTTGCGGATGGCGGCGATGGAAGACGCCAGCTCCGGCAGCGAGGTGCCCACCGCCACTATGGTCAGGCCGATGATAAGATCGCTCACCCCGAAGGCCTGGGCCACGTTGACCGCGCCCCACACCAGGATGCGCGAGCTGATGATCAGCAGCACCAGGCCGGCCACCAGCCAGAACAACGCCTGCTTGAGGGTCATTTGGTTGTCGTCCAGCTCCCTGGTTTCGTCCGCCGCCATGGCGTCGGCACCGTCCTTCAGTCCCTGCCAGATGCTCCAGCCCATCAGCAGCACGAAGACACCGAGCAGCACCAGGGCATCGGTGCGGGCCAGCCAGCCGTTCCACAACAGGGAAAGAGACAGCAGGGTGATCAGCAGCAGGATCGGCAGTTCCTTGCGCAACACCTGGGAATGCACGGCGATGGGGCTTATCAGGGCGGTCAGGCCCAGGATAAGGCCGATATTGGCGATATTGGAGCCATAGGCGTTGCCCAGGGCAAGGCCGGGGTTTCCTTCCATGGCTGAAATGATAGACACCACTATCTCCGGCGCCGAGGTGCCGAAGCCGACAATCACCATGCCGATGAGCAGGGGGGGCATGCCGGCGTACCGGGCGGTGGCCGAGGCTCCGTCCACAAAACGGTCGGCACTCCAGACCAGCACGGCCAGGCCCAGCACAATGGCGACCAAGGACATCAGCATAAGCAGGTTCCCCCTTGGGCCGGGGTGACAAGGCAGCAGAAGGGTGTGTTGTGTTTCATAGGCGCTCTTCAGGGCGGGATCATGGATACCGGAGACATCGTGACTTCCCGCCCGGCAAGTCACGCTGTCTCAGGTCTCATCAATCCATCAGGACACCACTGCCATAAGCCTTTGGCTCAGAGATTGTTGACAGTGGTTTCGGCGGTTGCCGAACGATTACTCCCCCAAGAGACGCCTATTCTGACAGTTTGCTCAGAGGATGAAAAGAGGGCCTGGTGTCCGGGGCTCACCCCCGGCCGTTGCCGCCGCCGCCGCCGTTGCCGTTGCCGTTGCCGTTGCCGTTGCCGTTGCCGCCGCCATTGTCGCCGCCGTTGCCGCCTCGGCCGCCACTGCTGGCTGCCCCCATGGAGGAGCGGCTTTCACCCTGGGCAGCGATGCCGTTGCCCTGGCCCGGCTCCTTCGCCTTGGCCGCCGCGGAGGTGATGGCACCGTGCTGGCTGACCTGCTGGGCGTGCGCTATGGCCTCCAGGGCCCGCTCGGACGCTTCGCCTTCTTCCACCTTGATGGTCAGCTTGTCGTATACCCGCTGCAGGGTCTCGGCGCTGGCCGCGCTGATCACGGCGCCTTCGGTTACTTCTTCCGTTTGCTCGGGCGCCGGCTCTTCCGCCAGGTTTTCTTCTACCGGCGTTTCCTCTACCAGGGTCTCCTCTACCAGGGTTTCCTCTACCGGCGTTTCCTCCACCGGGGGGGCCTCCTGGGCGTAGAGGGCGCCGGACAAGGCCCACAGGGTGCAGGCCGCGGCGATCATGCTGGCTTTCTTCATCCTTCACTCCTTCTGTAACCGGATAACGCTCCCCCAACGGGAACGCCTTGGCGGATTCTAGGAGCGAATGGCCGCCAACAACAGTGGTCACTTGCTCGCCAGGGCCAGCTCCTGACGCCTGCCCTGCCGACAAAGTCCAAACGAAACCTTGTCGGCATGACAAAGGAGCAGGAAAAAACCATGCCTTTGTCCGCCAAAACTGTGCGCCATGTCGATATTTTGCACACCGCCGCCTCCCTCCTGGGAGGTACAAGGGCATTTGTTGATCCAAATCAGCCCTGTTTGACAATGCCAGGAACAAACTTACATATGAAATGCAGATTAAGTTCAACCAACAATAAGCGCCAAAGCGCAGGGAGCATCCCATGAAACTGAGTAAGCTTGTCGCCGCCATCAGCATGACCTTCGCCTTGTCCGTACAGGCCAATACCCTGCCGGTGGAAGAAGCCGTTCTGACCTCGCCGCCCCTGGTGCCGCCCCCCATCACCCGGGATCATGCCGCCAAGGTGGTGGTGAAGATGGAAACGGTGGAAAAGGTGATGGAAATCGCCGACGGGGTGGAGTACATGTTCTGGACCTTCGGTGGCTCGGTGCCGGGCCAGTTCCTGCGGGTGCGCGAGGGGGATGAAGTCGAGTTCCATCTCTCCAACCACCCCGACTCCAAGATGCCCCACAACATCGACCTGCACGCGGTCACCGGCCCCGGCGGCGGCGCGGCGGCCTCCTTCACCGCTCCCGGCCACACCTCGGTGTTCAACTTCAAGGCGCTCAACCCCGGCCTCTATGTCTACCATTGCGCCACCGCCCCGGTGGGCATGCACGTGGCCAACGGCATGTACGGCCTGATCCTGGTGGAGCCGAAGGAAGGGTTGCCGCCGGTAGATCGGGAATACTACGTGATGCAGGGCGACTTCTACACCAAGGGTGCCTATGGCGAGCAGGGCCTGCAGCCCTTCGACATGGACAAGGCGATCAAGGAGCAGGCGGACTACGTGGTGTTCAACGGCGCCGTGGGCGCGCTCAACGGCGACAAGGCGCTCACCGCCAACGTGGGCGAAACGGTGCGGCTCTTTGTCGGCAACGGCGGCCCCAACCTGGTGTCGTCCTTCCACGTCATCGGCGAAATCTTCGACAAGGTCTATGTGGAAGGCGGCGACCTGGTCAACCACAACGTGCAGACCACCCTGGTCCCCGCCGGCGGTGCCGCCACCGTGGAATTCAAGCTGGACGTGCCCGGCAACTTCATCCTGGTGGATCACTCCATCTTCCGCGCCTTCAACAAGGGCGCGCTCGGCATGATGGCGGTGGAGGGCGACGAGGACAAGATTGTCTATTCCGGCAAGGTAGCCGACAACGTCTACCTGCCCGAGGGCTCGGCGGTGCAGGTGATGCCCAACGGCCATCCCAAGGTCACCGCCAAGAACAAGGAAGAGCGGATGATGTACGGCAAGCGCGCCTATGAGGCCAACTGCCAGGCCTGCCACCAGGGCAGCGGCGAAGGCATCCCCGGCGCCTTCCCGCCGGTCGCCGCCTCCGACTTCCTCAATGAAGACCCGACCCGCGCCATCGACGTGGTGCTGCACGGCCTCAAGGGCCCGATCAAGGTCAACGGCCAGGCCTTCGACAGCATCATGCCCGCCATGCGCCTGTCCGACGAAGACGTGGCCAACGTGCTGACCTACGTGCTCAACAGCTGGGACAACAAGGGCGGCGAGATCACCCCCGAGCAGGTGGCCAAGCGCCGCGAGGAAGGCAAGCCCATCGTAATGGAAGGGAGCGCCCACTGATGAACCCCGCGCTGCTGATTGCTCTAGCGGCGCTGCAGATGGCCGACCTGCCCGGTGGGGAGATTCGGCCACTGTATCTCAGCAAGGACAGCCCGCTTACCCGGGTGGCGCCGTTCCGGCTGGATGTCACCCCGGTCACCAACCGGCAGTTCGCCGACTTCGTGGCCGCTCATCCCCGCTGGCAAAAAGGGCGGGTTCCCGCCCTCTTTGCCGAGCCCAACTACCTCAAGCACTGGCCGGGGGAGCAGCCCTCCCCCGAGCAGGCAGCCCAGCCGGTCACCCATGTGTCCTGGTTTGCGGCCAGCGCCTACTGCCAGGCCCAGGGCAAGCAGCTGCCCACGGTGGCGGAGTGGGAGTTCGCCGCCCAGGCCTCGGAGCAGGCCGCCAACGGCAGCAGTGAACCGGACTATAGCCGCCGCATCCTGTCCTGGTATGCCCGCCCGGCCACCGCCAGCCTGGCCGAGGTCGGTCAGAGCCCGGCCAACTACTGGCAGGTGCAGGATCTGCACGGGCTGGTGTGGGAATGGACCCGGGATTTCAACTCCACCCTGGTCACCGGCGAATCCCGCGGTGACAGCAGCCTGGATCAGGGCATGTTCTGCGGCTCCGGTGCCGCCGGCAGCGCCGATCCGTCCGATTATGCCGCCTTCATGCGTTTCGGCTTTCGTTCCAGCCTGAAGGCTCCCTACACCCTGGGCAACCTGGGATTTCGTTGTGCACAGGAGACAACCGATGAAACCATGGCTACTGCTGATCTGGCTGGCCGCCTTTAACCTCCAGGCAGCCCTGCCCGGCGACTCCGTCTACCAGCTCGATGCCCCCTGGCAGGACAGCCGGGGAGAGCGGCTCCAGTTGCGGGAGCTGGCCGGCAAGAAACAACTGCTGGGCTTTATCTATACCGACTGCGCCACCGCCTGCCCGGTGATAGTGTCCAACCTGCAGGCGGTGCAGAAAGTGCTGACCCCGGCACAGCAGGCCGGACTCGGCTTTGTGCTGGTGTCGCTCACCCCGGGGCGGGACACCCCCAAGGTATTGCGGCACTTCGCCGAGCACCGCGGCCTGGATGAACACTGGACCCTGCTGAGCGGCACCGATGACAACGTGCGCGAACTGGCCATGGCGCTCAATATCCAGTACCTGAGCCAGGCCGACGGCGAGATCTCCCACTCCAATGCCATCACGGTACTGGACGAGCAGGGCCGGCTGCTGGTGCAACAGGTCGGCCTGCCCGAAGGCGCCCAGGGCCTGGCCGAGCAGCTGTCAACGCCCTGAACCGGGATCCGGGCAGGAAAAGCATGCACTAAATGATGCATCTGGGATGATTATTTTGTTAACATTCAAAGGTCGTCGGACGGAGCGGAGAAATTGCATGCTTTTTAAACGGAACAGGGCACGACTGGCGGAGCTGGAACAGCAATGCCAGCAACAACGGCAACAGTTGCAGCAACTGACAACGGCGCTGGCCGACAAGGAACGGGAGCTGGCCGAACGGCAAGCGAGGGTCGCCGAACTGGAAGACCGGCAACTGCTGAGCCAAGGGGTTTTTGGCAGCATGGCCAGCTTCGGCCAGTCGCTGGATGGTCTGTGCTTTTCCTTCGGCAGCCTGTCCAGCAACCTGGATCGGGAGCAGGCCACCGCCATCAGTGCGGCCGGCCAGTCGGAGCGGGCCAAGACCATACTGGGCGGCATCGCCGACAATCTGCACACCCTCTCCGCCACCACCGACACCACCGCCGATGGCGTGGAGCGGTTGTCGCAGCAGGCCGGCCAGATCGGGCGCATCGTGCAGTTGATCCGCGAAGTTGCGGATCAAACCAACCTGCTGGCGCTCAATGCCGCCATCGAGGCGGCCCGGGCGGCGGAAGCCGGCCGGGGCTTTGCCGTGGTGGCCGATGAAGTACGCAAACTGGCCGAGCGTACCGGCAATGCCACCACCGAGATAGCGGGCCTGGTGGACGCCATCCAGCAGGAAACCCACAGCACCCGTACCGCCATGACCGAAAGCGCCCGTCTGGCCAGGCTGTGCGCCGAAGAATCCGGCACCGCCGCCGACGACATGACCCGGCTCAACCGCCTGGCCCACCACATGGAGCGCGCCGTGGTGGACGCCGCCCGTCTGTCCGGCGTTGAACTGGCCAATATCGAAGAGCTGCAGCTCAAGCTCGAAGTCTACCGGGTGTTCATGGAACAGTCCGACAGCCGGCCCGAACAGATCCCCGACGAAACCCAGTGCCGGCTCGGGCAATGGTATTACCAGGGAGAAGGCAAGACGCTCTTTGCCGGCAACGCCGACTACCGGGCGCTGGAAACCCCGCACCAGGCCATGCACCGCTTTGCCCGGGATGCCATCCGGCACTATTACGCCCGGGAGTACCCTCAGGCGCTGGCCGCCCTGCAAGGCATGGAGCAGGCCAACCTGAACGTGATCAACGGCATGGAAAAGATGCTGGCCCCCTTGCGGGACACCGGGGAAAAGACAGGCCGGCAGGCGGCCTAGCACGCCATATAGTTTAAAACTTAGGCAGTAAATTGGGGCGCGGGCGGGCGGCCCGCGCTCCGACGCCTAGCCTTCCAGCTCGGCGATGCGCGCCTGCAGGCGCTGCACCTCCGCTTCCAGCTCATGGATGCGCGCCTGCAGCTCGGCCTCCCGGTCCTGAGCAACCGGCTCCTGCCCCTGCTCGGCGTCGAGCGCGGCGTAGTCGGTATTGCCGAACAGGTGGGCGTAGCGGGACTCCCGCTTGCCGGGCTGGCGCGGCAGTTTAACCACGAAGGGGCCCTTGTCGATAAGTGCCTGCAGGCAGGCTTCCACCTGGGTCACGTCGTCGAACTGGTGCAGCCGCGGGGTGCGGCTGCGCAGCTCTCCCGGGGTCTGGGGGCCGCGCAGCAGCAGCTCGCAGACGATGGCCAGTTCACCGGGGCTGAACTGCAGCTCACCGAACTCGGTGTTGCAGAAACGGTGCTGGAGCTTGGCAGCCCGGGCGTTGAAGCCGGCCACGTTGTTGACCAGGCGCCGGGCGATCAGGGTGTTCAGTACCGACTGCACCTCCTTTTCGCCCAGGTTCATCACCGGATCGCGGTTGCTCTTCTGGTTGCAGGCATTCACCAGGGAATTGAGGGTCAGCGGATACACTTCGGGAGTGGAAACCTGTTTTTCAATCAGGCAACCGATCACCCTTTGTTCGAGGGCGGAAAGCATTTCCATAAGCACACTCCTTGATGGCATTGCCTTCAGCCTACCGGACAATGTCCGAAACACCAACGAATTCCGAGCCTTAAGCCGCGACCGGATTGTTGCCCAGGGGAGGCAGCCCGTAGGCCGCCCGGGCCCGGTTACAGGCGCCGTCCGCATCAAAGGCCTCGAACTCCCGGCAGGGACTGGGCCGGTTGGGATAGATGCGGCAGGACACGCAGTCGCCCACCTCCCCCTCCAGCGCCACGCAGCGCGGGCCGGGCTGGTTGGTGCCCCGCATCGCCAGCCGGCTGGGACTTACCGGCTCGGTCAGGTCTTCGGGCACCTGGAACTCGCTGTGAATTTCTCCCCAATAAAAGGAAACACGAAAAAAGGCGCAACAGGCGCCGCAGGTCAGACAGGGATTGCCACCACTCATTAACGCCTTACCTCCTGGCAAAACTAAACAGTGACGAAACAGGAACAGGGTTGGATCAGGGGGACGGAGCAGGCTCCGTCGATGCGGAAAACGAGAGAAAGGGTTGGCGTACAGGGCGAATGCCTCTGACGCGGCTGGCCGGTGTCTTCTCCTCTACAAGAACCAGATGAATACCCTTGTCGTCACGACAAGGGGACGACAGGGGCCTTATAGATAAATCGAAAGCAGTCACTAATCAAGAGGGGCTGGATGCTGCCGATAAGATAAAAATGCCCCCGTTGTCATTGCCGCCAGAGAAGGTTTCAATTGGCAATACAACGGTGCGGGAAACCCGGAAAGAAACTGTGCTCTAGCGCAGAATATTGCAAAAAATGAATTTTTTTCAGTATGTTACTCTGCTCTATGCGACTAAAGTATAAGCCGCTCTCGACCAGACAATAACTACAGGGACCCAGTTGTATGAAAATAGCCCATAAAGTAGGACTCACCGCCGCCGCCGTGCTGCTCGTTACCGTCAGCATCCTGTCCTGGATGCAGCTCTCCCAGGTAAGGGACGCCCTGCGCACCCAGACCGCCGCCGCCATCGGCGAAACCAGCTCGACCCTGGCCAAGCAGATCGAAAGCTGGCTCAACGCCAAACTCGGTCTTATCGACATGGTGGCCCAGAATATCGACGGCGACTTCAGCCCGGAGCAGGTGCTGCGCACCTTCAGGCTCCCCCTGCTGAAGGACGAGTTCATCCTCGTGTTCGGCGGTCTCGACAGCCAGAACGGCCGCCCCATCGGCAGCGATCCCGGCTGGAACCCTCCCGGCTGGGATGCCCGCCAGCGTCCCTGGTATGCGGTGGCCATGGCCTCCCCCCGGGCCGCCCTGACCGAGCCCTACCCCGACGCCACCACCGGTGAGATCCTGATCTCCGCCGTGGCCAAGATCACCGACCAGGGCCGCCCCTTGGGCGCCTTCGGCGGCGATCTCAGCCTGCAGACGGTGGCCGACGCCATTAACGTCATCGACTTCAACGGCGCCGGTTATGCCTTTCTGGTGGCCGAAAACGGCAATATCATCTCCCATCCCCGGTCGGAGCTGAACGGCAAGTCCCTCACCGAGCTGTTCGAGGGCAAGCAACCGGCCCTGAGCAGCACCATGGCCAGCTACGACCTGGGCGGCAAGCCCCATTGGGTGTCTTTCACCCCGCTGTCGGAGCTGAAAAGCGCCAAGTGGTATATAGGGGTGGTGCTGGATGAAGCCGCCGTCATGGCCCAGGCGGATCGCCTGCAATGGCAGGCGCTGCTGATCGCGGTGCTGGGCGTGGCCATCAGCATGACCCTGCTGATCCTGCTGATGACCAGCCTGCTCAAGCCGCTGGGCGGCCTGCACCAGTCCCTGAAGGACATCAACGGCGGCCAGGGCGATCTGACCAAACGCCTGCCCATAGTGCGCCGGGACGACTTCGGCCTGGTGGCCAACGAGTTCAACGGCTTCCTTGGTCACCTGCAGAAGCTGATCGGCGAGGTGATGGACAGCTCCGACAAGCTGAAGGCCAGCATCGGCCAGACTTCCGGCCAGTCGGAGCAGGCGGAGAACCAGCTGCAGTTGCAGTTGCAGGAGCTGGATCAGCTGGCCACCGCCATGCACGAGATGGCCGCCACCGCCACCGAGGTGGCCCAGCACGCCCAGAACGCCGCCGAGGCCGCCAACGCCGCCAACCAGGAAACCGAACAGGGGGCCCTGGTAGTGTCCCGCTCCACCCAGGCGGTGGAACGGCTGGCCGCCGACATGGAAGACACCATGGCCTCGGTCAACGAGCTGGCCCAGCTGAGCCGCAATATCGAGTCCATCCTCTCGGTGATCACCGGCATCGCCGAGCAGACCAACCTGCTGGCCCTCAACGCCGCCATCGAGGCTGCTCGCGCCGGTGAGTCGGGCCGGGGCTTCGCGGTAGTGGCCGACGAGGTGCGCTCGCTCGCCTCCCGCACCCAGCAGTCGACCCAGGAGATCGGCGACATGATCGAGCGGCTGCAGGCCGGGGTCAGGCTGGCGGAAAACAAGATGAAGCAGAGCCAAGAGCTGGCCGCCCAGACCTCGGTGGACGCCGCCGAGGCCAACGAGGTGCTGGCCCGGATCCGTCAGGCCATCAGCCACATCAACGACATGAACCTGCAGATCGCCACCGCGGCGGAAGAGCAGAGCGCCACCAGCGAGGAGATCAACCAGAACACCACCAATATCCGCGACATCAGCCAGGATGTGGCCAGCGGCGCCATCGCCCAGGTGCGCCACTGCCAGGCCATGCTGGAGCAGATGCAGCGCCAGCACAGTCTGCTGGGGGAGTTCAAGGTCTGATCAGGACCAATGTGACCAGGGGGCGCCGCGGCGCCCTTTTTCTTTGCCCGGCAAAAGGGTCATACTAACGGCAACCAGACAGAGAGGGAGAACAGGATGTTGATGGAATTTGATAAGGCGGCACTGATGGTGATCGACGTGCAGGAGAAGCTGATCCCGGCCATCGACCACGGCGAGCGGCTGAGTGCCCGTATCCAGTGGCTGATCTCGGCCTGCCAGGCGCTCGGCACCCCCATTTTGTTTACCGAGCAGTATCCCAGGGGGCTGGGCCACACCCAGGGCGCCCTCACCGTCCTGGTGGACCAGCCCGAAGTAGTGGAAAAGATGCACTTCTCGGTGGTAGCCGCCGACTGCCTGCCGGCGCACTGGCAGCACTACCCTCAGGTGATCGTCTGCGGCATGGAGACCCATGTCTGCGTGCTGCAGACGGTGATGGATCTGCTGAAGGCGGGCAAGGAAGTGTTCGTGGTGGCGGATGCGGTGGGCAGCCGTACCGAGGAAAACCGGCAGCTTGGCCTGGCCCGCATGCGCGATGCCGGCGCCCGGATCGTCAGCCGGGAGATGGTGGTGTTCGAGTTGCTGCACCGCGCCGGCACCGAGCAGTTCAGGACCATCAGCAAGCAGTTTCTGGTGGGCGAGCAGCCCTGAGACGTGAACATAATGGAGCGCAGGCGGCTCGCCTGCATTCGCGCACAGCGCGAACCCTCGGGTTGGCCTACCACACCGCAGGTTTAAAAAGGCTCGAGGCAAAATAGGCACCGCCGATTAGGCCGTGCCTTCGCCCACCTCGGTGCCACCCTCATGCGGGCGGGCCGCCCGCGCCCCAAGAAACGTCGCTGCCTAATTTTTAGGCTGATCGGTGCTCTAGGGACTGGCCGACCCAGTCCCCGGGCGGTTATTTCTTGTCCCAGATCCCTTCTTCGAGCTGACGGTTCAGCTCCGGGTACTTGGTCGGGTCGAAGCTCGGCACCTTGCCAAGCTTGAGCTGGTCGTTGTAATCCCGCGCCAGCTTGATGGCCACGCCCGACAGCAGCAGTATCGCCACCAGGTTGGTCAACGCCATCATGCCCATGGACGCGTCCGCCATGGCCCAGATGGTGGGCAGTTCGCCAATGGATCCAAACATCACCATGCCCAGCACGAACAGGCGGAATACCAGCAGGCCGGCCTTGTGGTTGTGCTCCAGAAAGATCAGGTTGTTCTCCGCATAGGCGTAGTTCGCCACTATGGAAGTGAAGGCAAAGAACAGGATGGCGATGGCGATAAAGGTGTTGCCCCAGTTGCCCACCTCGTGGGACAGCGCCCGCTGGGTCAGCTCGATGCCGGTCACCCCGGAGCCGGGTTCAAACTGGCCCGACAGCAAAATGATGGAGGCGGTGCAGGTACAGATAACGATGGTGTCGGTAAAGACCCCCAGCATCTGTACATACCCCTGGGACGCCGGATGGGGCGGATAGGGCGTGGCCGAGGCCGCCGCATTGGGGGCCGAGCCCATGCCCGCCTCGTTGGAGAAGAGGCCGCGCTTGATGCCGTTGATCAGGGCCTGGGAAATGGCATAGCCCATGGCGCCGCCGCCGGCCTGTTCCAGGCCGAAGGCCGACTTGACGATCAGGCTCAGCACACCGGGCAGCTCGGTAATGTTGATTGCCACCACCACCAAGGCAATCAGCAGGTAGGCCAGGGCCATCACCGGCACCACCAGTTCGGCGAAGCGGGCGATGGTGCGCAGGCCGCCGAAGATGATAAGGCCGGCCAGTACCACCAGCGCCAGGCCGGTGGCCCAGTGGGGGATGCCGAAGGCCACGTCCATGGCGGCGCTGATGGAGTTGGCCTGCACCGCGTTGAACACCAGGCCGAAGGCGATGATCAGGAAAATGGCGAACAGCACGCCCATCCAGCGCAAGCCCAGGCCCTTCTCCATGTAATAGGCGGGGCCGCCCCGGTAGTTGCCGTCTTCATCCTTTACCTTGTACAGCTGGGCCAGGGTGCTCTCCACGAAGGCGGTGGACATGCCGATAAGCGCGATGACCCACATCCAGAAGATGGCGCCCGGCCCGCCCAGGTACAGGGCCACGGCCACACCGGCCAGGTTGCCGGTGCCTACCCGGGCCGCCAGGCTGGTACAGAGGGCCTGGAAGGACGAGATACCCGCCGCATCGGACTTGCGACTGTTCCTGAGCACGGAAAACATGTGGCCGAAATGGCGAAACTGAATAAAGCCCAGGCGCAGGGTGAAGAATACCCCGACACCCAGCAGCAGGTAGATCAGTACCGTGCCCCAGAGCAGGTCGTTGATAAAGGCGATAATAATATCCATTGGCGTGTCTCTGCTTCTCCAAAATTTGAGCATTCATTTACCAGATAAGAATGGTTATCATCTTCTCTGGTCCGCAGCGCACGGAATCTAGCACAATGCGCAAAAATCGCCATGTGACACAGATCACACTAAATTATAACCGTCTAAAGAAACCGGTCTTTTTTATCAAAAAACAAACGATTTGACCAAAAGATCAAAATATATCACTAACAAAAAACCATGGTTCGAAATTTCATCTCACCCTGATTTTCCGGGGCTTTCTCTCCCCCCTCCCCTTGTCTGACCCCCTGTTCAGCTCTTTCCCGAGGTCACTTTATTTTAGTGGCCCGAATAAGGGATACTGTGGCCCTGTACCCCAAAGGGGCCCGAACCAGAGCAAAGGACCTTACCATCAATGGCCGATAAACTGACCCAACTGAAAAAACTGACTACCGTCGTAGCCGATACCGGCGACATCGAAGCCATCCGCAAGTATCAACCGCAAGACGCCACCACCAACCCCTCCCTGATCCTGAAAGCGGCCCAGATCCCGGAGTACCGCCCGCTGCTGGAAGACGCCGTGGCCTGGGCCAAGTCCCAGAGCCAGGACGCCGCCCAACAACTGGTCGACGCCTCCGACAAGCTGGCGGTCAACATCGGCTGTGAAATCCTCAAGATCGTCCCCGGGCGCATCTCCACCGAGGTGGATGCCCGCCTGTCCTTCGATACCCAGGCCAGCATCGCCAAGGCACGCCGCCTGATCGCCCTGTACAGCCAAGCCGGTGTTGGCCGCGAACGCATCCTGATCAAGCTGGCCTCCACCTGGGAAGGCATCCGCGCCGCCGAGGTGCTGGAGCAGGAAGGCATCAACTGCAACCTGACCCTGCTGTTCAGCTTCGCCCAGGCCCGGGCCTGTGCCGAGGCCGGCGCCTACCTGATCTCCCCCTTCGTGGGCCGTATCCTCGACTGGTACAAGAAAAACACCGACCAGAAGGAATACGCCCCGGCACAAGATCCGGGCGTGCTCTCCGTGAGCCGCATCTACGATTACTACAAGGCCCACGGCTATGCGACCGTGGTGATGGGCGCCAGCTTCCGCAACACCGGCGAAATCCTCGAGCTGGCCGGTTGCGACCGCCTGACCATAGGCCCCGACCTGCTGGCGGAGCTGAGCCAGGCCGAAGGCGAGGTGGTACAGAAGCTTAAGGATCAGGGCGCCAGCCAGACCCGCCCGGCCCCCATGACCGAAGCCGAGTTCCGCTGGGAGCAGAACCAGGACGCCATGGCCACCGAGAAACTGGCCGAAGGCATCCGCAACTTCGCCATCGACCAGGGCAAGCTGGAAGCCATGCTGAAAGAAATGCTGTAAGCCCGGCGCCCCCCATGCCGCGGCCGCCATTCCCCGGCGGCCGCTTTGTTTCTCCCCCCTTCCCTGGCCCCTCCGGCCGTCCTTTTGCTCATCCGGAGCATCTTCCGGGCCAAGCATAATAAAAGTGTCATAACCAAGTTTTATTTTAGAACGGACTGTGATATATCCAAATGTGACTGCAACTGATAGCCAACAGGAGGGAGCCCCATGGAAAGGTTCAGCTTCGAAGATCAGGAGTTTGTGGTTGAACGGTCCGCGCGCGGAACATCGCGTGAACCCGCCAAAAAGCGTAAATGGCGGGAAATAGAAGCATTGAAGGACAAAAAGCGCTTACAAAAAGAACTTCAGCTGCTCGACTGCGCCTTCGAATACGAAGGCAACCTGGAAGAGCTTGAGCTGTAGAGCACGAAGAAAATATTTTCAGGCGCCCGCGGGCGCCTTTTTTGCTCTTACTCCAACCGTAGGGTCCACTGTAGGGTCCACTTCAGTGGACCTCCCCACCACCGGCGCCGTGGTTCGGTCGACTGAAGTCGACCCTACAACAGGAGCACAGCGGGAACCTTTGCCCTGGGTGCAACACCCATGCGGGCGGGCCGCCCGCACTCCAAAAACGGTGCGGTGGGCCCCCTATTTCACAGCTCGGTCGGCAACTGCCAGTCGATGGGCGCCTTGCCCTGCTGCGCGAGCAACTCGTTGGTTTTGGAGAAATGCCGGCAACCGAGAAAACCGCGGTGGGCCGACAAGGGGCTGGGATGGGGCGCGGCCAGCACATGGTGCCGCTGGCGGTCGATCATGGCGCCCTTCTTCTGGGCATGGCTGCCCCACAGCAGGAACACCACGCCCTGGCAGTGCTCGTTGACCGCCCGGATCACGTGATCGGTAAAGGTTTCCCAACCCAGCCGGGCATGGGAGTGGGCCTTGCCGGCCTCCACCGTCAGCACCGTATTGAGCATCAAGACCCCCTGCCGGGCCCAGGACTCGAGGCAACCGTGGTTGGGGATGCGAAAACCGGGGATGTCGGCGCTCAGCTCCTTGTACATGTTCTGCAGCGAAGGCGGCACCCGCACCCCCGGCAGCACCGAAAAACACAAGCCATGGGCCTGGTTGGGGCCATGGTAGGGATCCTGGCCCAGCATCACCACCTTCACCTCACCCAGTTCGGTGTATTTGAAGGCGTTGAAGATATCCTGCTGGGGCGGGTAGATCACCTTGCCCGCGCCGCGCTCCTGCTTGACGAAGGCCATTGCCTGCTGAAAGTAGGGCTGCTCTTTCTCGTGGCCTATTACCTGGTTCCAGGTCAGGGTCATGGGGAGTGTCCGTTGAAGAAAAATAAAACCTGGCGCCTAGCTTAAAAGCTGCCTCCGGCGCCTGCAAGCCCCACCTTCGCGGAGATGACCACCATTAAAACAGTGCCTGATTATTCCGTGCGGGGGCGGATAATGCCCTCCTGCATCGCCGAGGCCACCAGCTTGCCGTCGCGGGTAAAGAAATGCCCCTGCACCAGCCCCCGGCCGGCCACGGCGCGCGGGCTTTCGATGGCGTAGAGGATCCAGTCGTCGAAGCGGAAGTCCTGGTGGAACCACATGGAGTGATCGATGGTCGCCACCTGCAGCTGGGGCTCCCAGAAGGAGTGGCCGTGGGGCATCAGGGCGGTGGGCAAAAAGTTGAAGTCGGAGGCATAGGCCAGCAGGTACTTGTGGATACGCGGATCGTCCGGCAGCCGGCCGTTGGCCTTGAGCCAGATATGGCGCACCGGCGCCATCTTCTCCGGCTTCATGGGGTTGACGTAGTTGACCTGGCGGATCTCTATCGGTTTTTCCGACAACAGCTTGTCCTTGACCCGCTCCGGCAGGAAGGCGGACAGGGCGGCGATGCGCTCGCTCTCGGGGACCAATCCCTCCGGCCCCGCCACCTGAGGCATGGGCGCCTGGTGCTCAAAGCCGTCCACCGGCTCCTGGAAGGAGGCGGTCATGTAGAAGATGGGCTTGCCGTATTGCAGCGCCTGCACCCGGCGGGTGGAGGTGGTCTTGCCGTCGCGGATCTTCTCCACGTCGTAGATGATGGGTTTGTTGACGTCCCCCGGCCGCAGGAAATAGGAGTGGAAGGAATGCACCGGCCGCTCCGGCTGCAGGGTGTACTTGGCCGCCGCCAGCGCCTGCCCCATCACCTGGCCGCCGAACACGGCGCGAAAGCCCAGATCCCGGCTCTGGCCGCGATAGAGGCCGTCATCCAGCGGCTCCAGCGCCAGCAGCGTCAATAACTCATCCAATGCCTGACTCATGGCTTGTTACCCGATTAACTCAACTGGTCGTACAAGTTAACATAAGCCGACAAGCCGGGGGTAGCCCCATGATACGGACAAAAGCGCAATAGAAAAGGGGCAGCCTGTGGCCGCCCCTTTTGGTGTCGTCGGTTTGTTCCCTGAACCTGGTTGCTCCCTGCAATCCCTGACCTGACCCGTCCCGAGCCTTCCCCTTCCCGTTCCGTCGGGGTCATCCTGCGTCATCCTGACTGGCCGCGTCCTGTTGCCAACCGCTCCGTCCTGGAGGTATCCCTGACCTTTCCCTCGGTCATCCCCTTGGCCATCCGGGCCTGGTCCCTTGCCTCCTGGCTGCCGGCTTCCGCTCCGACACCGCTTCCTTAATCCTTGCTCCGGCTCCTGCCGGTGGTTCCTTAAGGCCTTCCTGCCGTTTGTCTTCCTGACAAGCCAGCCTGCCTTGCTGTTGGTATTAACTATACGGATTTACCGGCCCGGCTCAATTTACCAGGGACGGGATCTTGGCCGAGCAAAAAACAAGCATCATATGAAAATCATTAAATAACAAAGAGATAAATGGATTTATGACCAAATTCCACGGCCACAAACCGCCTTATCCCTAGCCTTATTGAGAGATCTCTTACAAACACTTGCAGCGATGACGGATAGCAGTTGGTCGACTGAAGTCGACCCTACATGACCCGGCGCCGGGTTTGGTCGAATAACCATAAAAAAGGGCGAAGGCAACGATACATGCCTTCGCCCTTTTTCCATGTTGCCGCTGCGCGGCAAGGCAGGCGAGCCGCCTGCGCTCCAGGGATAGGTGCACAACTTGGAGCGCGGGGGGCCGCCCGCGCTCCGGATGGGTTATTTCATCATCTTGGCTTTCAGGGCCGCGAAGTCGGCGGGGATCACCTCGGACAGGGACTCCATGGCGCCGTGCTTGGCCAGGGGGCCGGGCAGCGGGATGTCCTGGCCCAGGATCTCGTCCACGCTCTCCTTGAACTTGGCCGGATGGGCGGTGCACAGGAAGATGCCCACCTCGTCCTTGCCCCGCTCCTTGTTGAGCAGTTCCCAGGCAATGGCGCCGTGGGGCTCGCACAGATAGCCCTGGGCGAACAAGCGCTTGAGGGCGTCTTTGGTCTGCTCGTCATTGAGGGCGCCGGAGGCGATGTCGGACAGTTTCCAACCCTTGACCCGGCACAGCTCTTCCACCCGCGGCCAGTTGTTGGGCCGGCTCACGTCCATGGCGTTGGACAGGGTGGCCACGGTGGCGTGGGGATCCCAGTTGCCGCTTTCCAGGTAGCGCGGCACCGTGTCGTTGGCGTTGGTGGCGGCCACGAAACGCTTCACCGGCAGGCCCAGCGCCTTGGCGATAAGGCCGGCGGTGAGGTTGCCGAAGTTGCCCGAAGGCACGGCGATGACCGCCTTGTGGCGCTGCTCGGCGGGCAGCTCGGCCACCGCCTCGAAGTAGTAGCACACCTGGGCCACCAGTCGGCTGATGTTGATGGAGTTGGCGGAGTTGAGGCCCACCGCGGCTTTCAGCTCTTCGTCATCAAACGCCTGCTTGACCAGCGCCTGGCAGGCGTCGAAGTCACCCTGCACCGCGAAGGTACGGATGTTGCCGCCCAGGGTGGTGAACAGCTTCTCCTGCAGCGGGCTGATCTTGCCTTCGGGGTAGAGGATCACCACCTCGATGTTGGGCAGGCCGTAGAAGGCGTGGGCCACGGCGGCGCCGGTGTCGCCGGAGGTGGCGGTGAGGATGGTGATCTTGCCGTCGTCGCTCAGGGTGGCCAGGCACTGGGCCATAAAGCGGCCACCGAAGTCCTTGAACGCCAGGGTCGGGCCGTGGAACAGCTCCAGGGCGTAGGTGTGGTCGTCCACCTTCACCAGCGGCGCCGGGAAGGTGAAGGCCCGCTCCACCATGGCGGCCAGGGTGCTTTCGGGAATTTCGTCGCCGATCAGGTGCTGCAGAATGGCCACGGAGCGCGGCACCAGCGGCAGCTCCAGCAGGGCGTCCACATTGGGCAGCGGGTTCAGGCTTTCCGGGAAAAACAGCCCCTGGCCCCGGCCCAGCCCCTGCCGGACGGCACCGGCAAAGTTGATGGTCTCGCTATTGTCCTTGATGTTGTACAGCTTCATAGTTCCGTTCCTGTTACCCGTGCGCCTTGGGCATCGAGTTTGCAAATATGGCAAAAGCCATCCTGGTTCTGAATAAAATGCTCGGCCAGCCAAGTTTTAAGTTTTTCCGCCTGGTGCAGATCCTTCATCACGCAGAACACGGTGGGGCCGCTGCCGGAAATACCGGTGGCCAGCGCCCCCATGGTGGCGGCATGCTCGCGCACCTCGTTGAAGCCGGGGATCAGCTGGGCGCGGTAGGGCTCGGCAATCACGTCCTTCAGCATGGCGGCGGCCACCTTTTCCTGGCCGGTGTGGCTGGCATGCACAAAGCCCGCCAGGCGGCGGCCGTAGGCCAGGCAGTCCTGGCGGCGGTACTGGGCCGGCAAGATGGCCCGCGCCGCCGAGGTGGACACCGCTATGCCCGGGTAGCACACCACCCAGTACCAGTCGTCGAACACCGGCAGCGACTGGCTGACCACGCCGGCTTCGTCCAGTACCAGCTGCATGCCGCCGAGGTGACAGGGTGCCACATTGTCATAATGAACTGAACCGGAAATCTGCCCTTCCAGCTCGCCCATCAACAGGGTCAGCTCGTGCTCGCTCATGGCCTCGTCGTGGAAGGCGTTGAGCGCCACGAAGGCGGCGACGATGCTGGTGGCGCTGGAGCCCAGGCCCGAGCCCACCGGCAGGTTTTTCTCCAGGGTCATCACCAGCGGCTTGAGCCTGAGGCCCTTTTTCGCCAGCGCCTTGCCGTAGGCCACATAGCAGTCGTAGACGATATTCTGGGTGAAATCGTCCGGCAGCTTGTGGGCGAAGGGACCGGTATTGACCAGGTTGAAGTCGCCCTCGGTCTCGCCCACGAACACGCGGTCACCCAGCAGGGTGCCGTCCAGGGGGGCCAGCGCGGCCCCCAGTACATCAAAACCCACGCTCACGTTGGCGGTAGAGGCAGGGGCGTACGCAACAACACTCATTCAGATCTCCTGCTTCCAGTTATGGGTGCGCAACAGGTCGGCGAACACGCCGGCGGCGGTGACATCGGCACCGGCGCCGTAACCGCGCAGCACCAGCGGGATCGGCTGGTAATACTGGGTGTAGAACGCCAGGGCGTTTTCACCGTCCTTGACCTTGAACAGGGGATCATCGCCATCTACCGCCTTGATGGCAACCTTGCAGTGGCCGTTTTCGATGGCGCCCACGTAACGCAGCACCTTGCCCTCGGCGGCGGCCTCGGCCACCCTGGCCTCGAACCAGGCGTCGGCCTCCGGCAACCGCGCCATAAAGCTGTCGATATCGCCGCTGGCATCGAACTCCGGCGGCAGCGCCATTTCCACTTCTATGTCGTCCAGGCTGAGTTCCATGCCCGCCTCCCGGGCCAGGATCAGCAGCTTGCGCGCCACGTCCATGCCGTTGAGGTCGTCGCGGGGATCCGGCTCGGTAAAGCCGTTCTCCCGGGCGATGCGGGTGGCGTCGGCAAAGCTCATGCCCTCGTCCAGCTTGCCGAAGATGTAGGACAGGGAGCCGGACAGGATGCCGCCGAACGCCTTCAACTGGTCGCCGGCGCGGATCAGGTTCTGCAGGTTCTCGATCACCGGCAGGCCGGCGCCCACATTGGTTTCGTACAGGAACTTGCGGCGGGTGGCCCGGGCGGTACGGCGCAACTCGCGGTAGTAGTCCAGGCTGGCGGTGTTGGCCTTCTTGTTGGGGGTCACCACGTGGAAGCCGGCGGCCAGGAAGTCGGCGTACTGATCGGCGATCTGCTCGTTGGAAGTGCAGTCCACCAGCACCGGGTTGATCAGGTGGCTGTCTTCCACCAGGCGGGCCACCCGCTCCAGGCTGAAGGCCTCATGGGCCTGCTCCAGCCGGTCGCGCCACTCGTTCAGGTTGATGCCGTGGCGGTCCAGCGCCATCTTGCGGGAGTTGGCGATGCCCACCACCCGGATACCGATGTCCTGGGCTTCCAGCACCGGCTGCTGGCGGCGGATCTGCTCGAGCAGGGCCGCGCCCACGCCGCCGCAACCCACCAGGAACACGTCGATAAACTGGCGGCTGGAGAAAAAGTTCTGGTGACAGGCGCGGATCGCCTCGGTGGTCTTTTCCTTGCGGATCACCGCCGAGATGGAGCGCTCGCTGGAGCCCTGGGCGATGGCCACGATATTGATGGACGCCTCGGCCAGGGAGTTGAAGAAGCGGGCCGACACGCCCTTGGCGGTGCGCATCCGATCCCCCACCAGGGAGATGATGGCCAGATCGTCGATCACGTCCAGCGGCTCGAGCAGGTTGTTCTTGAACTCCAGGGCGAACTCGTCGGCGATGGCCTTCTGGGCCTTGTGCCTGTCGTAGCTGTGGATGCAGAAGCTGACGCTGTATTCGGACGAACTCTGGGTGATCAGCACTATGCTGACCCCGGCGCGGGACACGCAGGAGAACAGGCGGCCGGCCATGCCCACCATGCCCTTCATGCCCGGGCCGGAGAGGTTGATCATGGTCATGCCGGCCAGATCGGAGATGCCCTTGACCTGCAGGTCGTCGTCGCTGCACTCGGGGCCGATCAGCGAGCCTTCGCCCTGGGGGTTGCCGGTGTTCTTGATAAGGCAAGGGATATGGAACTGGGCGATGGGGGCGATGGTCTTGGGATGCAGCACCTTGGCGCCGAAGTAGGACAGCTCCATCGCCTCCTTGTAAGACAGCTGCTTGAGCAGCTTGGCGTCGGGCACCAGGCGCGGATCGCAGTTGTAGACGCCATCCACGTCGGTCCAGATCTCGCAGCACTCGGCGTCCACGCAGGCAGCCAGCACGGCGGCGGAGTAGTCGGAGCCATTGCGGCCCAGGATCACGGTTTCCCCTTTTTCGTTGCCGGCGGTAAAGCCCGGCATCAGATACACGCAGTCGGAGCGCAGACCCTGGTCGCGAAAGCGCTGGCGGGACACTTCGATATTGACGTGGGCCTCGAGGAAGCTGCCCTCGCCCAGCAGCATGGCCTGGGGCGAAATCACTTCCACCTGCTCGCCGCGGGCCTTGAGCAGCTCGGCCATGGTGGCGATGGACAGCGCCTCGCCCCGGCTCAGGATGCGGGCCTGGATGTTGTCCGGGCACTGTTGCAGCAGGCTCACCCCCTGCAGCAGGCGGGTAAGCTGGCCCAGTTCCCGGTCGACCTGACCTTTCAGGCCCTCATCGTCCAGGCGCTCGAAGCGTTGCTTGAGGCCATCGATGATGGCGTGGAAGATCTGCTCGATCTCTGCCAGCACCGGGGCCGGATCCAGGCCACGGCTGGCCTGCTCCACCACCGCCACCAGATGGTTGGTGACCTTGGCCGGCGCCGACAGCACCAGGGCCACCTGGGACTGCCGCTGATTGTTGACCACGATGTCGGCCACGGTCTGGAACCGTTCGGCGTTGGCCAAAGAGGTGCCGCCAAATTTCAAGACACGCATCTATTACTCCCTGTGTAAAACGAAAAAGCCCGCATCTGGTTGGGATACGGGCTTGAGGATTCAGATCTTGTTTGTCGTCAGCGCATCAGCCCGCCCCAGTGCCACCAGTGGTGGTACCGGTAATAATAATGGTGGTGATGGTGCGGCTTGCATGGAACAGCATGACGGACAACCTCGAAAAACGGATGGCATAGCAATAACCCGAGCCTTTCGGCTTGTCAACCTCGTTCCTTGCCGGCCAGGGCGCGCTCCAGGTCTTTATACAGCAGATGCAGCAGATTCAGGTCCCGCTGTTCCAGCATAGGCAATCGGTCCCTTACCCAGTCGGCCAGTTTTTCCTGCTGCGACACTCCGGAAAGCTCAAACAATTGCTCTGTTTTTTGTTGCAGCACCCTTAACTGGGCATTTTCTGCCTGAATGGCGCTTTTTTCCTCGTTTTCCGCCGCCAGCCCCTGGCTGAACTCCCAGGCATACAGCATGATGGCCTGGCCCAGGTTGAGCGAAGGATAAGCCACCTTCAGCGGCAGGTAGCTGATGATGTCGGCATGGGCCAGATCGTCGTTACTCAGCCCCGACTCCTCGCAGCCGAACAAAATGGCCACTTTTGCCAGTTGCTTGTTGTTTACCTGACTGATGGCTTCCTTGGGGGTGAGGTAGTGCAGGTAGCGGCCGCGCCGGCGCGCCGTGGTGGCGATGACCAGGTCCATGTCCGCCAGCCCCTCGGCCAGGGTGGGAAAGTACTCGGCCTGCTCCAGTATCTCCTGGGCGCCGTGGGCCACCCAGTGGGCCTGGTCCTGCTGGTGCACCCGGCTGTCGACCAGCCGCATATGCTCGAAGCCCATGGTTTTCATGGCGCGGGCGGCGGCGCCCACATTCTCGGCCCGGGCCGGCGATTTGAGTACGAAATAAAGCTCCATGCCACTCCCCTAAATGTAAGGCCGCGTATTGTCCGCAAAGCGGGGGCTGAGGTAAAGCGTGAGGAGTGCCGCCGTAGGTGCCGCTTTAGCTGGCACAAGGCACCCGTTTGTCGGTTTGCGCCACGTAAACGGGCGCCTACGGCTGGAGCGCAGGCGGCCCGCCGGCATTGCCGCCCGGCGGCAACCCTCGTGGCCTCAAGCCACACCCAAACCACGGCATCACCCCCAGGCGGGCGAGCCGCCCGCGCCCCAATAC
>NZ_NMUO01000180.1 GCF_002237365.1 Zobellella denitrificans
GCTGGTGGCCGAGCGCCTGGCCCCCGGGGTACGCCAGTACGCGGTGTTCGCCCACCGCTCCGCCGAGCCCGGCCACCGCCACCTGCTGCGGCTGCTGGACGCCGCCCCCCTGCTCGACCTGGATCTGCGCCTGGGCGAAGGCAGCGGCGCCGCCCTGGCCTATCCGCTGCTGCAGTCGGCCTGCGCCTTTGTGAACGAGATGGCCAGCTTCAGCGAGGCCGGCGTGAGCGGAGACAACCATGCTGCACCATGAACTGCGCCTGCTGCTGGTGGCCACCCAGTTCCTCACCCGGCTGCCGGTGCCGGCCCTGCAAGATTACCAGCCCCACTGGCTGCACCAGAGCAGCCGTTATTTTCCCGCCGTGGGCCTGCTGGTGGGGCTGCTGTGCGCCGCCGTGCTCTGGCCGGCCAGCCTGCTGTTCGGTCCCCTGGTAGCGGCGGTGGCCAGCACCGCCTTCGGCGTCTGGCTGACCGGCGCCTTCCACGAAGACGGCCTGGCCGATACCTGCGACGGCCTGGGCGGCAGCCACACCCGGGAGCGGGCGCTGGAGATCATGAAGGACTCCCGCCTGGGCACCTACGGCACCCTGGGGCTGGTGCTGGCGCTGCTGCTGAAAATCGCCCTGCTGGCGACCATGCCGCTGCCCCTGGCCCTGGCCGCCCTGGTGGTGGGCCATGCCGGTTCGCGGCTGCTGTGCATCAGCCTTATCGCCCTGCTGCCCTACGGCGGCGACCTTGAGCACGCCAAGGCCAAGCCCATGGCCCAGCAGCTCACCCCGGCCCAGGGCCTGCTCGGCGCCCTGTGGGTGGCGCTGCCCCTGCTGCTGGCGTGGCAGTGGCTGCCGCAGTTGACGCCCTGGCACTGGCTGCTGCCCCTGCTGCTCGCCCTGGCGGTAACCGAGCACATGCGCCGGCTGCTGAAACGGCGCCTGGGCGGCTACACCGGCGACGGCCTGGGCGCCACCCAGCAACTGAGCGAGCTGGCCATCCATGCCGGCCTGGCCGCCTGGGCCTGGTGATGCTCTATATCTGGCGCCACCCCCAGCCCCTGGATGCGGCCGGCCTCTGCCTGGGGCGAACCGATCTGGCCGTGGACAGGCGCAAGCTGCGCCGCCTGGCGGGGCGGATCCAGCGCTTTGCCCGGCGCCACCGGCTGCCCCGGGAGATACGGGTCAGCCCCCTGCGCCGCGCGCGGGAGGTGGGCAGGATACTGGAGCGACGGGGCTGGCATTGCCGGGTGGAGCCGGGACTGGTGGAGGCGGACTTCGGCCGCTGGGACGGCCGTCCCTGGCGGGAGATTGAACTGGCCGAGATGGATGCCTGGTGCGCGGACTTCGCCGCCCATGCCCCCGGCGGCGGCGAGAGCCTGACGGCCCTGTTTGCCCGGGTGGAAACCTGGCTGGCACAACTGCCCGCCGGGCCGGTGCTGGCGGTGGGCCACGCGGGCTGGATTGGCGT
>NZ_NMUO01000181.1 GCF_002237365.1 Zobellella denitrificans
CGCTCGGCGGTGGCATCGGCCAGCTCGAACGCCTGCTCCACCTTCAGCTGGGGCAGGCCCTCGATTTCCAGCACCCGGCCGGAGAATTCGTTGATCTTGCCTTCCTTGGCCACGGTCAGCAGGCCCTGCTTGATGCCGTAGTAGGGAATGGCGTGCACCAGGTCGCGCAGGGTGATGCCGGGCTGCATCTCGCCCTTGAAGCGCACCAGCACCGACTCGGGCATGTCCAGCGGCATCACCCCGGTGGCGGCGGCGAAGGCCACCAGGCCGGAGCCCGCCGGGAAGGAGATGCCGATGGGGAAACGGGTGTGGGAGTCACCGCCGGTGCCCACGGTGTCGGGCAGCAGCATGCGGTTCAGCCAGGAGTGGATGACGCCGTCGCCCGGGCGCAGGGACACGCCGCCCCGGTTCATGATGAAGTCGGGCAGGGTGTGGTGGGTGACCACGTCCACCGGCTTGGGATAGGCGGCGGTGTGGCAGAACGACTGCATGGTCAGGTCGGCGGAGAAGCCGAGGCAGGCCAGGTCCTTCAGTTCGTCCCGGGTCATGGGGCCGGTGGTGTCCTGGGAGCCGACGGTGGTCATCTTGGGCTCGCAGTACTGGCCGGGACGCACGCCCGCCACGCCGCAGGCCTTGCCCACCATCTTCTGGGCCAGGGTGTAGCCCTTGCCGGAGTCGGCCACGTCGGCCGGGCGCTTGAATACCTCGGAGTGGCCCAGGCCCAGTTCGGCGCGGGCCTTGTCGGTCAGGCCGCGGCCGATGATCAGCGGGATGCGGCCGCCGGCGCGCACTTCGTCGAGCAGCACCTCGGTCTTGAGTTTGAACTCGGCCAGCACCTCGTCGCTGCCGTGGCGGCAAACTTTGCCCTCATAGGGGTAGATGTCGATGACGTCGCCGGTGTTCAGTTTGGTCACGTCGCACTCGATGGGCAGGGCGCCGGCATCTTCCATGGTGTTGAAGAAGATGGGGGCGATCTTGCCGCCGATGCACACGCCGCCGGCGCGCTTGTTGGGCACGAAGGGGATGTCGTCACCCATGTGCCAGAGCACGGAGTTGGTGGCGGACTTGCGGCTGGAGCCGGTGCCGACCACGTCGCCCACGTAGGCCAGGGGGAAGCCTTTTTCCTTGAGCGCGTTGATGGCGGTGATCGGGCCGACCACGCCGTCTTCGTCGGGGGCGATGCCGGGACGGGCGTTCTTCAGCATGGCCAGGGCATGCAGCGGGATGTCGGGACGGGACCAGGCGTCCTGGGCCGGGGACAGGTCATCGGTGTTGGTTTCACCGGGCACCTTGAACACGGTCAGGGTGATCTTGTCGGCCAGGGCGGGACGGCCCAGGAACCACTCGGCGTCGGCCCAGGACTGCAGCACCTGCTGGGCATGGACGTTGCCGGCCTTGGCCTTGTCGGCCACGTCGTGGAAGGCATCGAACATCAGCAGGGTGTGGGACAGGGCCT
>NZ_NMUO01000182.1 GCF_002237365.1 Zobellella denitrificans
CATAGACAGGATCTTAAGCGGTAAGAGCATGAATTAGATAGAAAAAAGGCTTCAATTGTGATCTGATGTTAGTCGCCAAACAAAACACAAACCACAAAGAAGCCGATGACTATTATCCATCTAAAACAGCGACTAACGCAATTCCTGGATCCTGTTACCCTGAACCAGCAGGCCAAGTGCTGTAAATTCATGCAACGCATCCGTGATATCCAACCACTTCAGTTGGTTACCAGCCTGATTGCGGCCTTTAGTCAGGGCAACACGAACTCCATCGCTGAGCTACAGCGTCAGTTCAATGGCATGCAGCTCAGCGAGGCTGACTTCGTCGCCTACAAGCCGTTTCACAACCAGTTGCGGAAAAGCGCATTCCCGATCTTTATGGAGCGGTTAACGCGAATGCTCATGGCGCAGTTGATGAAACAACAACAAGGCAAGATACCCAGTAAGTTTCGACAATTTGAGCGTATTTTGCTGCATGATGGCTCATCATTCGCCATTCATAACCATCTGAAAGATGAGTTTCCAGGCCGTTTCAGTACGGTATCGCCCGCCGCCGTCGAGTGTCATGTCACCATGTCATTGCTTGAGCAGACGCCGGTGAACATGACGATTGCCGCTGACACCCTGTCGGAGCATGGCTTCCGGCCAGCAGCCGACACACTGCGGAGGCAGCTGCTGCTCGCTGACGCAGGGTATTTGGATCAGGATTATTACCATCAGATTGCCCAACACGGCGGATACTACCTGGTTCGGGGCAAGCTCACGCTGAATCCGACCATCGTAGAAGCGCGTAATGGCCCGGGGCGCTTGCTGCCCAAACTGGCAGGAAAAAAGCTCAAGGACGTCACCCGCCGTGACAATCGCTCTGACGTACTGGATATGATCGTACGCTCAAGCAAGCTCCGGTATCGGCTTGTCCGCCGCTGGTTTGCCCCGGAGAAGCGCTTTATCCTCTGGATGACCAACCTGCCCCGTGACGAGTTCAACAGCACCGATATCATGCTGCTGTATCGCAGCCGCTGGCAGGTAGAGCTGCTATTTAAAGAGCTGAAATCTCACACCAACCTGCGCAAGTTCAATACCGAGCAGAAAGCCATCGTCGAAGGGCTGATCTGGAGCAGCCTGCTGACACTGATCCTGAAACGACTCATTGTGAACGCAGCGGCGCCAGGGTTATCGCTGTTCAAGGCCGCCAAGAATGCGGATGTATGGTTTTGTCCGGTCGTGACGGCCATCAGCCAACGGGCCCTGCGGGAAATAGCACATCACCTTGACTGGGCCTGTCAGTATTTACGACGAAACGCCCAGCCATCGCAGCAGAGTAAATCCAGGCAGGGCAATGGGTTACGTGACATTTATGAACATTTTAATGCTTAAGTACCTGGCTATGA
>NZ_NMUO01000183.1 GCF_002237365.1 Zobellella denitrificans
CCAGGGCTGACGCACCAGAGTTCATAATTTGAACAGACCCATGGATTCGAGCAAGTAATCGTCATTCAGGCAGCACAGCTTCCGCTTATTCTCCATGCTCAGGGTACGTGACGTATTGCGTTTCAACATGTTCAGGATCCATTGCCTGATGACAGCCAGGTTTTCGCCCGCATGGCCCACCCTGGCTTGTAGCCTATCTTCGTCAAAGGCGATGTCCAGTGTCCAGTGCAGCAGATTTTCCACCGACCAGTGCAAGCGGGTTGCCTTCAGGGCCAGGTTGGCATCCAACGTTCGACTACTTATATAAAAGCGAACAAAATCATGGCCTTTCCCTTTGTTAACCCGTTCGGCTTGCACTGCGATGATGGTCTTGGCTTTCCACGTCTGGCAAATCGGCAGGTGCTCATCGACTGCAAGAGTCCAACACCGCCGATGCTCTTTCCGGCCGTGTTGTGCGTCGAACTGCTCGCTGAAGCCAGGGCCCGGAGTATCGGTCGTTGTACTGTCCCAGTAGGCTTGGAACCTGGCCTGGACCTCGGCACTGAGCGTAGGTTGATTATCTTTCACCGCCAGCAGGTAATCGGCCGATTTCTTGAGGATGGTGTCAACCGTGTTCATTTGAGTGCCAGCCGCATCGATACTGACCAGGCAGCCCTCGAGTTCAAGCAACTTGAGCAGGGCCGGTATGGCCGTTATCTCGTTCGATTTCTGGTCAACTTTTTGCTGCCCGATGCACATGCCCAGTTCGGTTGACCAGGCATTAACCATGTGCACGGGGTTGGCCCCCTTGCCTTTGGCCGTGGCACGTAGCGCCTTGCCATCAATGGCGAGCTGCCCTGATAAGGTGTCGTTGTCCAAGATATCGCTAACCCATTCTTGGAAAATGGATTTCAGGCTATCGGGCGGCAGGATGGCAAAGACGCGGTTGAAGGTATCGTGCGAGGGAACGCCCCCCGGCAGAGACAACCATCGCCGAAACCATTGCTCCCGTTCTTTGGCAAACAGGGTGATCTCACTCCAGGTGTCGAATCCGCACATCATGGCGCAAGTGGCCATGAACACGACTTCTGACAGGACATGGGAGCATTTTGCTTGCAGACGCGGATCAGGGAGTGTTTCGAGATAATCAAGCAAGGGTTTCTGGGCCATCACAGAACAAGGGTTGGTCAAGATCTCCACTATGTACTCTCTTGCAGCGTAAGACACAATCAAAATGAGCAACCTTGCCGCTGGACCGATCGATGCTTGATCAGGTTGGGCGAAAAATGATCATGCGTCGGCCCTG
>NZ_NMUO01000184.1 GCF_002237365.1 Zobellella denitrificans
GTGGAGAAGGGGGCCGAGGTGGGCGCCCATATCCTGTCGGGGGCGGTATTCGACAGCCGGGCGCTGGACGAGCTGTTCCCGGACTGGCGCGAGCGGGGGGCGCCGCTGCACACCCGGGTGGCGGAAGACGTGCTCTACCTGCTGCGCGACGCGCACCGGGCGCGGCGGCTGCCCGCCGCCCTGGTGCCGGAGTCCATGCACAACGGCGGGCACTATATCGTCCGCCTGGGCAACCTCTGCCGCTGGCTGGCGGAGCAGGCCCAGGCGCTGGGGGTGGAAGTCTACCCCGGCTTTGCCGCTGCCGAGGTGCTCTACCGGGAGGACGGCGCCGTGGCCGGCATCGTCACCGGCGACATGGGCCGGGGCCGGGACGGCGAGCCCGGGCCCGGCTTTATGCCGGGCATGGAGCTGCGCGCCCGCTATACCTTGTTCGCCGAGGGCTGCCGGGGCCATCTGGGCAGGCAGCTGATTGCCCGCTTCGGCCTGGACCGGGGCCGGGATCCCCAGCACTATGGCCTGGGGCTGAAGGAGTTGTGGGATCTGGACCCGGCCAAATACCGGCCCGGCCGGGTGATCCACGGCGCGGGCTGGCCGCTCGGCGGCGAGGCCGGCGGCGGCTTTTTCCTCTACCACGGCGAGGGCGGGCAGGCGGTGGTGGGCCTGATCGTCGACCTCGACTACCGCAATCCCTGGCTGAGTCCCTTCGAGGAATTCCAGCGGCTCAAGACCCACCCGCTGCTGGCGGCTCAGCTGGAGGGCGGCCGGCGGGTGGCCTACGGCGCCCGGGCCATCGCCAAGGGCGGCTTCAATGCACTGGTGAAGATGACGATGCCGGGGGCCCTGCTGATCGGCTGCGACGCGGGCACCCTGGACGTGGCCCGCATCAAGGGCAGCCACACGGCGATGAAGTCGGGCCTGCTGGCGGCGGAAGCGGTGGGGCGGGCGCTGGCGGAAGGTGACGAGGGCGGCCGGGAGCTGGTCGATTTCGAGCGCCGCTACCGGGACTCCTGGCTGTTCGACGAGCTGTACCGGGGCCGCAATGCCGGTCCGGCGCTGCGCCGGCTGGGGCCCTGGGGGGGCGGCCGCGGGGCCCCTGTGCCCACGGACTCTGGCCGCCGGCTGGGGGACCCCGGGGGCACCCTGGGGCACGCTGGGGTCCTTCCCCGGTTCCACACCACGGCCTCCCACCCCGACCGTCCGCCACCGGGGGAGGGCGCGTGCTGTTTTACACACTGTCGCCTGCCTC
>NZ_NMUO01000185.1 GCF_002237365.1 Zobellella denitrificans
GGCCGAGGCGCGCCAGGGCGCCGGCCTGGTGAGCGCGGTGGATCAGTCGATGCACGGCCTGGCCCGGGACGTGAGCGAGGCCGCCGGTGCCGCCGCCGCCCTGGCCGACGGCTCCCGCAAGATCGGCTCCATCGCCACCATCATCGCCGAGATAGCGGCGCGCACCAACCTGCTGGCGCTCAACGCCGCCATCGAAGCGGCCCGGGCCGGGGAGGCCGGCCGCGGTTTCGCGGTGGTGGCCGACGAGGTACGCCAGCTGGCGGAGCGTACCACCAGCGCCACCAGCGATATCAATGCCCTGATCGGCGACGTCCAGCACAAGGCCGGCTACCTGACCCAGGTGGTGCAGGCGGCCGACGACAAGTCGAAGCAGAGCGCCCGCCAGGCGGCGGAGGCGGCGGAGGCGCTCGCCTCCATCGAACGGGCGGCGCTGTCGTCGCTCAGCCGCATGCAGGAGATCGCCGAGGCCAACGCCGGCCAGAGCGTGGCGGGGGAGCAGATTGCCATCGACAACCAGAAGGTGGCGGAGCTGGCCGACGGCAACGCCCGCCGGGTGAGCGAGAGCAGCGAGCTGGCCCGTTATCTGGAACAACTGGTCGCCCGGCTCAAGGAGCGGGTGGCGAGCTACCGCTATGAGTGAGGTCGGGATGAACAGCATGATTATCGGAATATTGGCGGCCGTCCTGCTGGGCGGTCTGTGGTGGGGCTGGCGCCGGCGGAGGCGACAGGCCTGGCGGTTGCCGCAGCGGGCCCGGGAAGGGCTCGACTGCGCCGCCGATTTGGTGGCGCTGGTGGCCGAGGTGCAGCAGCACAGGGGCATGAGCGGTGCCTGGCTGGCCGGCGATCAGGGCTTTGCCGGCCGGCTGCCGGCCAGGCAACAGGCGGTGGAACGCCACTTTCAGGCGCTGCTGGCCCACGGCGAGCGGGAGCAGCGGGAGCGCTACTGCTGCTTCGGCCGGGACCAGGTAACGGCGCTGCAGCGGCAGTGGCAGGCCCTGGTGCAGGGTCTGGCGGCCAGCACCCCGGAGCAGAATTTCCAGGCCCACTGCCGGCTGGTGTCGGTGCTGCTCGAATGGCTGGCGGCGGTGGCCGAGGCCCGCATCGAGCAGCCCGGGGTGCTGCCCGGCGAGGGCAACAGCGAGCGCAACTTCGGCCACCGCCTGCCCGCCCTGGCGGAATGCCTGGGCCAGGCCCGGGCCCTGGGCTGCTCGGTGGCGGCGCGGCGCTATTG
>NZ_NMUO01000186.1 GCF_002237365.1 Zobellella denitrificans
GGCCAGGCGTCCGCCGCCGCCTGCAGGCCGTGATGCACGTGGAGCGCGGTCAGCGCCCTGCCCTGCTCGGCGGCCAGGCGGGCGCACAGGGCCAGCAGCACGGTGGAATCGAGCCCGCCGCTGAAGGCCACGAACCAGCGCCCTTCCGGTGCCAGCTCCTGCATCTTGCGGCAAAAGTGCGGGTAAAGCGCGTTCACGACCATAACACCACCCGGTTGCGTCCCTCGCGCTTGGCCCGGTACAGGGCCTTGTCGGCGCAGGACAGCAGCTTGTCTTCGTCGGGCAGGGTGCCCGCCTCCGCCAGCCCCAGGCTGACGCTCAGGCGCAGGCCGGCGGCGATGGGGCCGCAGTCCATTTCCTCAATGGCCCGGCGCACCCGTTCGCAGATGCGGCGGGCATCCTCGACGGCGGTGTCCGGCAACAGCAGGGTGAACTCTTCGCCGCCCCAGCGCGCCGCCAGATCCCCGGCCCGCAGCTCGCGCCGCAATACCGCGGCCACCGCCTGGATGGCCTGGTCGCCCACCGCATGGGACCAGCGATCGTTCACCTGCTTGAAATGGTCGATGTCCAGCACCGCCAGGCACAGCGGCGCCGTGCCCCGGCTGGCCCAGGCCGCCTGCAGCCCTTCGTCGAAGGCCCGGCGATTGGCCAGGCCGGTCAGCTGGTCTTCCCGCGCCTGGCGCTCGAACGCCTGGGACTGGCGTTGCAGCTCGCCGGTCTTTTCCGCCACCTGCTGCTCCAACTGCTCGGCCCGCCGCCGCAGCAGCCGCAGGCGCAACCGCATCAGCAGCCAGATACCGCCCAGCCCCAGGATGCCCAGGCTCCACCAGAACAGGGACCGCTGCCAGAAAAAGGGCGCAATGGTAAAGGCCAGACGGGCTTCCTGTTCGCTCCAGTCACCGTAGGGATAGGCCGCCGCCACCCGGAACAGATAACGCCCCGGCGGCAGGTTGGTGTACTCGGCCTGGGCTTGGTGCTCACGCGGCACCCAATCCTGATCGAAGCCTTCCAGCAGGGTACGGTAGCGGATGCGCTCCGGCATCACGTAGCCCAGGCCGGCAAAGCGCAGTTGCAGGCGCTCGCTGCCCGCCGCCAGCCGCTGGGGGCCCGTTATCCCCGTCGACTGGCCGTTGACCTCCACCCCCTCCAGCACCACCGGCAGCCGGCTCCGGCCAAAGTCGGCCAGCCGCTCCGGCTGCACCCGGGCCACGCCCTTGGCGGTGGCAATCC
>NZ_NMUO01000187.1 GCF_002237365.1 Zobellella denitrificans
AAACAAGATGAAAAAGATAGTGGCGGGCGCCACGGGGGTGTTTGTGGTGGGGGGTGGGAGGGAAAGGGAGAACCAAGGGGGGGGGGGGGACCGGTATTTTTCCCCCGGTGGCAAGGGAAACCAAAAAACCCCGGGGGCGGGGGAACCCGCGGGTCTGGGATGGGCGCCGGCCCGCAAATGGGTCCGCGCGGGGGGGCCGCAACCCCCGAGGAGCCGAGCTGCGCGCCGCCGGGCGCGGCAGCCCGGCCGGGTGGTGGTGTTCGGCATCTCCTCGCTGCCGGCCCAGACCCTGGAGGCCCTGGCCGCCATGGCCCGCTTCAGCCAGGTGCTGCTGTGCGTGCACAACCCCTGCCAGCACCACTGGGGCGACATAGTGCCGGACCAGGATTTGCTGCGCCACCAGTACCGCCGCCACGCCCGCAAGGGCGGCCTGGCCCCGGGCCTGGACCAGGCCGAGCTGCACCAGCACGCCCATCCGCTGCTGGCGGCCTGGGGCAAGCAGGGGCGGGACTACATCAACCTGCTCGACAGCCTGGACGATCCCGGCCAGTACCAGGCGCGTTTCGACGCCCTGGGCGAGCGCATCGACCTGTTCAGCCCGGGCGACAGCGATCACCTGCTGGGCCAGTTGCAGGACGACATCCTCAACCTGCGCCCGCCGGCGGAAAGCCGCGACCACTGGCCGCCGCTCGAACGCCACCAGCTGAGCGTGCAATTCCACATCGCCCACAGCGCCCAGCGGGAGCTGGAGATACTGCACGACCAGCTGCTGGCGCGCTTTGCCGAGGACGAGACCCTGCGCCCGCGGGACATCATCGTCATGGTGCCCGACATCAACCTTTATGCGCCCCATATCCAGGCGGTGTTCGGCCAGTACGGCCGGGACGACGACCGCTTCATCCCCTTCACCCTGGCGGATCAGGGCAGCCGGGGCCGGGAGCCGCTGCTGATCGCCCTGGAGCACCTGCTGCGCCTGCCCGAGAGCCGGCTGCCGGTGAGCGAGGTGCTGGACCTGCTGGACGTGGCCGCCCTGCGCCGGCGTTTCGGCATCGAGGAGGCGGATCTGCCGGTGCTGCACCGCTGGATAGAGGGGGCGGGCATCCGCTGGGGGCTGGACGCCCGCCCCCTC
>NZ_NMUO01000188.1 GCF_002237365.1 Zobellella denitrificans
GGCCCGGGCCAGGGCCGGCTGTGCCTCGTCGGCGCCGGCGGCGGCCTCAAGCAGCTCGCGCTTGATCACATAGCGCTCCAGGCCGTCCAGGGCGAAGGGCTCCTCGTCCAGCCGGACGGCGGCGATGTCATCCAGCACCACCTTGAGCCGGCGGGAAAAAAAGCTCGCCACCGGCTGGCGCAAAAACTGCTGCAACTGCTCCGGGGCGACCGGCTCGTCGGGTTGCCAGGGCGGCAGGGGGCCCTCGGCTTCGTGGGCCCTGTCCCGGGCGGCCCACTCCCGGGCGTAGCTGACCAGCCCCTCGCCGCTGAAATAGCGCCGGCTGAAGGGCTGCAGCGGGTGCTCGGTGGTGATGGCGGAGAGCAGCTCGCCGCCGTCGGCCAGCCGCCACTGGCCCAGCAGATCCCTAAGCTGGCCCACCAGCACCGAGGGCGGGCGCTCGCCGTTGTCGCGGATGCTGCGCCCCACCCAGCTGATATAGAGCCGGTCCCGGGCCGAGAGCAGCGCCTCCAGCATCAGGTAGCGGTCGTCCTCCCGTCGGGAGCGGTCGCCGGGCCGGTAGTCGCCGGCCATCAGATCGAAGTCCAGCGGGGTGACGCTGCGCGGGTAGTCGCCGTCGTTCATGCCGAGCAGGCACACCTGGCGGAAGGGAATGGCGCGCATCGGCATCAGGGTGCAGAAGTTCACCGCCCCGGCCAGGAAGCGCTGGCTGAGCCGGCCCTGCTCCAGGGCCCCCAGCCAGGCCTCGCGCACCACGGTGAGCGGCAGCGGCTCGGCCAGCGCCACCTCGGCGCACAGCGCCTGCCACTGCTCCAGGGACTCGGTGAGCCCGTTCAGCAGCGCCTGCTCCTGCTCGCCCTCGGCCAGGAAGAAGCGCGCCAGCAGCCCCTGCAGCCGCGCCGTCCAGTCGCCGGCCGGCACGCTCTCGGCCAGTTGGTCGTGCAGGGCGTCGATGGCGTCGAGCAGGCCCGCCAAGGGGCCGATGACGGCTGCGTCCAGGCCGCCGATTTCGTCGTAGGGCTCGATCTCGGCCCAGGGCTCCCCCGCCCCCACGGCGTAGCCCAGCAGCATGCGGCGCAGGCCGAAGCGCCAGCTGTTCTGCTCCAGCGCCGGCAGGCCCAGGGC
>NZ_NMUO01000189.1 GCF_002237365.1 Zobellella denitrificans
GCCGAGGCCACACCGGCAGCGCTTGCCGCTGCTCCCCCGCCGGAAGCGCCGGCGGTACCCCCTCCGGCCGCCGAGCCGCCAGCCGTGTCTCCGGGCCCCCTGGTGCAGGAATTCTGGCACTGGCCGGCGGGGCTGGGCACCGATGTCAGCCAGGTCATGGCCTACCGGTACCTGTTCACCCTCTGGGGGCTGGATTACGATCCCAACGAGCACCCCGTGGTGTGCCGGTTCGCCCGCCTGCACCAGCTGGACTGCGCCTTTCAGGACGCCAGCCTGACGACCCTGCGCCGGCAAAACCACCCGGCGGTCTTTCGCCTGGAGCATCCCGAGGGGGGAGCCGTTTACGCCACCCTGACCCGGATCGAGGGCGAGCAGGCCGAGGTGATGCTGGGCGGGCAGGTCAGGAGCCTTCCCCTGGCCGAACTGGAAGCCCACTGGCCCGGCAGCTATGTGCTGCTCTGGCAACCGCCGCCCCAATACCAGGCCCCGCTTTATCCGGGGAGCCGGGGCGAGGCCGTCACCTGGCTGGAACGCCACCTGGCATCCTGGCAAGGCCGGGCGCCGCGCCGGCAACTGCTGCGGTACGACGAGCTCCTGGCCGGCGATATCCGGGCCTTTCAGCGCAGCAAGGGGCTGGCCGAAGACGGCATCTTCGGCCCGCAGACCGGTATCTATTTCAGTGCCAGCCTGCTGGAAGGCCTGCCCCGGCTCAGCGGACCCCAGGAGGAACCCCGTGTCCTACATCCTTGATGCCCTGAAACAATCGGAGCGCCAGCGCAGCCGCCACCCGACCGAATCGGGCCTGCCCCTGCCGCCCGAGCCCGGCGGCCCGGCGCGGATGCCCTTTTATCGCCGCTGGTGGTGGTGGCTGCTGGTGATCCTGGTGCTGGCGCTGCTGGCGGGATACGGGCTGGGCAGGATCGGTTCGGGCTGGCTGGAACTGTCCCCGGCGCCGCCCCTCCCTGCTGCCGGCGAACAGCAGGCCCCCCAGGCAGAGGCAGAAGCAGAGCCGGAGCCCGCAGCAGCCGCCCCGCCGGCGCAAGTGGCGGAAAGAGGCCCCATCATTATCGACTCGCCGCCGGTACGCATACTGGTGGAC
>NZ_NMUO01000019.1 GCF_002237365.1 Zobellella denitrificans
GTTTTAGATGGATAATAGTCATCGGCTTCTTTGTGGTTTGTGTTTTGTTTGGCGACTAACATCAGATCACAATTGAAGCCTTTTTTCTATCTAATTCATGCTCTTACCGCTTAAGATCCTGTCTATGGTTGGCCCTTATCTGTTATCAATGTATCAATTAGGTAGGGGGGCCGTAGTCCTGGCCGGCAGATCAACGGTGACCACCTCACATCCATGAGTGACGGATTTATAATTGTTATCCCCAAGATAGGTGGCCTTGAAGGCGACACTGGCGTTTAGCTCAGTGCCGTTTGCGGTTCTGACAATAAACTCCTGGGCCAGCTTGGCTATCCATTCACCATTTGTTTGGGTTGCAGGGATGAGGACTGTGAAGGGGCTGCCGGTAGCTTGAGTACCCTCACACGCATCGTTAAGGTAAACCTCAAACCTGACTGAGCCTGTGGGGTCGCCCACATTAGCGATGGTATTGCCATCCCCGACCACCTTGGCCTGATCCTTCAGTATTACATGGGTTTCGATACCGGGGCTGCGCTTGCTGACGGTAAGCGGTTCGCAGGCGGCTTGGGCCGGGGCATAGTTGGTGTCTCCGCCATAACTGGCCTTGATCGACAGGCCCCGGGTATCGGCGTTGGAGAGATAGCCCACGGTGCTGAAGTCGTTGGACTCGGCGGTGGCCACCACTCCCGCCCCGCTGAGGGCTTTGTTGCCGTGGGTGGCCAGTACGTTACCGTCACAGGTCAGGTTGTCGTAGAAGACAAAGCTGACGGTGCCGGTTGGCAGCAGGCCGCTGGCGCCGGTGACTTCGGCCAGGTCGTGGATAGTGGTGCCCACCAGGACGGTGCCGCCCTGGATATCCACGTCCGCATGACCGACAACCGAGACGGAACCTTCGTGGATACGGGTAACCACGGTGGGAGTCAGCTGGTTCACGTTCAGCTGTTCGCAGTGATAGTCGGAGTCGGGGATGCCACTGGTTGCGCTCTCGAACCGGACCAGGTAGGCAAAGGGACCCGGTGCCGGGAAATCGGTATCGACCCGGGCGACGTTGCCGCCGGTGTTGCCGTTGGTCCAGCCGTTGGTTTCCACCATCAGGGTATTGTTGCCTGCCAGGTCGTAGTCCACGTTGACGACGTAGGTGTTCAGGCTGTCCGGCAGGGGCACAATCGGCTCACCCTGGCCATCCAGCAGTTCGCTACAGGTGGCGGCAAAGGTGTCGAAGGTGACGGTACCCAGCACATTCAGGCCGCTGGGACCACTGAAGGTGATCAGGGCCAGGTCGTGGACACCGGTGCCGGCATCGATGGCGGTGTTCTGAATATCAATGTCATGATTGCTGCCCGAGTGGATCTCGGTGGTGATCTCGGTGGAGCATACCGGGAACTCGTCCAGCACAAAGTCCTTCAGGTCGGCGGTAAAGGAGCTGGAAGAACGGGTTTCGGCCATAAAGCTGGCGAAGCAGCCATCGCTTTCCGGCAGCAAGGCGGTAATGTTGATACCCCCCTCGAAGAAGGTTTCGTAGGGGAATTGGTTGACGAAGCCGTCCTTGGAGGTGTAGGGCCAGGGCGATGGAATGGTGCCGGGGTTGGTAATGGCGCAGGCCTCGGGGATGCCGCCGTTGCCGCAGATGGCGCCGGCGCCGGAAGTGCCGGCGACCAAGCGGAGGTTATTGGCCACACAGTCACCGTTTACCGGATTGTTCTGTACGATTTTGTTGGCGCCCTTGCCATCGCAGCTGCTGTCCCATTTCACCACCTGGATCAGTGGCACCGCGTTGTTGGCCTGGGGAAAGTTGACCAGTACCAGCACGTCGTCGTCGCGGTGTTTGCCGCTGAACGTGCCGCCATCGATCCGCTTGACTTCATCCTGGAAGAACCAGAAGCCCATAAAGGCGTCGCCGTTGTTGCTGATGCGGTCGGCACCGAAGTAGATGATACGATCCCCAGTAGCGCCATCGGTATAGGAGGCCGCATAGGCGTTGGTGATGTCGTTTTTGTCGGGTACCGAGCCGGTGGTCCAGGACCAGGCTTTTGTCCCCTTTTGTTCGGTAGAGACATCCTGGATGTCCTTCACACCCCCGGAGAAGATGACATGGGGAGAAGCCGGGTCGGGATTAATACCGGTAAAAACTCCGGGAGATCCTCCGTTATTCTGACCGTTGTTGTAAAGGGTTTCCCAATCATCTGGGGGAGGGGGCAGATTATCCTGAACGGCATCACCATCCAGCTCAAATAAGCCGAGTTGATCTACGGGAGTTACATGGTTATTGGATAAGGCCGGTAGCGACCCCATACACAACAAGGCTCCCAGTATCCAGGCTGGGAACCTGCTTATAAGGCTAAGTGTTCGCATGTTACACCTCCAAGCCGGGGCTACTGGCCCCGGCGCACGAGAGTCCCGGACATTCGATCCTTCCGAAGGCCCGGCGTCGGATTCAGCCTGGTGAGAGCGTGAAATTTACAAGAGGCCCATGGCCAGGTTGTTATGCACAGCTAAACCACTGTCCGGCTTTACTGGTATCCGAATTGGGATGGGAGCCAGTAAATACACCTCCCTGTGTCAACCTTGCCGACGAGGCAGGCTCCCAATGGCATGGGGGCTACCCAAGGAAAGCGCGGTATAAAAACCGTTAGCCGGACAAGACAAGGTACTTTCAGCAACACCTGTGCCATAAATGTATTATTTTGATTTTTAAGTGATTTATTGTTTTTTTGATGTGTGGGGAAACACCGACTGTTACGCTTTTGATACACCCTATCCGCAAGGGATGGCGATATCCATTGATTTATAAAGGATTTATGGATATTGAAAACTGTTAACCATAAGAGACTGCCGAAAGGCATAAATAAAAGAAGGGATCTCGGTGATGGCTTTAAATGAGGCCTCGTTAGTCGATAATCGGTAATGATGCAAGAAGCTGAGCTGTCTGTTCTGATGCCTATGCGCTGACTGAATATGTTTCAATTGAGAATGTGTATGACAAAAACTGACTTTAACTCCAGGTTAGCCGTAGTGGGTGAAACCTAAGTGATTAAAAAATAAACAGTTTAATAATGCCATTAATATCCGTAACTTAACATTTCGTTATCATTTCCAATAGGCTCCTTTTGCTTTTTATTTAGACGATGTGCGTGTTTTTATACCAATAGGGAATAAAAAGTCGCCAAACCCCCGTGCTATAGTGCCCGCCGTCCGGTCAAGAGAGAACCATTTGAGTTTCTTATTGCCGGCCTGAATCAAATGCAGTTTGGCTGCCGTCTTGGTAAGCAATTCGTTACTAAAGATTTGAATGGCTCCGTTTAAGGGGCAGGGACTTTTGTGCTTAATTTTTGGGAGAAACCAATGCGCCTCTCCAGGCCTGCTATTGCCCGTATTCTGGCGGCCGGCGGTATTGCTGCTGTGCTGAGCATCTCATTGCCCGCCCTCGCCGCGCCGGATCATCATGATCATCAACATCCGTCTCATCATAGTGAAGCCTCGAGTGAACCCAAACGTTTGGCCATGGCGTACACACTGTCGCTAAATAATATGGCGAAAGCGGGGGGAAGACAGGACGACAACCTGATGCTGTCCCTGGTTGAAGAACGGCGGCAGCTGTTGCTGGCACTGGCCGAGCAGGCGCCGGCCGAGGTGTTTCCGGTGTTATTGCCGGCTGACAAGGTCAAGGGCATGCCTCCCCGGGTACGGGAGAAGCTCGAGCAGAAACATCTTATCGAAGGGGTAATAGAGCAGAGCTATCTGGACTTTGAGGACGGTAGCCATCAACTGCGATATCACCTGATCACCGAGCGGGGTGAGCGGGTAGGCCTGCATATGGATGTTGTCCAAGCGGGTCTGGAAACTGGAAAGCGGGTGCAGGCCAACGGGTTGTTGCTCAGTGGTGAAGGGCAGTCGGAGGATCAGCTCTTCGTGACCGAAGCCGGGCAGAACCTGCTGTTTCTGGCCCAGGATGGCGGAACCGATGGAGGCAGCAACGGAGGTGATGCCCTTGCCAGCTCGGCGGCCATGGGAGAGCAAAAAACCCTGGTGCTGCTGGTCAATTTTGCCGATGACACCTCCATGCCCTGGACCCGGGAGCAGGTCAGCTCGGTGGTGTTTAATGAAACTAACAATTTCATTAAGGAAAACTCCAATGGCCGAACCTGGCTTAGCGGCGATGTCAAAGGCTGGTTCACCCTGCCTCTAAGCAAGAGCAGCTGCGTGTCCGGCGATATCATTCGCGAGGCGCGGAACCAGGCCGAGGCGGCCGGTGTGGATCTGACCGCCTACCATCGTTTTGTTTACGCTTTTCCCTACACGACCGCCTGCGCGTTTTCCGGCTCCGCCTCCGTGGGGGGCTACACCTCGTCCATGTTGCTGAATGGCCGTATGTACTGGAACCTGGTGGCGCATGAGTTTGGCCATAACCTGGGTCTGGGCCATGCCCATGGCCTGGAATGCGGCGCCGAGGTAATCGGTGGCAGTTGCCAGCATGTGGAGTACGGCGATGGTGTGGACGTCATGGGCGCCGGCAGGGGGCACTACAGCCCCTTTCAGAAAGAATGGCTGAACTGGTTCGACGCCGACGAGGTGATCACCGTGACCAAGAGCGGCCAGTACACGCTGGAAGGCTATGCCTCCGATCGCCCTGGACCCCGGGTATTGAAGATACCGCGCGGTGTGGACGACAAGGGTAATCAGTCCTGGTATTACGCGGAGTTCCGCGAGCCCGTCGGGTTCGACGCCGTGCTGGCCTCCAACGCCAATATCCAGAACGGCCTGGTGGTACGCACAGGGGTGCAGGGACAGAGGGGCTCGAATTACCTGCTGGACATGACGCCCGGCAGCCGCAGCGGTAATTCCGACTTTAGCGATCCGGCACTGGAAGCGGGTTTGCTGTTTGCCGACGACAAGGCCGGGGTCAGTGTCACTACCGATTGGGTCGACGGTAGCCGGGCCGGCGTTTCCGTCTGGCTGAACGGCAGCGGCCAGGGCAGTGTTTGCCTGCCCTCTGCGCCTACCCTGAGCATCAGCCCGGGAGAAAGCCAGTGGGTAGAAGCCGGTACCCGGGTGACCTACAGCGTTAGCCTGACCAATAACGACAGCAGTGGTTGCGGCAACAATACCTTTAACTTCCACACCCAGGGGCCCGATGGCTGGTCCGCCTTCACCCTGAGTGGCAGCCTGACCCTGGCGCCGGGTGAAACTCAGACGACCAGCCTGAGAGTGACTTCGGATACCAGTGCGGCCCCCGGCTTCTATGATATCCGGGTGACGGCACAGAGCGGTGCCCATGGTCAGTCGGCCCGCGTCACTTACGTGGTGGACGGTGATATGACCGAGCCTGCCCCGGAGCCCACCGAGCCGGTGAACAACTCACCGGTCGCGGTCAATGACGGCGCCAGTACCCAGCAGGATAGCGCTGTGACCATCAAGGTACTGGCCAACGACTCAGATCCGGATGGCGATGCCATCGGCGTGAGTGCGATAAGCGGAGTCAAGAATGGCAGCACCAGGCTCAATGCCGACGGCTCCGTGACCTTCACGCCAGCCAGTGGCTTCAGCGGCACCGCCGGCTTCAACTACAGCATTTCCGATGGACGGGGCGGTAGCGCCAGCGCCAGCGTGACGGTAACAGTCAATGCGGTGCAGGAGCCGGAGGCCAAAAACAGCCCCCCGGTGGCGGTGGACGACAGCCAGGTGCTGACCAGCCTGGAGCCGGTAAAGATAGCCGTGCTGGCCAACGATTATGATCCGGATGGAGACAAGTTGACGGTGGTATCGGTGACGCAGGGGGCTCGTGGTACCGTCACCATCAATGGCGACGGTACCCTGAGCTACAGTCCCAGGAACAACCTGAAGACGACGGACAGCTTCGGCTATACCATCTCCGATGGTCGGGGTGATAGTGCCAGCGCTACCGTTTATATAGAACTGCAGACACAGGAAAGCAGCGGGTCGACTGGCAAGGGTAACGGTCGCAATAAATAGGCGCCGAAAAAGAATAAAAATGGCGGGCCCAAAGGCCCGCCGTTTTTGTTTATGCTGCTTTAGAAGCAGATATTGTTGTTATAGGCATCGAGGATGCCGTGCAGTTGCAGGGCTTCGCTGTAGCCATCGTTCTTGCTGTTCCGCAGTTTGCCATTTACGCCATCATAGCCCACGGCGATCAGCAGGGCGTCGGCGGCGGCGATGGTCGCGGCTGTGTTGGCGCACTGGCTGGCGCCGGCCGCGATGTTGGCCTTGGCGGCCAGTAAGGAGCGGGCCAGCTTGAAGTCGGCGAAACTGGCCATGACCTTGCCGGTAGTGAGACTGCGGTGACGCAGTATATTCACGGCGTTTACACAATCATCCTCATCAAGCAGCACATTGCCGACACTGAGCGGCAGTACATCGTCCAGCAGCCAGTAGCCATTGGCCGAGCCACCGTTTTTCTCGGCGGTTTTCACCTGGTTGCCGTTGGTGCAGGTGCTCCAGTTGCTCCAGTAGCCGGGGGTGCGGCGATCGCCTTCCGGTTTGACGTTGTCCACCACCAGATGCAGGGTGTCGCCCGGTTCCACCAGCAGATCGGTGCCTACGCCGAAGTCGATGCAGCGGTTGCCCTCGTCTTCCGGATTATCCGGGTTGTAGGGGCTGAGCGCCATATCGCCCACGCCGTCGCCGTCGGTATCCAGGTACCAGTTGGCGGTGGTGCCGGCGGGAATGTCCAGTTCGCACAGGGTGTAGGTGCCGTCGGCTTTCAGCTTGATGCCACCGAAGGTAAGCAGCCCATCCAGGTTGTCGAAGGTATTGTCGCTGGCAAGCAGGGTGCCGCCGAAGCCACCGGGGCCTTCATACAGCCGGAAGTTAACGTCCATGGCCGGGTTGACCACGCCGTTGAACAGCTTCAACAGATCTACCATGATCCGCTTGGTGTTGGTAAAGGTACAGACCACGGTTTCGCCGTCGTCCACGCTGATGGTGGCGGTGCGGCTGGCCAGGTCGGTCGAGGTACCGACATTGTTGACGCCGGACTTGGGATCCTCACACTCCAGGTCGGTCAGGTCATAACCGATCAGGGTCGGATCCAGCTCGGTCACCAGGTAGACGCCGGGTTCCACAATGTTGAAGAAGTGTGAAACAGGGACGCCTTCGGTTTCGGTGGTCAGGCTGAAGCTGCCGGTGCTGTCGGCCGAGTCGACATTGTCTTCATAATCGAAGGTGTCGACGCCGCCGATCGAGATTTTTCTGATCTCGATAAAGCCGGGAGCCGCCAGTTTTTCGTTGGTGAAGGTACAGGTGACCACGGCGCCCGGTGCAACCGCTACATCGAATACCGAGAGTTGACCAACGTTGACCTGGCCGGTTTCCACATCGTTTTCGTCCTTACAGGCTATGGCCACCAGGCTGAAGTTGTTGGCGCTGGGGTCGTCTTCGCTCAGGTCATAGGAGCCGGGCTTGACCTCATAGCTCTTCGATACCGGGGTATTGAAGGCGGTGGTGGTCAGGCTGTCCAGCAGCAGATCCTGGGCATCGCTGTCGGCGGTGAAGTGGAAGGTGCCGTTAGGATCCAGGTTCGGATTGCCTATTACCACTTTTTCCACGATCAGGGTGCTGCGGGCGGTGTTTTCAAAGGTACATGCAAACACCTTGTCGGCATCGGCGGGCAGGGTGACGCTGAAGCTGCAACTGCCCAGGCTGCCGTCGTGGTTGGTGATCTTGGTCAGATCCCAGCCATCCTGCGGGGTTTCCACTATGGTGTAGTTGCCTTCGCCCAGCAGGGCGTCGAACAGTATCATGCCTCCGGCTGTTGTTTTGGTTTCATTCACGCCGTTACCGCTCAGGGTGAACTCCCAGCCGTCCTCGAACCCGGCGGGAAGGGTGACCTTGACCACTTGCGCCTTGGCCGGCACGGCGTTATTGAGGAACTCGACCATGCCGAAACAGGCGGGCAGGTCTATGCTCACTTCCTGGTTATTTTGCTGCACGGCAAAACCGGCGGCGGGCTGCTCAATCACCTTGTAGTCGCCGGGTTCCAGCCCGGAAACGGTGACGGACTTGTTGGTCTCGCCGGCGTTGAAGGTGATGGAGACGCTGTCGACCAGGGTTTCTATCAATCCTTCCACCTTGTAGACATCAAACCAGAAGGTGGCGCTTTCCGCTCCTTGCAGTATGTTGGCGATGGACTTGTCGATGGTCAGCTCGACTTCGGCCTCGGCGGTGATGCCTACGCTGAAGCTGGCCTCTTTTTCGAAACCATCGGAGCCGAGCAGGGTGGCGGTATCGGACAGCTCGCCATCGGTGATGATCCTGGGTTCATCCAGGTGCACCGTTTTCTTGAAGACGGCAAAGCCGCTATCGAACTGTTCATCGGATACCCAGGTCGAGCTGGTAACCCCAACGGTCGGGCCACTGAAGCTGCCGGAGGCGCCGCTGTGTTGCACCACGGAGAAGCTCAGGCCGGCACCGGTGATATTTTCCACATCGGTAATAACGGCGCTGTCGTTGACGGTATTGCCGCTGGGGGTGATGCCGGTGGAGGCTTCCGCGGTCAGCTCGCCGGAGATAACCACATCGGGGAAGATGGGATCCTCATAGGTGGCGACCGCCACGTCCCGCAAGCCGGTGACGCCGGCCTGATGTTCCGGCAGTACCAGTTCGTGGCTCTGGGTCAGGCTGCTGCCCGCCGGTATGACCGCAGGGGCAAAGACCTTGGTGTCCAGGACCACTTCACCGGCTCCGAGGTTACCGTAGATGGTATCGGTCAGGTGAATGATGATGTCCCGGTGCGAGGGGTTGGTGGCGGTGATGTTGGTCACAATGGTGACGTTGCCGCCCTCGGTTTCCATCTTGGTCCAGGTGACGGTAATAAAGGTATCCTGGCTCAGCTCGTTTGCTTCATCACAGGTATTGAAGAAGTGCAGGTTGGCCGGGTTCGCATCCTTGACGATGTTCCACGCAAAGAAGGTGTCCTTGGTGGCGGACATGTTTTTAGCCAGGGTCTGCGGCAGTATCTCTTTTACCGGAATGGAGATATCCCGGTTACCCACACCGGCGGTACCCAGGTTCTCGTTGAGGGTGTTGGAGTGCAGCGAGGATCCCGGATAGAGGTGGGACCCCAGCGCCAGCCGTTGTACCCAGTCGAAGACGCAGGTGGTGCCCTTGTTCTGGGTGATCTCTATGGGGCGGTAGATGCTGGCATTGTTGGCGGTTTTCTGCATATTACCGGCGGAGATCTGGCAACTGGCGTGGGACAGGGCGGTGTTAACCACCGGTATTGAAATAAAGTCCCAGCCGATGGCGACGCCGCCACTGACAGACCTTTCATGATCGCCGGCAACCGCCAGGTTATAGGTGGTGGTGGCCGCGGTCTGGCTACCCAGGGAGGTAGTCAGGCGGTGGGGCACCAGATCCAGTTCGTTCCAGCCCTTGCCCAGGTTGCCCGTGGTGTACTCGCTGTCGTTACATATAAAGCCCCCCGGGGTTGGGATATAGCTGGAGGTACTGCCACGGCAACCCTCGAAGGTGAGGGTCACGTGCTGTGGCGCTATGGCAAAAGCCTGGTAGCTGATAAACGTCAGCATCAGCAGGGCGAGCAGATGCAGCAGCCCCCTGAACGACGTTATACAGCGGGATAGTAAGCTGTTCATGTCCTTTCTCCTCTGATGTGATCTAGGACTTGAAATAACAATTCCGGCTCTGTGGCACTATTGCCGCAAGGGTCGGCACTTATTTCGTGCTCTCTAGTACCCTCCCTACAAGGCCGCCCGGAGCCTGCATACGGCAGAGGCTCTCCGGGGATGTTCCGGCTTAAGAGAGATACCCCAAGACAGCATTTTCCATGCCTGCTATTCAGGTTTTTGAAAAGTAAGGATTTTTCTGTTTATCAAGGAGGGGGAATGCAAGGAAGTGTTAGGCTGGTGTTACGCTTGGCGGAGGGATAAAGCTAACTGTTTGAGTTTTAAGGGAAAGGAAAAGAATGGCGCTGTATCGATGGTGTGACACGAGCCGGATCTGGTGCTCCTGGTGTCGCCCGGCCGGCGGCTAATGCGCCGGCTACCTTTGTTTCCCGCTGCGCGGGAAGGCAGGCGGGCCGCCTGCCTTCCACACCTTGCTACATCGCCACCCCCTGCAGCTTGCGGCGGTATTCTTGGGTGACGGCGCGGGCGTCCTGCGGGTTGGCCACGGCGGTGGGGGTGATCAGCACCACCAGCTCGGTGCGCTTGATGTTGGTGCCGCTGCTGCCGAACAGCCAGCCCAGCACCGGCACGTGGCGGATGCCGGGCACGCCCTGGCTGTCCTGGTTCTTGTTTTCGCGGATAAGGCCGCCCAGCACCAGGGTCTCGCCGCTCTGTATCGCCACCCGGGTGTCTATCTTGCGCTGGGTGATGGTGGGCGACTGGATATTGGAGGTGGTGGTGGCGGCCACGTCGTTCACCTCCTGGATCAGCTCCAGCACCACCATGCCGCCGGCGTTCACCCGCGGGGTCACCTCCAGCAGCACGCCGGTGTCCCGGTACTGGATGGTGCTGGTGACGTTACCCACGTCGCTGTTGAGGTTGGTGGTTTCCGAGGTGCGGATCGGCACCTGGTCGCCCACCCGGATCTGGGCCTTCTGGTTGTCCAGCACCATCAGCGAGGGGGAGGAGATCACGTTCACCTTGGAGTCGCTGGCCAGGGCGGTGAGCAGGGCGCGGGTGCCGCTGGCGCTGAACACCTCGTAGCTGGCGCTGGAGGCCGCCAGGCTGGTGGCGGTGGGGATGGGAATGGGGCCCAGGCCGCCGGCGCCGGTGCGGCCGCCGCCCAGGTTGTTCTTGAAATACCACTGCAGGCCATAGCGCAGTTCGTCCTCCAGGCTTACTTCCACTATGGTGGCTTCCACCAGCACCTGCAGCGGCAGTTGATCCAGCCGCTTGATGGCCTGCTCCACCTTGGCGTAGTCGGCGCCGGCGGCCATCACCACCAGGGCGTTGCGTTCGGTGTCGGCGATCACGCTCACCTCGCCCACGTCCAGGTTGGCGGCGTTGATGCCGGTGGCGATTTGCAGCGGGGCGCCGTCATCCCCGGGGGCGCTGGCCGGCGGCAGGGGGGAATCGCCCCGGTTGCGGCGCTGGCTGTCGAACAGCTGGTTGAGCAGTTCGGCCAGGTGATCGGCCTTGCCGTTCTGCACATGGTACACGTACATGTTCAGCCCGCGCGGGTTCTCGGCCCTGTCCAACCGCTCTATCCACACCCGGGCATCGGTCAGGTAGCGCTCCTGGGGGGTGATCACCAGCAGGGCGTTGAGCCGTTCTATCGGCAGGTAGCGCACCATGCCGGCCAGCGGGCCTTCGGCCTCGTCGCCGAAAATCGCCTGCAGCTCGCCGGCAATGACGTCGGCGCTGCTGGCCTGCAGACGGAACAGCCCCACCGACATGCCGCGCAGCTGGTCCACGTCGAACAGGTTGACCGTTTCACGGATGTTGAGCAGCTCGTCCCGGGTGCCCACCAGGGTGATCATGTTGCGCCTGTCGTCCACCATCATGGCGCCCTGGCGTGGCTTCACCGGCTCCAGTATCTTCTCCATTTCCCGCGCGCCGATGTAGCGCAGCGGCAATATCAGCATCTGGTAGCCCCGCTCGGCGGTGGGCGCCAGCCGGGGGTTGAGGGCGGACGACGGCACCTCGCTGGCCGGCACCACGCTGAACAGGCCCTGGCTGTGCACCAGGGCGGCGCCGTGGGTCTGCAGCAGGCTTTCCAGGGTCGGCAGCAGGGCCTCTTCGCGGATGGGGCTGTTGGTCTGCAGGTACACCTGGCCGCGCACCCGTTCGTCGAGGGAGTAGTTGAGCTGCAGGATGTCGCCCAGTATGGTCTTCACCACTTCGGCGATGTCCGAGCCCTGGAAGTTGAGGGTGATGTCGCCGGGCGCGGGAGGCGGGGCCTCTTCCGTTTGCCCCAGCCGGACGAAGTTGCCCGAGCCGCGGTAGATTTCGCTGCGGGTACCCGGGCTTTCGGCCGGCCCCGTGGCGGTGTCTGCCGGGGTGGGCATTAATTCTTCGTCCCGGGGAGGGAGGCGCACCGGATCATAGCTGCTGGTCACCCTGGCCTGGCCCCAGGGCTTGTCGAGGGCGCCCCTGTCCCCGGTGGGGGTGGTGCAGGCGATCAGCAGGGTGCAGGAGACGCCGATGCACAGCCATTTGCTCTGGTGAAACTTGCTCATGATGATTCCCCGCTACTTCCCTGTTCGTTGTTGTTGTCCGGTTCGGTGACGGTATCGCCATTGCCATCGCCGGGCTCGGCCGGCGCGGCTTCCGGGGTGCCTTCCTGCCCGGCAGGAACCTCGGCGGCCGGCTCGTCGGCGAGGGGGCGGCTGGAGGGCAGCCGGGGCTCCCACAAATCCAGGCGCAAGCTCTGGACGCCATCGCTCAGGGTCACGGCGTCCGTCGCTATTTCCTCCAGCTGCCAGCCGCCATCCAGGTACATGCCCACCTTGAGCCGGGCCCGCCCTTCTCCCTGGCGTTCGCTGAACAGCGCCAGTTGCTGGTCGCCTTCCCACACCACCCCGGTCAGGCGCCACTTTTCCCGCATGGCGGCGGCGCTTTCGCTGACGGGATCCTCGTCGTCGGTACCGGCCTGGGGCCGACGGCTCTCGTCGAACAGCGGCCGGTTGATGATCTCGTCGAACTGCTCCAGGGGGGGGTAGCCCGGCGCCGGGGCGCCGTCGTCCTGGGCCCGGCTGGCCGGCAGCCAGAGCGCCGGCAGGGCCAGCAATAGCAACCAGGGCTTCATAGCGCCTCCCTCTGGGTGTAGCCGATCAGATCGAAGCGAACGTCGAGCGAGGGGATCTGCCGCAATCGGGGATCCTGCCGGCGTATCACTATGTTCCTGTTGATCTGGACGGCCGGGCGGCGTGGATTGGCGGTGATCACCAGGCCCTGGATAAAGAGCGCGGGCCGGCCCGACTCCAGGGCGTGGAGCAGGGGCACCAGTTGGTCCAGCTCGCCGCGCAGGTGTACCCTCAGCATCACCCCCGGCAGGGGGGCCTCGCTGCCGAGGGGCGCGTTCTGCACGCTCACCAGCTGGCCGCCGCTGTTGCTTACCAGGCGGTTCAGGTGTTGCTGCAGCCAGGCCGAGGCCAGCGCCGGGCGCCGTTCCGGCAGGTAGAGGCCGGTGTCTGGGGTATCGGCCCGCAGTTGCTGCAGCGCCTGCTCGGTTTGCTCCAGCTCGGCGGACAGCCGCTGGTAGCGGTTAAGCTGATCCTCCAGCTGGGCGATGGTGGCGCCCTGTTGCAGGAAGAGCCCGAGCAGGGGGTTGATGACCAGGCTGAAGGCCAGCACCAGCACCAGCACCAGCAGCCCCAGGGCCGCCGCCTGCTGCTGCCGGGCGTTCAGGTTCATAAGGATGCCTCCTCGCCGAAGCGGGCGTCGATCATGAAGCGGTCCTTGTTGGTGGCCGGGTTGTTGGTCACCGGCGAGCTGAAGCGCACATCAAAGAACAGGGGGGAGGCTTCCAGCAGGCCGATAAGCTCGGAGGCATTGGCCGACTCGCCGCGGATCTGCACCGCGCCGTCGAGCAGTTCGAAGCGGCTGAGCCAGGTGTGGTCGGGCAACTGGCGGGTCAGTTCGTCCAGCAGCGGCAGCACGGCGGGCCGGCTCGTCCTTTCCCGGGCCAGGAACTGGCGGCTTTGCTGCAGTTCTTCCAGCTGCTGCTTGAGGGCGGCAGCCTGCTCCGCTCGTTGTTTGGGAATATTCAACTGGGCGTCGAGCGAGTCGATGCGATTCTGACGTTGATAGAGGGGGACCGCTATCAGCAGGAACAGCATCACCAGCACCAGGGCGCCGTTCAGGTTCTTCATCCGGCCGGCCTTGAGTGCCGCCGCGCTTCGGGTCACCGGCAGCGGTATGGCCGGCGCCTCCGGGTGGTCGGCGTCATGGAGGGTGGCGGGAGCCAGGCCCAACTCTTCCAGCTCGGCCAGCATTGGGTCCACCTGGGACTTGGGCGCCAGCAGCAGGCTGACCTGGAGCTGGGGGTTGTCTTTCTCGCGGGGCGCGGTCTTGAAGCCAAAATAGACCTGATCGGCACTGAATGGGGTGTGCCTGTCCATCTCGAAACGCAGCACATTGGCCAGGTTGCCGGCGGTGGCCGCCGGCAGGGAGATGCGGGTGAATAGCAACTCGCCGGCGGGCAGGCAGAGGCGGGTGCTGTCCGCCTGCTTCAGCAGCCTGTCCAGGGCGTCGGCCTGGGCCGGCGCACCGGTCAGGGTCAGTTGTTCGCCCTGGGGCTCCAGCGCCAGCCGGTAGCCGTCCTGTCCGGGATAAATGGCGAGGCGCTGTTTCTGGCCGAGCAGGCGCCGGCTCAGGTGCGGAGGCAGCAGGCTAAGCAGCTGCCGGCTCCACCATTGCCAGAACAGGGAGCAGGATTGCCATAGCCGGCGGCCGTAATGGTTCAGCTTCTGTACTATGTTCTCCCCGTCCATAGGGAATCTCCGTTAGTCGTCCGGCTCGGTGAACAGCGGGATGGATTCCTGGGTGACCTGTTCCACCATGGCCTGGCCGCGACGGTCGATCAGGCTGGCCGTCAGGTGGTAGCGGTAAACCGTATTCATACGAGCTTCAGTATGAATAGTGTAGTTGACCCCGGGGGCGCCGCCAGAGAGGAATTGGCGGGGGAAGACGTTGGTCGCCGGGGGCGGCAGGCCGTCCTCATGGCTCCGGCGCCTGTCCTCGATAAACTGATCGACGGTCGTTTCGTCGGCGCCGGGCAGGGCCAGCAGCACCTGGCGCGGCGCATAGAGGGGATTGATGGCGTTGCGCGGATTGCGGATGGTCAGGCTGTGCCGGATCCGGCGGTAGATCTCCGGCGTCATGCCCAGCACCCGCAGCACTTCCTCCACCGACGGGAAGGGGGCGTTGGCGGGGCCGTAGTCCAGCCCGGCGGCGAGATAGTCGTCGTATTCGGCCCCATGCAGCCGGCGCAGATCGTCGCCGTCGCGCCAGTCCATGATGGCGTCCACCAGTTGGGCGCGCAGGCCGTCGTCCAGGTCCGCGGTGGCCAGCAGGCCGTCGAGCAGCTCGGGGCCGGCGGCGTTGAGATCGATGCGCCCGCTTTCGTTGAACAGGGCCACCCGGATATCGATGTCGTCCAGCCGTATCAGGTAGGGGCTGCCGTCGGCCAGCCAGGGCTGGTGCTCCTGGGGCTGGGCCAGCGCCAGCAGCACCAGCTGCACCCCGGCGTCGGCGGCGTGGCGAACCTGGGCGGCATGGGTGAGGTAGCGGCTCTGCTGGGCCTGGCTGCGGCTGTTGAGGGAAAGCCCGGTCGCCATCAGGGTCAGCAGGATCAGCACCCAGAGCACGCTGACCAGGGCGATGCCCCGCTGCCTAGTATTCATCCTTGATCTCATAGCGGCGGTCTCCGGGGGAGATGATCAGGGCGGGCCAGTCCGAGTCCAGCTGCAGCCGGATCAAGGCCGGCAGTTGTGCCTGCTCCAGCCAGTCCGTTTGCCAGTGGGGCAGGCGGTTGTCTTCTTCCCGGGGCAGGTACTGAAGCGTCAGTTCGCCCACCTCCAGCGCCAGCAGGGGCGGCAGCAGCTCGGGCTGGCGGAAGTCGTCCAGCAGCCGGTACCAGTCGAAGGGCTCGAGCTCCTGTTGCTGCTCCGGGTTGCCGTCGGCAATGAACGGCTGGGTTTTCAGCAGCAGCAGGGGATGGTCGGGATCGGTTTGGTCCAGCGCCAGGTAGAACCAGGCCGGCTGCGCCGGACCACCGTCTTTCCGGGGCAGGGGAGCCAGGAACAGCAGCGAATCCTCGCCGCCCTGGAACGACAGCATCTGGGTCTGGCGTATGTCCCAGATGTCCCTGGGCTGTGCCCGGGACAGCAGGTTGCGCAGGAACAGCTGCAACTGCACCGCTTCGCCGAGCCGGTCGTTGTGGCGCTCGACCGTCTCCCAGGCCCGGCCGGCGAGGCGGAAGCCGCCGAACATCAGCCCCGAGAGCAGGGTCAGCAGGGTCAGCGCCACCACCAGCTCCAGCAGGGTAAAGCCGCCTTGTCGCTTCATCGGGCCTCCAGCCGCACCAGCCGCAGGGTGCTGAGCCGATACTGCTGGTCGCGGCCCCAGCCCACCACCACTTCCATCCGGTAGGGCATCAGCATGGAGTCGTTTTCCATCAGCCCCCGCAGGTCGAACTCCTCCACCCGGGTTTCCCACCAGTAGTGGTCGTCAAACCAGCCCTGCTCCCGGCCCGGCCGCAGGCGGCTGCCGGCGTCCAGTTCGGTCAGTTTCGATTCCGCCAGCAGCATGGCCTTCTGCTGCTCCAGGGCACTCTGGGTGGTGCGGATGGCCAGGGAAAAGATGTTGAGCAGCACCCCCAGGGTGACGGTCAGCACCGCAAAGGCGACCAGCACCTCCAGCAGGGAAAATCCCCCCTGGCCGGGGCGGGCCCTGCCCCTAGTCATGGAAGGCCACCTTGCCGGTCAGCCAGTGCACCTCTATGCGGTAATCCTGGCCGGATCCGGCCACCACCAGGGTGCCGCCGCTGCTGGTGCCGTCCGGGTAGAAGACGATGCCCGGCTGCCCGGGCTCGGTGGTTTCCGCCAGCCGCAGTTCAACCTGTTCCGGCCAGGGATAGGGCGCCTCCCGCCCGGACAGCCGGCTCTGGCGGCCTTCCTGGTCGAGCACCAGGGCGACCTCTTCGCCGGTGGCGATGGCCTGGCTACGGGCCAGCCGCAGCAGGGCGGCGGTTTGCCGGCTGTAGCTTTTCAGTTCGGCCCCGGGCAGCAGGGCGGCGAAGCGGGGCAGGGCCACCGCCAGCGCCAGGGTGGAAATGGTCAGCACCACCAGCAGCTCCAGCAGGGTAAAGCCCCTATTCCCAACTGACCACGTCCTGCGCCTCACCCGTGCCTCCTTCCCGGTTGTCCGAGCCCAGGCTGAACAGGTCGAATTCCCCGTGCTGGCCGGGCGAGCGGTACTGGTAGTCGTAACCCCAGGGATCCTTGGGAATGGTCCTCTTGGTCAGGTAGGGGCCGTTCCAGCCCCGGGCGTTGGCGGGGGCGCTGAGCAGGGCGTCCAGGCCCTCGGCGGTGGTGGGATAGCGGCCCACCTCCAGCCGGTACAGATCCAGCGCCGTGCCGAGTTCCCTGATCTGCAACTGTGCCGTCTTGGTCTTGGAGCCGGCCAACTGGCGCAGCACCTGGGGTCCGACCAGGCTGGCCAGCAGGCCCAGGATCACCAGCACTACCAGCAGTTCGAGCAGGGTAAAGCCGAATCGTGATTTTCTCGTCTTGTTGTAACGCACTGTTGCCTCCCTATATGGGCAGTTCACTGATGCCGAGAATGGCCACCAGAATGGAGATGATGATGCCGGCGATGACCACGCCCAGGCCGACGATCAGCACCGGCTCCAGTATGGTCAACAGACGATGGATGGCGTTTTCCACTTCCCGGTCGTAGGTGTCGGCCACCTTGAGCAGCATGTCCTCCAGCTGGCCGGTTTCCTCGCCCACCCGGATCATCTGTATCGCCAGGGGCGGGAACTGGCCCGAAGCCTGCAACGGTTCGGCCAGGCGGCGACCTTCCTTCAGGCTGCCGGCGGCTTCCATCAGGGTATTGGCCAGCAACTGGTTGCCGACGGTGTCGCGGGCGATGTTCAGGGCGCTGAGCAGGGGCACGCCGCCCTTCATCAGGGTGCCCAGGCTGCGGCTGAAACGGGCCACCTCCAGCCGGCGGATCAGCTCCCCGGCCAGGGGCAGGCGCAGCAACAGGCCGTCCCAGGCCAGGCGCTGGTCGGGTTTGGCCAGCTGGCGCCGGCCGTAGATCAGGCCCAGCAGGATCAGCAGCAGCAGCCAGGGCCCCATGTCGCGCAGGAACTCGGCGGCGCCAATCACCACCCGGGTGGCCAGGGGCATGGCCTGGCCCATGTCGGCGAACAGCTGCTGGAACTGGGGGATGACGTAGGTGAGGATGATCAGCAGCGACACCGCCGATACCAGCAGCAGTATGATGGGGTAGATCAGTGCCGACATCGCCTTCTCCCTGAGCAGGCGGCTGCGCTCCAGGTACAGCGCCAGGTCGGACAGGCCCTGCTCCAGGTTGCCCGAGACCTCGGCGGCCCTGACCATGTTCAGGTAGAAGGGGGAGAAGGCCGCGTCCTGCTCCGCCAGCACCGCCGACAGGGTCTGGCCGCGCTGTATGCCCTCGCGGATCTGGCCGAGCAGACGGATGTCGTCACCCTTGTCGCGCACCTGGATCATGATGCCGAAGGCCCGCTCCAGGGGAACGCCGGCCTTGAGCAGGGCGGCCAGATCCTGGGTGAGCGCCTGGATCTGGCGCTCGCCCACCCGCTTGCGGCCCAGCCTCAGTCCCAGCCCGGACGAGGCGGCGCTCCGGCCGTCGGCCGGCTCCACGCTAAGCGGGATCAGGCCCCGCTGTTGCAGCTGCAGCACTATGGCCTGCTGATCGGCGCCTTCGAGCCGGCCTTCCTGTACCTCGCCGCTCTGGCTGACCGCCTTGAAGTAGAACAGCGCCATCTCAGGCCTCCTGGGTAACCCGGATCACCTCTTCCACGTTGGTGATCCCCTGCAGGGCCTTGTGCAGGCCGTCGCCGTACATGGTCCTCATGCCGTGGCGGATGGCGGCCTCCTGGATCTTGCCGGCGTCGGCGTGGCTCAGCACCAGCTTGCGGATATCGTCGTTCATGGTGAGCAGTTCCTGGATCGCCAGCCGGCCGTGGTAGCCGGTGCCGGCACAGCGGGCGCAGCCCACCGGCCGGAACAGGCGGAGGGGCTCGCCCGCCGCCGGCGGCGCCAGTTTCAGCTCCCGCACCAGCTCCGGCAGCGGCTGGTAGCTTTCCTTGCAGTGGGGGCAGAGTACCCGCACCAAACGCTGTCCGATCACCGCATTGAGGGTGGAGGTGAGCAGGTAGTCCTCCACCCCCATTTCCAGCAAGCGGGTCACGCTGCTGGCGGCGTCGTTGGTGTGCAGGGTGGACAGCACCAGGTGGCCGGTGAGGGCCGACTGCACGCAGATGCGGGCGGTTTCCAGGTCGCGCATTTCCCCCACCATGATGACGTCCGGGTCCTGGCGCACGATGGAGCGCAGGGCGCTGGCGAAGCTGAGCCCGATACTCGGCTTGACGTGGATCTGGTTGACCCCCTCCAGCTGGTATTCCACCGGGTCTTCCACCGTGATCAGCTTGCGCTCCGTGGTGTTGAGCTGGTTGAGGGCGGTGTAGAGGGTGGTGGTCTTGCCGCTGCCGGTGGGGCCCGTGACCATCAGCATGCCGTGGGGGATCCTCAGCACCTGTTGCAGCCGGGCCTTGGTGTCTTCGGCGAAGCCCAGGGCGTCGAAGTCCAGCACCACGCTTTCCCGGTTGAGCAGCCGCATCACCAGGCTTTCGCCGTGCATGGTGGGCACGGTGGACACCCGGATATCCAGCTCCATCCCCTGGATCTTCAGTTCGATGCGGCCGTCCTGGGGCAGGCGGCGTTCGGCGATGTTGAGCCGGGCCATGATCTTGATGCGGGAGATGATGGCCGGGGTCATGTTCACCGGCGGGGCCTCGCTTTCCTGCAGCACGCCGTCGATGCGGTAGCGGATCTTGAGCCGGTTCTCGAAAGGCTCCACATGGATGTCGGAGGCGCGCAGATCCACCGCCTTCTGGATGATCAGGTTGACCAGGCGGATCACCGGCGCCTCGCTGGCCATGTCCTTGAGCTGGGCGATGCTTTCTTCCGTTTCCTCTTCCTGCTGCACCGCCGAGAGGATGTCGCCCATCTTGCTCTGGCCCTCGCCGTAGAGCCGCTCGATGGCGGCGGCGAGCTCCGAGTTCACCCCCACCTGCAGCCGCACCGGCTGGCGGCACATCATGGCCATGGCCCGGGCGGCGAAGTCGTCCCGGGGATCGACCATGGCCAGCACCAGGGCGTCCGGCTCCTGGCGCAGCGGCATCAGGTGGTGTTCCTTCAAAAAACGGTAGGACAGGGCCGTGTCCAGTGGCGGGGACAGGGGATATTCCTCGGCGGTGGTGAGCGGCAGCCGGGTCAGCTCGGCCAGGCAGCGGGCCAGTTCCCGCTCGGAGATCATGCCCAGGTTGAGCAGCAGGGTGGCGAGGCTGCCGCCGTCGGCCTGGCCCTGGCGCATGCGTTCCAGGCGTTGCAATTCCCTTTCGCTGATGTGGCCCTGTTCGATCAGGGCCTGGCCCAGGCGGCTGTCGTCGGGGGACGAAATCACTTCGTTGGCATCCATACACTTGCTCCCCTGTTTTCTGGATCAAGCATAGACCGATTTACCAACGAGCTGGTGGGGCGGGCGGGGAAGCGGCGCGCAAAAAGGAATAAATATTCGCTTTTTTAGCAATAATTATTTACTCGTCAACCATTGACCGGATGACTGTATCCATATATCAATACCAGCGGGTCTTAATATGTATCCCAGATGAAAAGATCAACAAGATAACAACAAGGAAGATATCGTGACGTATATCCACGACACCATCGTCAAGCTCCAGAAAACCAGTCCGGCACAAGCAGAGTTCTACCAGGCGGTAGAGGAAGTTCTGGATTCGCTCCAGCCCATCCTCGAAACCAACGAGAAGTACAAGCTGCACTCCATTATCGAACGCATGGTCGAACCCGAGCGCCAGATCATGTTCCGGGTGCCCTGGGTGGACGACCAGGGCAAGGTCCAGGTCAACAAGGGCTACCGCATCGAGTTCAACTCGGCGCTGGGGCCCTATAAAGGCGGCCTGCGTTTCCACCCCAGCGTGAACGCCGGCATCATCAAGTTCCTCGGCTTCGAGCAGATCTTCAAGAACGCCCTCACCGGCCTGCCCATCGGCGGCGGCAAGGGCGGCGCCAACTTCGATCCCAAGGGCAAGTCCGACGGCGAGATCATGCGCTTCTGCCAGTCCTTCATCAACGAGCTGTACCGCCATATCGGCCCCACCACCGACGTGCCCGCCGGCGACATCGGCGTGGGTGCCCGGGAAATCGGCTATATGTTCGGCCAGTACAAGCGCCTCACCGGCAACTACGACGGCGTCTTCACCGGCAAGAGCCTGCTGTGGGGCGGCTCCCTGGTGCGCAAGGAGGCCACCGGCTACGGCTGCGTCTACTTCGCCCAGTACATGCTGGCGGACAAGGGCGACAGCCTGGCGGGCAAGCAGTGCCTGGTGTCCGGAGCCGGCAACGTGGCTATCTACACCATCGAGAAGCTGTATGAGCTGGGCGCCCGTCCGGTGACCTGCTCCGACTCCAGCGGCACCCTTTATCATGAGGCCGGCATCGACCTGGCCACCCTGAAAGAGCTGAAGGAAGTGCGCAAGGCGCGGCTGAGCGAGTACCTGGCGGCCCATCCGGACGCCAGATTCATCCCGGTGACCGACTACCCGGCCGACGGCCACGCGGTATGGCGCATCCCGGCCCAGCTGGCCTTCCCCTGCGCCACCCAGAACGAGCTAACCGAGGCCGACGCCCAGGCGCTGGTGGCCAACGGCGTGATCGCCGTGTCCGAAGGCGCCAACATGCCCTCCACCCAGGACGCGGTGGAAGTCTTCCTCGACGCCAAAATCTGCTACGGCCCGGGCAAGGCGGCCAACGCCGGCGGCGTGGCCACCAGCCAGCTGGAAATGGCCCAGAACGCCAGCATGCAGCGCTGGAGCTTCGAGGAGGTGGACGAGAAGCTGAAGGTGATCATGAAGAACATCTACCTCAGCGCCAGCACCACCGCCGCCGAGTTCGGCGAGCCCCACAACCTGGTGCTGGGCGCCAATATCGCCGGTTTCCGCAAGGTGGCCGACGCCATGATCGAGCAGGGCGTGGTGTAAGCGAGCGGTTCGCTTCACCCCGTCTAAAGGCCCGGTATTCCGGGCTTTTATTTTTTCCGGCCCGCCCAACTTTGGTGCGGGCCCTGCCTCGCCCTCCCGGTATTGCACCTTTTTGGAGGGGAAGGGGAGAAAACAGGGTACCCAATAATGGGTATATCACTGTTTTGGCAGATGCTTCTGTGCTGGCACAGCCTTTGCTTCAAGCGAAGCAGGCAATCGAAAAAAGTGTTTCAGCACAAGGAGCTTATCGTGAAAAAATCCCTCTGTTATACCGCCCTGCTGGCCGCCGGCCTGGCCACCTTTACCGCTCAGGCCCAGGATGACGTGATCAAGGTCGGGGTGCTGCACTCCCTGTCCGGCACCATGGCCATCAGCGAATCCACCCTGAAAGACACCGTACTGATGCTGATCGAGCAGCAGAACGCCGCCGGCGGCCTGCTGGGCAGGAAACTGCAGCCGGTGGTGGTGGATCCGGCCTCCAACTGGCCGCTGTTCGCCGAGCGGGCGCGGGAACTGCTGGCCCAGGAGAAGGTGGACGTGATCTTCGGCAACTGGACCTCGGTGTCGCGCAAGGCGGTGCTGCCGGTGGTGGAAGAGCTGAACGGCCTGCTGTTCTACCCGGTGCAGTACGAGGGCGAGGAATCCTCCCAGAACGTGTTCTACACCGGCGCCGCGCCCAACCAGCAGGCCATTCCGGCGGTGGACTACCTGATGAAGGAACTGGGCGTGGAGCGCTGGGTGCTGGCCGGCACCGACTACGTGTACCCGCGCACCACCAACCGCATCCTCGAGGCCTACCTCAGGGATCATGGCGTGGCCGAGGCCGACATCATGATCAACTACACCCCCTTCGGCCATTCCGACTGGCAGAACATCGTGGCCGAGATCAAGCGCTTCGGCAGCGCCGGCAAGAAGACTGCCGTGGTGTCCACCATCAACGGCGACGCCAACGTGCCCTTCTACCGCGAGCTGGGCAACCAGGGCATCGACGCCGCCGACATCCCGGTGGTGGCCTTCTCGGTGGGTGAGCAGGAGCTGTCCGGCATCGACACCGGACCCCTGGTCGGCCACCTGGCGGCCTGGAACTACTTTATGAGCGTGGATAGCGACGCCAACGGCGACTTTATCGATGCCTGGACCGCCTTTACCAAGAACGACGACGCCGTGACCAACGACCCCATGGAGGCCCACTTTATCGGTTTCAACATGTGGGCCGAGGCGGTGCGCAAGGCCGGTACCACCGAGGTGGACGCGGTAAAGGACGCCATCATAGGGGTGACGGTGCCCAACCTGAGCGGCGGCTACGCCACCATGTTGCCCAACCACCATATCACCAAACCGGTCCTCATCGGCGAGATCCAGGACGATGGCCAGTTCGAGGTGGTCTGGCAGACCGCGGGTACCGTGATGGGCGACGCCTGGTCCGATTACTTGCCCGGCTCCCGGGATCTGGTGGCCGACTGGACCGCGCCCATGCGTTGCGGCAACTACAACGTGACCACCGGCAAGTGCGGCGGCAGCCAGGCCGTGGCGGAAGCCCAGGCGGCGCTGGGGAATTAAGCCGGAAGCTGAGAGCGGGAAGCCGGAAGCTTTCTGGCGGATCCCTGCCATGACTTGGGGGTGGCATGCCCCCTTGGGGCGCGGGCGGCCCGCCCGCATAAGGGGGCACCGGGGTGGGGCAAGGCACGGCGCAACCCGCGATGCCTGTTCTGCCTCGAACCCTTGTAACTCCGCGATGTGGAGGGCTGATCCGAGGGTTCGCGCCGTGCGCGAATGCAGGCGGCCCGCCTGCGTTCCATTCTGTGACCCGGAAACCTTGGGAAACAAAGGATAACACCATGAAGATATTCAGGATCCTGATGGTCAGGCTGTGGCTGGTGGCGGGGTTGCTGGCGCCGGCGCTGCCGGTGGCGGCCCAGGTTGATGCCGGCCAGGCCTTGCTCGAGGCGCTGGACGTGCGCGCCTTCGAGGCCAAGGGCGAGGCCATCGACGCCATTGTCGCCAGCCGGGATCCGCGGGCGCGGGACTGGCTGGCGGCGCTGCTCGACGGCCGCCTGCAACGCGGCAAGGAAGACCGGCGCTTCGTGCTGGTGATGAGCACCGGCGGCCGGCAGTGGCCGGTGGTCGATGCGCTCAGTCATGAGCCTCTGGGCAGCCTGGGCCGCCGGGAACTGAGCCGGATCAGCATCAACAACAGCCTGCGCAACCAGTTGCGCAGCGCCCTGGCGGTGCTGGATCTGCACGCGGACGACCCGGCCCTGCGGCGGGCCTCGGCCGAGCGGCTGCTGGGCGAGGTGGATGCCGAACTGGCGCCCACCCTGGCGGCGCTGATCCCGGAGGAGGCCGACGGTCAGACCCGGCGGCGATTGACCCAGGCCCTGGCCATCCACCGGCTGGAGCAGGGCGACATCAGCGCCATCGAGGCGCTGGCCGGCAGCCTGCACAACCAGGCGCGCATCGCCCTCAACCGGGCGGCACAGGGCGACGACGAGCTGGCCGAGGCGGCCCGCAAGGCGCTGGCCGGCATCGAGCAGAACCTCAGGCTCAACCGCGCCGCCGAGACCCTCTACTTCGGCCTCAGCCTGGGCTCGGTGCTGGTGCTGGCGGCCATCGGCCTGGCCATCACCTTCGGGGTCATGGGGGTGATCAACATGGCCCACGGGGAGTTGATCATGCTCGGCGCCTACACCACCTGGATGCTGCAACAGCTGCTGCCGGGCCAGCCGGGGCTGGCGCTGCTGCTGTCCATTCCCGCCGGTTTCCTGGTGGCGGCGCTGGCCGGCATCGCCATCGAGCGCGGCGTCATCCGGTTCCTCAAGGGACGGCCGCTGGAAACCCTGCTGGCCACCTTCGGCGTCAGCCTGATCCTGCAGCAGCTGGTGCGCACCCTGATCTCCCCGCTCAACCGCACCGTGGTCACCCCCGAGTGGATGAGCGGCTCCCTGGTGGTGAACGACGCCCTGTCGCTCACCCTCAACCGGCTCTATGTGCTGGGCTTCGCCCTGCTGGTGTTCGCCGGCCTGATATGGGTGATGAAGGGCACCCGGCTGGGGCTGGAGGTGCGCGCCGTGACCCAGAACCGCGCCATGGCCAGGGCCATGGGTATCCGCGCCACCCGGGTGGACATCCTCACCTTCGGCCTGGGCTCCGGCGTGGCGGGCCTGGCCGGGGTGGCCCTGTCTCAACTGACCAACGTGGGCCCCAACCTGGGCCAGAACTACATCATTGATTCCTTTATGGTGGTGGTGTTCGGCGGTGTGGGCAACCTCTGGGGCACCCTGGTGGCCGGGCTCTCGCTCGGGGTCGTCAACCAGATCCTGGAGCCCTGGGCCGGGGCCGTGCTGGCCAAGATCATGGTGCTGGTGTTCATCATACTGTTTATTCAAAAACGGCCGCGCGGGCTCTTCCCGCAGAAGGGCCGGGCGGCGGAGGCATAACGCATGTGGTTGACCCAACCCCTTAAAGAACGCCAGACCCGGGTTTTTCTGGCGGTGTTGCTGGCGGCCCTGCTGCTGGTGAGCCTGGCCAACCTGCTGCTGCCGGCGGGGCACCCGCTGCACGTCTCCACCTATACCGTCACCCTGCTCGGCAAGTACCTGAGCTATGCCCTGCTGGCGGTGGCGGTGGACCTGGTGTGGGGCTACCTCGGCATCCTCAGCCTGGGCCATGGCGCCTTCTTCGCCCTGGGCGGCTACGCCATGGGCATGTACCTGATGCGCCAGATCGGCGACCGGGGCGTGTACGGCCACCCCCAGCTGCCGGACTTTATGGTGTTCCTCAACTGGGACAGCCTGCCCTGGTACTGGGCCGGCTTCGACATGGCCTGGTTCGCCTTTCTGATGGTGCTGCTGGCACCGGGACTGCTGGCGCTGGTGTTCGGCTTTCTGGCGTTCCGCTCCCGGGTCACCGGGGTCTATCTGTCGATCATCACCCAGGCGCTGACCTTCGCCCTGATGCTGGCGTTTTTCCGCAACGAGATGGGCTTTGGCGGCAACAACGGCCTCACCGACTTCCGCGAACTGCTGGGCTTCGACCTGCGCGCCGACGCCACCCGGGTGGGGCTCTTTATCGCCTCCGGCATCGCCCTGGCGCTGGGCTACTGGCTGTGCCGGGCCATAGTGCTGAGCAAGCTGGGCCGGGTGTGTGTGGCCTCGCGTGATGCCCAGGCCCGCACCCGCTTTATCGGCTACCGGGTGGAGCGGGTGCAGCTGTTCGTGTTCGTGGTGTCCGCCATGCTGGCCGGGGTGGCCGGGGCCCTCTACGTGCCCCAGGTGGGCATTATCAACCCCAGCGAGTTCTCGCCGCTGTTTTCCATCGAAATCGTGGTGTGGGTGGCCCTGGGTGGCCGCGCCACCCTTTACGGCGCGGTGATCGGGGCCCTGCTGGTGAACTACGCCAAGACGGTGTTCACCGGGGTCATGCCCGACGCCTGGCTGTTCGCTCTCGGCGGCCTCTTCGTGGTGGCCACCGTGCTGCTGCCCAGGGGCATCGCCGGCCTGCTGGCCCGCCGCCGTCCTTCCGCTGCACCCAAGGAGGCAAGCGCATGAACATGTTCAAATCCCTGGCCCGCCGGGATCAGGTGTTCGATTTTATGGTACCCGAGGTGTCGCCGGTGGACGTGCGCCACGGCCCCATCCTTTACCTGGAGGACGTGAGCGTGAGCTTCGACGGTTTCAGGGCCATCAACAACCTCAACCTCACCATCGACGACGGCGAGCTGCGTTGCATTATCGGCCCCAACGGCGCCGGCAAGACCACCATGATGGACATCATCACCGGCAAGACCCGGCCCGACCGGGGCCAGGTGTGGTTCGGCAGCAGGCACAACCTGCTGCGGCTGTCGGAGCCGGAGATCGCCACGCTCGGCATAGGCCGCAAGTTCCAGAAGCCGACGGTGTTCGAGGAGCTGACGGTGATCGAAAACCTGGAGCTGGCCATGGCCGCCGACAAGCGGGTGCTGCCCACCCTGGCCGCCCGGCTGAGTTCGGCGCAGCGGGATCGCATCCACGAGGTGGTGGCGCTTATTGGCCTCAAGGCCGCCGCTCACGAGCTGGCGGGCATCCTCTCCCACGGCCAGAAACAGTGGCTGGAGATCGGCATGCTGCTGATGCAGCGGCCCCGGCTGCTGCTGGTGGACGAGCCGGTGGCGGGCATGACCGAGCAGGAAATGGAGTTGACCGCCGAGCTGCTGACCAAGCTTGCCGGCAAGGGCAAGCAGTCGGTGGTGGTGGTGGAGCACGACATGGGCTTCGTGCGCTCCATCGCGCGCAAGGTGACGGTGCTGCACCAGGGCTCGGTGCTGGCCGAAGGCACCATGGACCAGGTATCGAACGACCCGCGGGTGGTCGAGGTGTACCTGGGGGAAGAAAGCGGCGCCGAGGTGGCCTGATGCTGACAGTCGACAAATTGAATCAATTCTACGGCGAAAGCCACACCCTCTGGGATCTGAGCCTGGACATCCCCCGCGGCCGCTGCACCTGCGTGATGGGCCGCAACGGGGTGGGCAAAACCACCCTGCTCAAGTGCATCATGGGCGAGGTGGCGGCGAAGAGCGGCAGCATCCGCCTGGACGATGGCACCGAGCTCACCAAAAAGCGGCTGGAGGACAGATCCCGGCTCGGGCTGGGCTATGTGCCCCAGGGCCGGCAGATCTTCCCGCTGATGACGGTGGAGGAAAACCTGCGCACCGGCCTGGCGGCCCGGGGCGACGGCCTGCGCCGCATTCCGGAGCGAGTCTACGAGCTGTTCCCGGTGCTGAGGGAGATGCGCCAGCGCCGGGGCGGGGATCTGTCCGGTGGCCAGCAGCAGCAGCTGGCCATCGGCCGGGCCCTGGTGCTGGAGCCGGAGCTGCTGATCCTGGACGAGCCGGGGGAGGGCATACAGCCCAACATCGTCGCCGATATCGGCCAGGTGATCCGCCGGCTGATGGCGGAAGACGGCCTCACCGTGCTGCTGGTGGAGCAGAAACTGCCCTTCGCCCGCAAGTACGCGGATCGCTTCGTGATCCTGGACCGGGGCCGGCAGGTGGCCGAGGGCGGGATCGACGAGCTGTCCGACGAACTTGTCAAGCGGCACCTGACGGTGTAATCGGCTTGAAGCGGTAGCGCTATCTCTGCGTAGCCACCGCCGTAGCTACCACTGTAGGTGCTGCTGTAGGTGCCGCTTCAGCCGGCACAAACCGGCACCGACTCCGCCGGCACGCCGCAAGTACGTCCATGTAGGCTCGTACATACCATCCCGGCTTTGCTCAGCGCAGGGCCTCGAGCCGCTGCTGCAGGGCGGGGTCGGTCTGCAGCTGGTTGGCAATCTGGTTGTAGTCTTCCACCGACAGGCCCGACTCGGTCACGGCATCCACCATGCTTTCGTTGGCTTCCTGCTGGATGACCTGGGCCTGCTCCTGGTTTTCCACCTGGCCCAGTTTGGCCATGGCCTCTTCCTGCAACTGGCTGATCTTGTTGAGGGCGGTGGCGAATTTTTCCAACTGGGCGTCATCGATGCTGGCGGCGGGCTGGGCCGCTGCCGGCGGCATGGCGGCATCGGTCTGGGCAATCGCCGGAGCCGTGGCCAGCAGCAGGGCGGACAACAGGGCGGAAGCGGTCAGGGTCTTTTTCATCATAAACTCCTCGATTGGCGTTGTTGATTCCCCCTGACTAAGGCCAGGATCGTGCCAACTTCCAGGATTCGATTTTAATTATTTGTTTTGTATGATTATTTTTATTGGTGCGAGGATTGCTGTCGTAGTGGGCGCCGCCGCGGCAGACCGGGTCTGTGTCTTTTTGTCATAGTGTGAACTATCCATTCGAGACAGGATGATACAGAGCCCATGTACTACCGGATAAGAGACGGGGTCGGCGGCGGAGGCATAGGCCGGCGGGTGCTGCTCTATGTGGTGCTGCCGCTGTGGCTGATCCTGGCGCTGGGCGTCGGCCTGACCCTGCATCATGTCAACCTGGCCCAGAGCGAGCGGCTCAAGGAAGACATCAAGCTGATCGCCCGGGCGGTGAGCGGGCCCATCGGCGATGCCCTCGCCAACGACGATATCGAAGGGGTGGAGCGCACCCTGTCGGCGGTGTTCTCCATCGGCCAGGTGTACGGCGCCTCGGTGTTCGATGCCGAGGGCAAGGTGCTGGCCTCGTCCGGCATCGCCGACCTCAGCCTGCGCAACAGCCCGGCGGCCACCCGGGTGATGCGGACCGGGGAACAGCAGGAGCTGTATCAGCGGACCGCGGGCCGGGACGTGTTTTCCCACTTCGTGCCGCTGACCGACGCCGGCGGCCGCATCAACGGCCTTATCCAGATCACCCGCCGGGCGAAGGACTTTGAGCAGTCCTTCGCCCAAATGGCCAGAACCGCCTGGATTGGCTGGCTGACCATCGGGGGGTTGATGCTGGGGGTGGTGATCTGGGGCCATTACCGGGGGCTGGGGCGCCACGTCAACGCCCTGGTGACGGTGATGGACAGGGTCAAGGCCGGCGACTGGCAACAGCGGGCGGCCCTGGCCGGCCCCCAGGAACTGCGCCGCATTGCCCAGGGGCTGAACGAGATGCTGGGGGAAATCCGCAACCACCAGGCCCAGGAGCGGGCGCTCAACCGGCGCCTGCGGCACCAGCAGAAGATGGCGGCGGTGGGCACTGTGGTGGGCGGTATCGCCCACGAGCTGGGGGCCCCGCTCAACGTGATCGACGGCCGGGCCCGGCGCTTGCAGAAACAGGCCGGGGAACCCGAGGCCCGGCGCCAGCTGGAGGCCATTCGCGGCCAGGTGTTGCGCCTGTCACGCATCGTGCGCCAGCTGCTGGACTTCAGCCGGCCCGAGTCCCGGGAGAACGAGCCGGTGGAGCTGCACCGGCTGCTGGCGCAGAGCGCCGCCGCCGTACGGCACGAACAGTGGTCCGTCGCCGGGCTGAGCCTGCCGCCCTCCGGAAAACCGCTTTGGCTGCGGCTCGACGGTGCCCGGCTGGAGCTGGCCCTGGTCAATGTGCTGCGCAACGCCCTGCAGGCGGCGCGCAGCCGGGTAGCGGTTGCCGTACGGGAGCAGGAAGGGCGGCTTGCCATCGAGATCTCCGACGACGGCCCCGGCTTTGCCCTCGACCCCGAGCAACTGGTGGCACCCTTCGTTACCACCAAACCCAAGGGCGAGGGCACCGGGCTGGGGCTGGCCATAGTGCACAACATCATGGCCGAGCTGGACGGCGGCCTGACGCTCACCACGGCCCCGGGCGGCGGTGCCCGGGTGATACTGACACTTGCGAGGAGTTCCCATGCCCAAGGCATCCATACTGCTGATTGAAGACGACTCCGCCCTGGCCGAGCTGCTGCAGGAAGAGCTGGAGGCGGAGTCCTACCGGGTGCGCCACGCCGGCTCGGCGGAGCAGGCCAGGGTTGAACTGGAGCGGGAAGCACCGGATCTGGTGATCAGCGACGTGCGCCTGCCCGGGGCCGACGGCCTCAGCCTGTTGCCCCTGGTCAAGGGGCTGGTGCCGGCACCGGCCATGCTGATCATCACCGCCTTCGGCACCGTGTCCCAGGCAGTGGCGGCGCTCAAGGCCGGCGCCGACGACTTTCTCACCAAGCCCTTCGACATGGACCACTGCCTGCTGACCGTGGCCCGGCTGCTGGAGCACCGGGGCCTGAAGCAACAGCTGGACCGGGTACTCAAGGGCGAGCGCTTTCACGATATCCTCGGCCAGAGCCTGCCCATGCGCCGGCTGTTCCAGCAGATCCGCCAGGTGGCCGGCGCCGAGGGCCCGGTACTGGTGCTGGGCGAGAGCGGCACCGGCAAGGAGCTGGTGGCCCGGGCCCTGCACCGGGAAAGCGGCCGGGCCGGCGGGCCCTTTCTGGCGGTGAACTGCGCCGGCATTCCCGGCGAACTGCTGGAAAGCGAGTTCTTCGGCCACGCCAGCGGTGCCTTTACCGGCGCCAGCAAGGCGCGCACCGGCCTGCTGCGGGAGGCCGACGGCGGTACCCTGCTGCTCGACGAAATCGGCGAGATGCCGCTGGAGCTGCAGGCCAAGCTGCTGCGGGTGTTGCAGGAAGGCACCCTGCGCCCGGTGGGCTCGGACCGGGAGATCAGGGTGGATGTGCGCATCATCGCCGCCACCCACCGGGATCTGGAGCAGAAGGTGGCGGAGGGCAGCTTCCGCGAGGATCTGTTCTACCGGCTGGAAACCTTCTCCCTGCGGGTGCCGCCGTTGCGCGAGCGGGGAGAGGACATAGAGCGGCTGGCGCAGTTGTTCCTGCAGCAGGGGCGCGAGCGCAGCGGCAAGGCGGTCCGGGGATTCGGCCCGGACTGCCTGGAGCTGTTTCACCGCTACCCGTTCCCGGGCAATGTGCGCGAGCTGCAAAACGCGGTGGAGCGGGCCCTGGTGTTCTGCGAGGAAGAGTGGATCCAGCCGGCCCACCTGCCGGCCCGGATGCTGAAGGCGGGGGCCGAGCCGCCGGCCCCCGCCGTGGCCGACTGGCAGGACAGGGCCCGGGAGCAGTTGCCGCCGCTGAGCGAGCTGCAGCGGGACTATATGCGTTATGTGCTGCAGCAGACCAAGGGCAACAAGCAGCGGGCGGCCGAGATCCTGGGGGTGACCCGGCGCACCCTGTACCGCTGGCTGGAGCAGGAAGGGGCCTAGCGCTCGGCGGCGATCACCGAGATCTCCACCAGCAGCTCGGGGCGGGCCATGGCGGCTTCCACGCAGGCGCGGGCGGGGGCATGGCCCTCGGGCACCCAGGCGTCCCACACCGCGTTCATGGCGGCGAAGTCGGCCATGGTTTTCAGGTAGAGGGTGGCGGAGAGGATATGCTCCCGGCTGGAGCCGGCTTCCAGCAGCAGTTCATCCACTTTTTCCAGCATGGTGCGGGTCTGTTCGGTGATATCCTGAGTGGCATCCTTGCAGACCTGGCCGCACAGGTAGAGGGTGCCGTTGTGCTTGACGATGCGGCTCATGCGCTGGCCGATTTGCTGGCGTTCGATAGACATTTGTACTCCTTTGATACCACAAGAATGGCGATAAACGCCAACCATTACCGATTGATACGCGGATGTAAACTTTTTGGGATAGAAAGGGTGGAATAATATGGCGGTGATCACGGGGCTTAATCTTTATCCGATCAAATCGGCGGCCGGGCTGGCGGTGCCGGATGCCTGGGTGTCCCGCGAGGGGCTGCGCGGCGATCGCCGCTACATGCTGGCCAAACCGGACGGCACCTTCGTCACCGCCCGCACCCATCCCCGGCTGCAAGGGGTCGGGGTGACGCCGGTGGCCGGCGGCCTGGAGCTGAAGTATGGCGACCAGTCGCTGTCGGTACGCCACCAGCAGTTCCAGTTGCAGCCGGTCGCCACCGGCGTCTGGGGGGACAGCTTCACCGCCTGGAGTACCCACGCCGATTACGATGCCTGGCTCAGCGCCATCCTGGAAGAGCCGGTGCAACTGCTGTGGCTGGGCCAGCATTCCAACCGCTACCGGGAAAAGCTGGGTACCGGCGTCAGCTTTGCCGACGGCTATCCCCTGCTGCTGATCTCGGAAGGGTCGCTGGCCGATCTCAACCTGCGTGCCGATGCCCGGCTGGAGATGTCCCAGTTCCGCACCAACCTGGTGGTGCGGGGCGGGCGCCCCTTCGAGGAGGACGGCTGGCGCCGCATCCGCATCGGCGAGGTGGAATTCCTGGTGGCCAAGCCCTGCAGCCGCTGCATCATGACCACCATAGAGCCCGGCTCCGAGCGCTTCAACGCCATGAAGGAGCCGCTTGCCACCCTGAGCCGTTACCGCCGGGGGGAAGACGGCGAGGTCTATTTCGGCCAGAACCTGGTGCCGCTGAACGAGGGCGAGATCCGTCTGGGCGACCGGGTGGAGGTGCTGGAATACGCCAGCGCCCCCATCTACCCGGACGCGGCGCCCAGGCGCCGGCAGCTGGTGTGCGTGGAGCGCGAGCCCCTGGCCCGGGACATGGACACCTACTGGCTGGAGGCCATGGACGGCAAGCCCCTGGCCGACTACCGGCCCGGCCAGCACCTGCCGGTGGCGCTGGACATCGATGGCCGCCGCCATCTGCGCCACTACACCCTGAGCTCCAGCCCGACCCGACCCGGCCGCTACGGCATCAGCGTCAAGCGCCAGCCCGACGGGGTGGTGTCCAACTGGCTGGCCGAGGCGCTGCAGCCCGGCCATGCCCTGCTGGCCCATGCCCCGGCGGGGGAGTTTTACCTCAAGCCCGCCGGCCGCTACCTGCTGCTGTCGGCGGGCTCGGGAGTGACGCCCATGCTGTCCATGGTGCGGGCCATGGCGGATCTGGAGCGGCTGGAGGACGTGCACTTCCTGCACCTGTGCCGCGCCGAGGCGGACATTCCCGCCGCCGCCGAGCTGAAGGCGCTGGTCCGGCGCCACCCCGGCCTGCGGCTCGATCTGGTGCTGACGAGGCCGGAGCGGGGCCTGGGTGGCCGGCTGGAGCTGGGCCAACTGGCAGCGGTGCCGGCGCTGGCCGAGCGGGAGGTCTACCTATGTGGCCCGGCGGGCTTTATGCGCCAGGCCAGGGCCTGGCTGCTGGCGCTGGGAGTGCCGGCGGGACGCATCCACCAGGAGAGCTTCGGTGGCCCGGTCGCCGCCGATGTTGCACGTGAAACAAAAGCGGTGCGGGTGCGCATCGGCGGGCGGGAGTTCACCGGTAACAACCAGCAGGATCTGCTGACCCAGGCCGAGGGCCAGGGCCTGCAGTTGCCCTGGTCCTGCCGCGCCGGCATCTGCGGCAGCTGCAAACAGAACCTTAAATCCGGCGAGGTGGCGCAGCCCGAGGCCCCGGCCCTGTCGGCGGCGGAGCGGGAAGCGGGCGTTATCCTGGCCTGCTGCTGCGTGCCCCTGTCGGATGTGGAGCTGGAATAACTAAAACCTCGACGGCCCGCCCGCATGAGGGTGGCACCGAGCTGCTGTAGATGCCGCTTTAGCCGGCATGAACCGGCACAAACCGGCGCCCAATTTCCGCATTTCCCGCCCTTTGCAGGTTTGCGCCACGTAAACGGGCGCCTACAGGTGAGATATCGCATTGCTCACGTTTTAAACTGATCGGTGTTCTAGGGTGATATAGCCGTCGTCACTCCCGCGAAGGCGGGAGCCCATATACGGAACCGACGACGGTTAAGCGGTGATAAAGGGACTCAGTAGCCGAGGGCCCTGTCTTCCCGCAGCAGCTGTTGCACATCCTTGAGGGTGGTCAGCTGCTTGAGCAGCTTGTTGTTGTGCCGGATATCGGCCCTGAGCTCCCTGGCGTGCTCGGCGAACCTGCGGTCGCTGGAGGTGCTGCCCAGGTGCCGGAAGCGATTCCAGATGGCCGACTCCAGGCTCTGGTCGATGAAGACGTCGTCGTATTGCCTTTCCAGTTCGCGCAGCTGCCGGCGCAGCAGTTCGTTGAGGCCGTCCAGCTCCTGTTGCCCGAGCTGCTCCAGGGCAGCGCTGTCGAAATGCTGCCGGTGCAGTTCGAGCAGGGTGTGGATGTCGTTTTCCTGAGTGACAGCGGGGCCGAGGGAGGGCACGGGATCAGCAGTCGCGCAAGGACTGCTGATCGCGTCAAGCGTCTGGCTTCCAGCTCCCGTTTACCGGCTTGCCTCGTCCACCAGATAGAGGATGGACTCGTAGTTGACGCCGCTGTGGTGGCTGAGGCCCAGCTCGCAGGTGCGGCTGTTGCTCACTCCCCGGGTGCAGCCGGCGGGCACCTGGGCGCGCAGCGGCTTCAGGGCCGAGGCGTTGAGTTCGGGGGTGGTGAAGCCCTTGTCGCCGGCGAAGCCGCAGCAGTCGATGTGCTCCGGCACCACCACCCGGGCGGCGCAGCGTTTGGCCAGCTCCAGCATCTTGTCGGCCAGCCCCAGGTGCCGGCTGCTGCAGGTGATGTGCAGCAATACCGTCTCCTGCACCGGCTTCAGTTCGAGCCGGTCCAGCGCCTGTTCCAGGATGAACTGCACCGGCTCGAAGATGGCCAGCGGCAGCCCGGTCTGCTCCCGGCTGCGCTTGGCACAGGGGCTGGTATCCATCAGCACCGGCCAGCGGCCCTGCTCCGAGGCCTGCCACAGTTTCGCTTCCAGCTCGGTGGCCTTGTCGTCGGCCAGCGCCAGCATGCCCTTGCTCTGCCAGGGCTGGCCGCAGCACAGGCTGGTGAGATCTGCGGGCAACAGCACATCGAAACCGGCCCGCTCCAGCACCGCCTGGGTAACCTCGGTCAGCGAGCGGCCGTCTTTGGCGCCCGGTGACTGGCCCAGGGTGCGGCTGGCGCAGGAAGGAAAGTAGACCACTTTGGGCCGTCCTTCATGCGGACTGCTGGCGCTGGGCCGGTGCCGGTTGGCGGCCGGGGTCTCCGGCAGCCACAGCGGCACCTTGTTCTTGCTGGCCTTGCGCAGCCCCCGGTTGAGCTTGCTTAAGTTTCGTTCGCCCAGCAGCCGGCGGCCGAGGGCGGCCGAGTTCAGGCCCAGGCCCACCAGGGTGGTGGTGGCGGCGAAGTGATCCGCGGTCCAGCGGGCGATGGGCTCGAACTTGCGGTAGCGCGCGGTGCGCAGTTGTCGTACCAGATCGCCGGTATTGATGCCCACCGGGCAGCGCTGGGCGCACAGTCCGGTGGCGGCGCAGGTGTCCACTCCCTGGTACTGGAACACCTGCTCCAGGCCGTCTTCGGTGGCTTCGCCCTTGGCGGCCCGGCGCTGCAGCTCGCGGAACAGCACGATGCGCTGGCGCGGGGTCAGGCTGAGATCCCGGGACGGGCACACCACCTCGCAGAAGCCGCACTCGATGCACTTGTCGACGATGGCGTCGGCGGCGGGCAGGGGCTTGAGATCCTTGAGGTGGGCCTGGTGGTCGTCGTTGAGGATGACCCCCGGATTGAGGATGCCGTCCGGATCGAACAACGTCTTGATCTGCTGCATCAGGGCATAGCCGTCCTGGCCCCACTCCAGCTCCACATAGGGCGCCATATTGCGGCCGGTGCCGTGCTCGGCCTTGAGTGAGCCCTGGTATTCCACCGCCACCAACTGGGCCACGGCGTCCATAAAGCCGCCGTAACGGTCCAGCTCGGCTTGCGAGTCGAAGCCCTGGGTGAACACGAAGTGCAGGTTGCCAGCCAGGGCATGGCCGAAGATGATGGCTTCCGAGTAGCCGAAGCGGTCGAACAGCTCGGTGAGCCTGCGCACCGCCGGTGCCAGTTGTTCCACGGGGAACGCTACGTCCTCGATGATCACCGTGGTGCCGGTTTCACGCACCGCGCCCACCGCCGGGAACATGCCCTTGCGCATGGCCCAGAGGGTGGTGCAGCGGGTTTTGTCCTGGGTAAAGGGCACCTCGTTGCGGCGTTCGAAGCCGGCCACCGCCGCCATCGCCTGATCGCATTTGGCCAGCAGCTCGGCCTCGTCGGCGCCGTGCACTTCCACCAGCAGGGCGGCGGCCTCCAGATCCAGCTCGCGGATAAAGCCGGGCATGCCCGCCTTGTCGGCGATGGATTTCAGCGCCCGGCCGTCCATCAGCTCCACCGCTGCCACTTCGGTGCCGGCCAGGGCGGTCACCGCCCGGCAGGTGGTTTCGATCTCCGGGTACACCAGCAGGCAGGAGGCCTTGAAGGGGTGATCCGGCACGGTGTGATAACTGACCTCGGCCATAAAGCCGAGGGTGCCTTCGGAGCCGATCATCAGGTGGGCCAGGATGTCGAAGGGATCCTCGAAGTCTACCAGGGCGTTCAGGCTGTAGCCGGTGGTGTTCTTCAGCCGGTATTTGTGGCGGATGCGTTCGCAGAGCTCCCGGTTGGCCCTGACCTCCTCGCTCAGTCGTTGGAGACCGGCCAGCAGTTCGGGCTTCTGCCCGGCGAAGCGGGCCCGGCTTGCCGGGTCCCGGGTGTCGAGCCGGGTGCCGTCCGCCAGCACCAGGCTGAGGCCGTGCAGGGTCTGGTAGGAATTCTGGGCGGTGCCGCAGCACATGCCGGAGGCGTTGTTGGCGGCGATGCCGCCGATCTTGCAGCTGTTGATGGACGCCGGATCCGGCCCTATCTTGCGCCCGAAGGGGGCCAGGTAGCGGTTGGCGTCGGCCCCGATCACCCCGGGTTGCAGGGCGATCTGGTGGCCGTTATCAATAATTTTGTGCCTGCGCCAGTCGTCGGTGAGGGTGATCAGCACCGAGTCGGACACCGCCTGGCCCGACAGGCTGGTGCCGGCGGCGCGGAAGGTGCAGTGAATGCGGTGCTGGCGGCACAGTTCGAGCACCCGCGCCACTTCGTCGGTGCTTGCCAGGCGCAGCACCATCTTGGGGACCAGCCGGTAGAAGCTGGCGTCGGTGCCGTAGGCCAGACAGAGGGACGGGTCCTGGATGATGCGCCCGGCGGGCAGGAAGCCGGCCAGCGCTTCGGCCAGTTGTTGGTAACGGGGCTCCATCAGGCGTCCTCCAGGATCAGCACCAGCAGTTCCTTGGGCCCGTGGGCGCCATAGGCCAGGGTCTGTTGGGGTATGAGCGCGGTCATTATGCGTCCTCCAGGATCAGCACCAGCAGTTCCTTGGGCCCGTGGGCGCCGTAGGCCAGGGTCTGCTGGATATCGGCGGTCTTGGACGGGCCGGACACCAGCAGCAGGTTGGTGGGCATGCCCTGGTGCCAGCCCTGGGCGGCCATCATGGCCGGCAGGTTGGGGTGCAGGGTGGAGGCCTTGAGGATGGCGATATGGCGCGGCGGCACCAGCGACAGGGTGCGCGGCTCGTCCGGGCCTGGCCACAGCACCAGGCTGCCGGTGGCGGCGATGGCGCCGTGGCAGCCGGTGATGCCCGCGTCCACCCGGTTGAACAGCTCGTCCTTCCAGGCTTCCAGAGGGCGGTCGAACAGTAGCTGTTCGGCGGTGCCGGCCAGGGCCTGGCTTATTTCCCCGAAGAAGTCGCCGCCGGTGCCGGTGGCGACGCGCTGGAGACCGGCCTGTTCCACATGGGTTTTCAGGGTGGCGACCAGTTCGGCCCGGGGCAGGTGGCGCACCTCGGCGTGGTTCTGCTCCAGCAGCTCGGTCAGGCGGGCCAGCATCTCTGCCTGCCCGCTCTGGTTCCAGATGGGATAGTCCGGGTCGTTTACCGGCAGCGGCTGGGCCTGGGCCTGGCGCAGCCGGTCGAGAATGGCGTGACGGGCGTTCGACATTACTTGTTCCTCTCGGCCATAAGCTCGCGCAGGGTTCTGGCGGCGGGTTGGGGGGCGGTGCGGCAGCGGGTCCAGGGGCCCAGTTTCTTCGGCATCAGGCCGCGCAGTCTCGTTGCGCACCAGGTCAGCATACGGTACAGGGCCGGGCGGCGCGCCACGGTAACGCAGTCGCCCGCCAACGCCCGTCTTGGCAGCCCCGGGTAGTCACCGGCGCCGAAGCGGATGGCCAGATCCGCCTGGCCGGTGCGCAGATCCGCCAGCCGGTCTTCGGCCTGCAGGGTCAGTCTCAGTCCGGGATGACGCGCGAGCAGCCCGGCCAGGCGCGGCAACAGCCAGTGCCGGCAGAAGCCGTGGGGCAGGGAGAGCACCAGGGGGCCGGCCAGCGGGGGCTGGCTCAGCTCGGTGGTGGCACTGGCGATGATGCCGAAGGCGTCGGCGATCCTGGCCTGGTAGCGGCGTCCGGCCTCGGTCAGACGCACGCCCCGCGCCTGGCGGATGAACAGCGGCACGCCCAGGGCCTGCTCCAGTTCCTTGATGCGGTGGCTGATGGCGGCGGCGGTCAGGTGGAGCTCACCCGCCGCGGCGCTGAAGCTGTTGAGCCGGGCCGCGGCCTCGAAGGCGCGCAGGGTGTTGAGGGGCGGGGATACGGGCATCTTTAAGGGTAAGCTCAGCTAAGTCTTAGGGCTAGAATATAGCAGTTGTCTTAAGGATGGCTAATGTCAAAATGCGCCTGTCACCACCACAGGAGAATGATCGATGAACGAGCAGCTTTATCGCCTGGCGGCCTTCAGCACCAGCCCGGCCGGCGGCAATCCCGCCGGCGTCTGGCTGGGCGAGGCCCTGCCCGACGCCGCCCCCATGCAGCGCATCGCCGCCGAGGTCGGCTATTCGGAAACCGCCTTCGTGGCGCCGCTCGACGGAACCGAGCGCCATATCCGCTATTACAGCCCGCTCCGGGAGATCAGCTTTTGCGGCCACGCCACCATCGCCGCCGGTGTGGTGCTGGGCCAGACGGCGGGCGCCGGCCGCTACCGGCTGCAGACGGCGGTGGGCGAGGTGCCGGTCGAGGTGTTCCGGGACGGCGAGCAGTGGCTGGCGGCGCTGACCTCGGTCGAGCCGGAGCAAAAGGCGGTACCGCCCCGCTGGCTGGAACGGGTGCTCGAGGCGCTGGACTGGCGTCGCGAGGAGCTGGATCCGGCGCTGCCGCCGATGCTGGCCTACGCTTAAACCTATACGACACCGGCTCCGGGCCCCGCCCGTCCGCTAGCGTTGCGAGGCGCCCCATGCTCGACTTGCCCGTTCGTCTGCTGCTGATCGAAGACAACCCGCTCCATCGCCGGCTGATCCAGCAACTGCTCACGGCCGATCCCCAGCTGCAGTGCGAGGTGGAGGCGGTGGAGCGGCTGGCCGACGGCCTCGCCCGCCTGGCCCGCAACGACGTGGACCTGGTACTGCTTGATCTGGTGCTGCCCGACAGCCAGGAGTTAGAAACCCTGCTGCGGGTGCGCCTTGCCGCGCCCCAGGTGCCGGTAGTGATCCTCACCAGCCTGGACGACGTCAAGCTGGCGGCGCGGGCGGTGGAGTCCGGCGCCTACGACTACCTGGTCAAGTCCAACCTCAAGAGCACCGCCCTCAGCCGCTCCATCCGCTATACCCTGTCCCGGGCGCGGGCCCGGGGCGGCGAGTGGGACTCGCCCATGTTCCGCCTGGCCCAGCAACAGTTCCTCAAGGCCGCCCAGTACATGGATCTGGACGACAATATCCGCCAGCGGCTGCTGTTTCCCCAGCGCACCCAGGTAGTGTCCTTCCCCTTTTTCCGCGATGATCGCAGCCAGGTCGAGACGGTGTTCGGCTACCGGGTGCAGCACGTGCTGTCCATGGGCCCCACCAAGGGCGGTATCCGCTACCACCAGGACGTGGACCTGGGCGAGGTGGCGGCGCTGGCCATGTGGATGACCTGGAAGTGCGCCCTGATGAAGCTGCCCTTCGGCGGCGCCAAGGGCGGGGTGCGGGTCGATCCCACCAGCCTGAGCAAGCGCGAGCTGCAGCGCCTGACCCGGCGCTATACCGCCGAGATCATCGACATCATCGGCCCCGACAGGGACATCCCCGCGCCGGACATGGGCACCGACGAGCAGGTGATGGCCTGGCTGATGGACACCTACAGCCAGCAGGTGGGCCATGCGGTGCCGGCGGTGGTGACCGGCAAGCCGGTGGTGCTGGGCGGCTCCCTGGGCCGCAAGGAAGCCACCGGCCGCGGCCTGGTCTACCTGATCAAGGCCTCGGCCGAGCACCTGGGGCTGGATCTGTCCCGGGCCAGCGCCGTGGTACAGGGCTTCGGTAACGTGGGCAGTTACACCGCCCGCTTCCTGGCCGAGGCCGGGGTCAAACTGGTCGGGGTCAGCGACGTCTCCACCGGCCTGTTCAATCCCAATGGCCTGTCGGTGGACGCCCTGCTCGCCCATGTGGCCGAGCACCGGGTGCTGGCCGGCTTCCCGGATGCCGAAGCCATCAGCAACCAGGAGCTGCTCGAACTCGACTGCGACGTGCTGGCGCTGGCGGCGCTGCAGAACCAGGTGACGGTGGAAAATGCCGACAGGCTCAAGTGCCGGCTGCTGGCGGAAGGGGCCAACGGTCCCACCATGCTGGAGGCCGACGACATCCTGTTCGAGCGGGGCATCTTCGTGCTGCCCGACATCCTCGGCAATGCCGGCGGCGTGACCGTGTCCTACTTCGAATGGGTGCAGGGCATACAGAACCTGACCTGGACCCTGGAAGAGATCAACGCCCGGCTGCAGACCATACTGCTGGACGCCTTCCACCGCACCCTCAAGCGGGCCGGTGACAACCACATCGACATGCGCACCGCGGCCCTGATCGAGGGGGTCTCCCGGGTGACCGAGGCCAAGCTGCTGCGCGGCGTCTTCCCCTGAGGGACGACATCATGGCCCACCGCCGCACCCAAAGCACCCTGCTGCGCCTCAACCAGCTCATCACCCGCGCCGCCAACGAGGCCCGCAGCGTCGACGAAGCGATGCAGACCGCCCTCGATCTGGTCTGCGCCCACACCGGCTGGCCCCTGGGGCACGCCTGGTATCCCTCCGCGGACGGGGACGGCCTGGTGTCGACCCGGCTCTGGCACCTGGGCGACGGCGAGCGCTTCCGCCTGTTCAAGAATCTCACCGAGGCCAGTCGCTATGGCTCCAGCATGGGCCTGCCGGAACGGGTGCTGGCAAGCGGCGAGCCCGCCTGGATCCCGGACGTAACCCGGGACCCGGACTTCCAGCGTGCCCACCAGGGGCAGGACACCGGGGTACGGGCCGGCGCCGCCTTTCCGGTGCTGTCCGGCAGCCAGGTCATGGCGGTGCTGGAGTTCTTCTCCGACCGGGTGCAGGAGCCCGATCCGCCGTTGCTCGAACTGATGGCCCAGATCGGTACCCAACTGGGCCGGGTGATGGAGCGGGAAGGCGCCGCCCGCGAGCTGCAGGAAAGCCGGCGCCGGCTGGCCACCCTGATGGCCAACCTGCCCGGCATCGCCTACCGGGGTCTGAACGACCCCCAGTGGACCATGACCTTTCTCAGCCAGGGCTGCCGGGCCCTGACCGGCTATGCGCCGGAAGAGGTCACCGCCGGCCGCCCCCACTATGCCGAGCTGGTCCACCCCGAGGATCGCGCCACCCTGTGGCAACAGGTGCAGGAGGCCATTCAGAACAAGCGACCCTACCAGTTCGAATACCGCATCCATAGCCGCGGCGGCGAGGAGAAATGGGTGTGGGAGCAGGGCTGCGGGGTGTTCGACGAGGCCGGTCGGCTGCAACTGCTGGAAGGCTTTATCACCGACATCACCGCCCGCCGCCAGGCCGAGCTGGAGCTGGCCCAGCAGTACCAGGAAACCCGCCGGCTGCAGGCCAGGGCCGAGGCCGCCCACCAGCAGTTGATCGAGGCCATCGAGTCCATCTCCGAGGGCTTTACCCTGTACGATGCCGACGACCGCCTGGTGGCCTTCAACTCCCGTTTTCGCGACGACTATTCGGCCGCGCCCGACATAGTGCGGGTGGGCATGCCCTTCCGGGATCTGATCCAGGCGGTGGTGGACCGCCACCTGCTCGAGTTCGGCGAGGACGACGGCCGGCAATGGTTCGAATGGCGCCTGGCGCAACGGCGCCATCCGGGGCCGCCATTCAAGCTCAAACGGGTCGGCGGCCTGCAGCTGCGGGTCAGCGAGCGCCGCACCAAAGACGGCGGCGTGGTCGCCATCTACACCGACATCACCGAGCTGGAAGAGCAGCGCGAGGATCTCGAGCGGCAGGTGCGGCTGACCGAAGAGGCCCAGCGCCGGGCCGAGTCGGCCCGGGATCAGCTGACCGAGGCCATCGAGTCCATCGCCGAGGGCTTTACCCTGTACGACGCCGACGATCGTCTGGTGCTGTTCAATTCCCGCTTCAAGGAGCATTTTGCCCTGCCCAACGATCTGGTGGCGGTGGGCATGGAATTCGAGGCGCTGCTGCACGACGTGGTCAAGCGGGGTCACCTGCCGCTGGGCTACGCCTCGGGTGAGCAGTGGATAGCCGAACGACTCGAACGGCACCGACACCCCCGGGGGCCCTACTTCTTCACCCGCAGCGACGGCCTCGCCGTCCAGGTGAGCGAACACCGCACCGGCGACGGCGGCTATGTGGCGGTGTACACCGACGTCACCGAGCTGGAGCGCCACCGCCACCACCTGGAGGAGCTGGTGGCCGAGCGCACCCAGGAGCTGCAGGCCACCACCGAGCAGTTGCGCCGCTCCCAGGCGGAGCTGCAGCGGGCCCGGGATCTGGCGGAGCAGGCCAGCCTGGCCAAGAGCGAATTCCTGGCCAACATGAGCCATGAGATCCGCACCCCCATGAACGGGGTGATCGGCGTGGCCGAGCTGCTGGCCCGCACCGAGCTGACCGAGCAGCAGAGCGAATACCTGGCCATCATCGAGAAGTCGGCGGACACCCTGCTTGGCCTTATCAACGACATCCTCGACTTCTCCAAGATAGAGGCGGGCCGGCTTGAACTCGACGCCCTCCCCTTCCTGCTGCGCGACACCCTGGGCGACACCCTGCAGACCCTGGCCCTGCGTGCCGACGAGAAGGGCCTGGAGCTGGCGGTGCACATCCCTGCCGAGATCCCGGACCGGCTGGTGGGCGATCCGGTGCGACTGCGCCAGGTGGTGGTCAACCTGGTGGGCAACGCCATCAAGTTCACCGAAAGTGGCGAAATCGTGGTGGATCTGCAGCTGAAAAAGCGGCAGAAGACCCGTATCCGTCTGCACTTCGAAGTGCGCGACACCGGCATCGGCATCCCCGAAAATCAGCGCCGTCGCATCTTCGAGGCCTTCGCCCAGGCCGACGGCTCCACCACCCGCCAGAGCGGCGGCACCGGGCTGGGCCTGTCCATCGCCGCCCAGCTGGTGGGCATGATGGGCGGCCAAATCCGGGTAGACAGTGGCCCCGGCGGCCGCGGCAGCCGTTTCGCCTTCGATGCCGACTTCGGCCTGGCGGCGGAGCGCAGCGAACCCCTGAGCGCCCCCGCCGGCCTGCACGGGCTCAGGGTGCTGGTGGTGGACGACAACAGCACCAACCGCATGATCCTCGAGGAAATACTGCAACACTGGGGCATGCGGCCGGTGCTGGCCCACAGCGCCGTGCAGGCCCTGGCCCTGCTCGACCAGAGCGGGGACGACCCCTTCCCCCTGGCCCTGCTCGACGTCATGATGCCGGGTATGGATGGCTTCGAGCTGGCCGCCCGCATCCGCGAGCGGCCGGCCCTGGCCGGGCTGCGCATCCTGATGCTGTCCTCGGGGGGCTACTCGGGCGACACCGCCCTGCGCCGGCAGTTGCGCATCTCCCGCCAATTGATGAAGCCGGTGAAACAGTCGGAACTGCTCAACGCCGTGGGCGAGGCACTGGGTACCGTGCTGGCCGAGGCCCCGCCGCCACCCGGCGAGCCGGTGGCCCTGCCGCAGGCGTGCCGGGTGCTGCTGGTGGAGGACGGCCTCACCAACCAGCGGGTGGCCATGGATCTGCTGCACCAGCGGGGCCACCAGGTGAAGCTCGCCGAGAACGGGGAAGAAGCGATTGCGGCCGTGGCCCAGGACAACTTCGACGTGGTGCTGATGGACATCCACATGCCGGTGATGGACGGCCTGGCCGCCACCCGGGCCATCCGCGTCCGGGAGGCCGAACAGGGCGGTCATGTGCCCATCATCGCCATGACCGCCAGCGCCACCAAGGAAGACCGGGAGCGCTGCCTGGCCGCCGGCATGGACGACTACGTCACCAAGCCGTTCCGCGCCGCCGAACTCTACGCCGCGGTGGAGCAGAAGGCGGCCATGGCCGCAGGGCGGAGCGGGCCGCCCCAAGCCCCGGTGGCGGCGGCCAAGGCGCCAGAAATAGCAGAAACCCCGGATACCGGCGCCATCCTGGACTGGGACGACGCCCTCTCCCGGCTGGAGGGCAACACCGCCCTGCTGGCGGAGATGGCCGGGCTCTTCCTGCAGGAGGCGCCCGGCCTGCTGCGGGCCATGACCGAGGCCCTCGCCCGGCAGGATGCCGCCGAGCTGCGCCGGGCGGCCCACACCCTCAAGGGCTCGGCCCAGGTAGTGGGTGGCCGTGCCCTGGGCGAGGCCGCCCTGGCGCTGGAAACCCTGGCCCGCAACGGCGAGCTGGAAGCGGCGGCCGGGCAACTGCCGTTGGTGGAACAACGGCTGGCCCAGTTGGAGCCGGCCCTGAAGGCCCGGCTGGGCGGCCCGGCCTGAGCCAGCGATCCGGCTGGCCACGATAAATATCCTAGGACAAAGCGCGCATTTCATGACGAAATATCCGACCAAAGTCGTAGGATCTGTTATAAATGGAGCCAATCCCCCCCACAAAAAATAACCGGCACGAGGATAGGGATACCCTTGAGCATCATGTTCCCGCACACCCCGCTGAAACGGCTGTTGCCATGGCTGCTGTTGCTGCTGCTGTCCCCGGCCCAGGCCCAGCCCGTACGCCTCGGTCTCTACCATAATTCCCCCAAGATCATGGCCGACGCCCAGGGGCAACCCAGCGGCATCTTCGGCGATCTGATCGGCGAAATCGCAAGGGAAGAAGGCTGGCAACTGGAGCCGGTACCCTGCCAGTGGCAACAGTGCCTGGAATGGCTGGCGGAGGGACGCATCGACCTGATGCCCGACGTGGCCTTTACCGAAGAGCGGGCGACCCGCTTCGACTTTCACCGCACCCCGGCCCTGCTGAGCTGGTCGCAGATCTATACCCTCTCCCACCGCCGCCTGGCCAGCCTGCTGGAGCTGGACGGCAAGCGGCTGGCGGTGCTGCGCGGCTCGGTGCAGCAACAGTTCCTCGGCCAACTGGTCGACAGCTTCGGCCTGCGGGTGGAATGGCTGCCGGTCGATGGCCTGGATCAGGTGTTCGACGCCGTGGCCAGCGGCCGGGCGGACGCCGCCGCGGCCAACCACTTCATCGGCAACCAGCAGGCGGCCAGCCGGGATCTGGTGGCCTCCCCCATCCTGTTCCAGCCGAGCAAGCTCTACTTTGCCGTGCCGGCCGGCACCAATCCGGCCCTGCTGGCGCGCATCGACCACCATCTGCAGCGCTGGCAGTCGGACAACGACTCCCGCTATTTCGACATACTCACGCGCTGGAGCGGCCGGCCGGCTCACCCCCTGCCGCCGGCCCTGTGGTGGAGCCTGGGGCTGCTGCTCTCGGCCCTGCTGCTGGCCATCTGCTTCAACCTGCTGCTGCGGCGCAAGGTCGCCGAGCGTACCCTGAGCCTGCAGGCCAGCGAACACCGGCTCAACACCATCCTCGACAGTGTGGAGGCCTGCATCTACATCAAGGACGAACAGCTGCGTTACCAGTACGCCAACCGCAGGGTGTGCGAATTGTTCGGCGTCACGCCGGCGCAGATCCTCGGCCAGAGCGATGAGCGCTTTTTCGACGCCGAAACCTGCGCCCTACTGCAACAGAACGACTTGCGGGTGCTGCAGCAGGGCGAGCGGGTGGCCGGAGAGGAGGTCAACGGCCTGAGCCGCAACGGGGAGCGGCGCACCTTTCTCTCGGTTAAGCTGCCCCTGCGCCGGCCCGACGGCCGTATCCACGCCCTGTGCGGCATTTCCACCGACATCACCGAATACCGCCGGCTGCAGGAAGAGCTGCATCAACTGGCCTTTTTCGACTCCCTCACCGGCCTGGCCAACCGCCGGCTGCTGCTGGACCGGCTGCGCCACGCCCTGGCCGGCAGCCAGGCCACCGGCTACCAGGGCGCCCTGGTGCTGATCGACCTCGACAATTTCAAGGACATCAACGACACCCGGGGCCACGACTGCGGCGACCAGTTGCTGCAACAGACCGCCGCTCGCCTGCGGCACAGCCTGGCCGGCACCGACACCGCCGGTCGCCTGGGCTCCGACGAGTTCGTGCTGATCATGGAGGATCTGAGCCCCCGGCAGGAAGACGCCGTCATGCAGGTCCGCGACCGGGTCCGGCAGTTGCTCGAGCGGCTGGCCGTGCCTTACGAGATAGCGGGCAAGGAGCACCGTTGCTCCGCCAGCATCGGCATCGCCATGTTTTCGGACGCCCAGGGCAATATCGACGAGCTGCTCAAGGCCGCCGATCTGGCGATGTTTGCCGCCAAGGCCGATGGCCGCAATACCCTGCACTTCTTCAACCAGGCGATGCAGGACGACGCCAATCGCCGTAGCCGGCTGGAACACGATCTGCGCCTGGCCCTGGAACGGGACGAGCTGGAGCTGCACCTGCAGCCCCAGGTCGACGCCGGCGAGCGGATCACCGGCATGGAGGCCCTGCTGCGCTGGCAGCACCCTGAGCTGGGCCGGATTTCTCCCGCCGACTTCATTCCCCTGGCGGAAAGCAGCGGGCTCATCATCCCCCTGGGCGACTGGGTGCTGGCCCAGGCCTGCCGGCTGCTGGCCGAATGGCGCCGGGAGCCGGCCATGGCCCGGCTCGGCCTGGCGGTCAATATCAGCCCACGCCAGTTCCGCCATCCGGATTTCGTGGCCGGCCTGCAACGCCTGTTGCAGGACAGCGGCGTCGACCCGGCCAGGCTGGAGCTGGAGATCACCGAAAGCCTGCTGATCGACGATATCGAGCAGACCATCGGCCGGATGGAACAACTGCGCCGGCTGGGGCTGCGTTTCTCCCTGGACGACTTCGGCACCGGCTATGCCTCTCTCGGCTACCTCAAGCGGTTGCCGCTCAGCCAGCTGAAGATCGATCAGTCCTTCGTCCGCGACCTGCTCAGGGATCCCAACGACGAAGCCATAGTGCGCACCATCATCGCCCTGGGCCGCAGCCTGGACCTGCAGGTGATCGCCGAGGGAGTGGAAACCGCCGAGCAGGCAAGCCGGCTGCAGGAGCTGGGCTGCACCGCCTTTCAGGGCTACTGGTTCGGCAAGCCGGACAGCACCCGGCACTGGCATGCCCGGCTGAGCGACCAGGCCGGAACCGAACACCGTGCCGCCGGCGACTAGAGTTCGACCGCCCGGCCGATAAACTGGATGGGCCCGGTGGGCAGGCCGGTGGGCGAGCCGCCGGTCTGCTCCAGGGTCAGCTCGAACAGCTGGTTGGGCGCCAGGGGAGGCAGCTCATCCATGGTGATGCGCAGCCGCTCACCCGGCGCCACCAGGCCCAGGGAGACGGGCTGGTTCCAGTCGTCGCCCTTGGTCCAGAATTCCAGCACCTTGTCCGCCGGCACCTCCACCGCGGCCAGCGGGATCAACTGGACCTCCCGCGGATCCCGGGCCTGCACCAGCCAGCCCGGCGTCTTCTCTTCCGGTGCCACCAGCACCACCACATAGCGTGGCTCGGGCAGGGGCCGCAAGATCAGCACGGCCGCCAGTAACAGGCTCATGGCCAGGCCGGCGGCGGTCAGTCCCCGCCACCAGCCCAACCGCTGCCACCAGTGCCGGGGGCGGACAGGCGGGCGCCAGCGGCCCAGGGCATCCAGGGTACGCTCTACCCGGGGCCACAACCGGGGGGAAGGCGATTGCGGCTCGGCCAGGGCGATCAGGGGATGCAACCGCTCCTCCCATTCCGCCACCGCCTGTTGCAGGCGCTCGTCGCTCTCCAGCCGCTGCTCCAGACCTTTCCGCTCGTCGGCGGACAGGGTGCCCAGCACATACTCGCCGGCCAGGGCATGGCGTTCGGGATCCTGCCGCTGCAACTCGCTCATGCCATGCACTCCCGCAATGCCGCCAGGCTGCGCCTGATCCAGGCCTTGACGGTCCCCAGCGGGGCCCCCATGCGGCCGGCAATTTCATGATGGGTGCAGCCGTCCACATAGGCGTGGAGTAGGCAGCTGCGTCGTTCGGGCTCGAGCTGCTCCAGGCAATGCTCGATGCGCCCGCCGTATTCCGCCCAGGTGGCATCGTCCTGGCGTTGCCGCCAGTGTTCGAACGAGCGGCGGGCATCCAGACTGTCGGCCAGTTCCTGATCCAGCAGCAGTTCCCGTCCCCGGTTGCGTACCGTATTCAGGGCCAGGTGGCGGACCACGCTGTAAATCCAGCCCCGGGCGGAGCCCCGGCGCGGATCGAAACTGTCGGCACGCAGCCAGATGTTGATCAAGGCGTCGTGCACTATGTCTTCCGCCAGGGCGTGGTCGCGCACGATGCGCATCACCACCCCGAGCAGGCGGGAGCCTTCCCGCTCATAAAGGCGGTGCAGGGCACTGCGCTCTCCCCGGGCGCAGGCCGCCAGCAGGGCCTGGTAATCCGTATCTGGTGTCGGTGTTGTCATAAGCGAGGCGCCATCCGCGAAGTAGCCAAACGAACCCTTAATAAGACTCAAGCGTAGACCACATCTGGGCGGATGGCGCCCTCTCCCTCTAGAACGCCATATAGTTTAAAAATCAGGCAGCCCGGCTCTGCGTAGCTGCCGGTTTGTACCGCTGTAGCCGTCGCTGTAGGTACCGCTTTAGCCGGCACAAACCGGTGCCCAATATCCACGCCCCAGGCCGTTGGCCGGTTTGCGCCGCGTAAACGGGCGCCTACAGGTGAGATATCGCACTGCTCACCTTTTAAACTGATCGGTGCTCTAGCCGGCTTTCCAGAAGATATAGTCGGCCTGATAGCGGACTATCTGGCGCTCGCCCTTGTTTGCCTCGCCACAGGCCGTGGCCGGCGCCACTCCGCCCTGGGTGTCCAGTCGCTGGATATAGGTGACGCCGGTCATGGCACCCTCGCCCATGGCGGGGTTGGCCTGCACCAGCTGGTAGGGGATATTGCCCTCGCCGGCCGGGGCCACGGCCAGCTGGGTGGCGGTGACCCTGGAGCCGTCCGCCGCTTCCCAGGTGGCGGGCGGGCCATAGTAGCGGCCCACCTCGGCGCCGGCGCGATCGTTGAGCACCGCATCCGGCCCCATGAACACCCAGCCCAGTTCGCCGGGGGCGTCGGGCTTGTCGCGGCATTCGTAGGCGATCTCACCGACGCCAACGGTTTCCCAGGCCACCTGGTGGCCTGCCGGCACCTGTATGCTCTCGGGCACCATGGCGTGGGCGGCGGAGGCGAGGCCGAGCAGCAGGGCCGGGGCCAGTACCGGGATCATCTTGCGGTGAAGCTTTTGCATGTCATGTCTCCTTATGACGGTCGTATCGGGCGCGGCAACAGGTGCCACCCTTGTACTACCCGCCAGGAGCACAAACGGATGCAGGCAAAGATAATTTTTTCGTGTTTTTGATGATCAGGAGACATCGCCCTCGCGGGCCGCCAGCAGGGCCGCCCTGAGTTCGGCCTGGAAGGCCCGGCCCAGCTCGGCTGGGCGGTGGCGCGTTTCGCCGGGGAGCTGGGCCGGACGAAAGCGAAC
>NZ_NMUO01000190.1 GCF_002237365.1 Zobellella denitrificans
AAAAAAGAAAGAAAGAGAGAAGAAGAAAAAGAAGAAGGAGAAAAAAAAAAAAAAACCAGTAAAATCGACGGGAGAATCAGATGAGAAAAAGGGTCAGGCACATGGGGCAGGGCTCCAGGCTCACCCAGAGGCTGAGCCCGGCGGCGGCCGGACGCACCGGCAGTCGTTCAAAGGCATCCAGCGCCTGCATCTCGGCATGGGCCGCCGAGCAGAAGCCGCCGCTGAACACCCGGTTCTGCCCCTTCGCCCAGATCCGGCCCGACGCATCCGTCAGCCAGGCCGCCACCGGGTAGTCGCCCCGCTCCCCGGCCGCCAGGGCCTCGGCCAGCAGGCCCAGGGCCGGGCCGTCGTCCGCCGTTTCGGCGTCAAGCCGCGCCAGTCGTTCCATCCTGTTCATGCCGCCTCCTGGTGATGACTGTTTTCAGCATAGGTGAAAGGTGCGCTGGCTAAGAGCCTGTTATTAACGCAGCAGGGCCGACGCGCAGCAGACTTTGAGCCGGTTCTAAGGCGACCAGCGCACCTGGCAGAGCGAGGCGGCAATACCCTGCTGGTGGAAAAACGCCAGCCAGCGGCGCTGGTTGTCCTGCAGCCGATCTCCCGGGCCCTTGACTTCGATCAGCTCATAGCCTCCGTCCGGCAGGAAACGGATCAGATCCGGCAGGCCGCTGCCGTGGCCGCGCAGATCCGACAGCAGGCGGGTCAAGATGGCGCCGAGATGCGCCGGCGGTATGCAGCTCAACGCCCGCTCCAGCAGCGGCTCGGACAGCGCCGGCCAGGCCAGCAGCGGGCAACTGATGCCCCGCTTCTGCCGGTAGCGCGCCATGATGGCGGCGTGGTAACTGCCGTTCTCCAGCCGGGCCAGGCAATCATCGAGCAGCGTACGGCGCCGTTCGGCAAAACCGGGCCGGTACAGATCCGCCGGCCCGGCGTGGAAGGGATGGAAGAAAGCCCCGGGCAGGGGCGCGTAGATAGCCTCCCAGCACAGCAGTGCCAGCAGGCCGTTGAACAGATGATTTTCCACGTAATAGACCGGGGCGTCCGGCCCGGCCAGGGCCCCGGCCGCCAACCGCTCGACCCGCTCCCCCGACGGCGGC
>NZ_NMUO01000191.1 GCF_002237365.1 Zobellella denitrificans
GTGTCGGCCCCGGCTCGGGGCCGACACCGGCCGGGTGCTGGCGGAGCGGCTCGGCCTGGACGAGGCCGAAATCCGCCGCCTGCGGGCGGAAGCGGTGATTTGAGACATGGCGCGGGCCGGCCAGACCGGCCGCTGTTTTTGGGATTGAAACCGAGGTATTGCGATGAAAGTACTGGTAACCGTTAAACGGGTCGTCGATTACAACGTCAGGGTCCGGGTCAGGCCCGATCACAGGGGCGTGGAGCTGGCCAACGTCAAGATGGGCATGAACCCCTTCTGCGAGATCGCGGTGGAAGAGGCGGTGCGGCTCAAGGAGCAGGGCCTGGCCCGGGAAGTGGTGGTGGTGTCGGTGGGCCCGGCCCAGGCCCAGGAGCAGCTGCGCGCGGCCCTGGCGCTGGGCGTCGATCGGGCCCTGCTGGTGGAAACCGACGCCGAGCCCGGCGCCCTCGCCCTGGCTCGGCTGCTCAAGGCGGTGGTCGACCGCGAGCGGCCCGACCTGGTGCTGCTGGGCAAGCAGGCCATCGATTCCGACAACAACCAGACCGGCCAGATGCTCGCCGCCCTGGCCGGACTGCCCCAGGGCACCTTCGCCTCGGCCCTGGCCTTCGCCGACGGCAAGGTGCGGGTGACCCGGGAGGTGGACGGCGGCCTGCAGACCCTGGAGCTGGCCCTGCCGGCGGTGATCACCACCGACCTGCGGCTCAACCAGCCGCGCTACGCCTCCCTGCCCAACATCATGAAGGCCAGGAGCAAGCCCCTGGAGGTGCTCGCCGCCGCCGGGCTCGGCGTCGAGCCGGCGTCCGGCCTGACCACCCTCAGGGTGGAGCCGCCGGCGCCGCGCCGGGCCGGAGTCCGGGTGGGCAGCGTGGCCGAGCTGGTCGACAAACTCAAACACGAAGCAAAGGTGATCTGATGGCTATTCTGGTTATTGCCGAACACAACCACCGCCGGCTGGGCGAGGCGACCCTCAACACCCTGGCGGCCGCCCACCAACTGGGCGACGACCTCCAGGTGCTGGTGGCCGGGGCCAACTGCCGGGAAGCGGCCGAGGCCGCCGCCGGGATCCCGGGGGTGACC
>NZ_NMUO01000192.1 GCF_002237365.1 Zobellella denitrificans
GTGTATGTGCCCGCGCCCCTGCGCCCGGGTATAGGGGTGGGGGACGCCGCCCGGGTGATGGTGCCGGGGGTGGAGCCGGGCTTTCGCGGGCGGGTGCGCATGATCCGCGGCGAGCCCGGCTTTACGCCCTATTACGCGCTGACCGGCGAGGACGCGGCGCGGCTCAGCTACCTGGCGGAGATCCAGCTGGGCGAGGACGCCGCCGGGCTGCCCGCCGGCCTGCCCCTGAGCGTGACCTTCGAGGAGGCCGCCGATGCCCGATGACGCCCTGGCCATCCGCGCCAGCGGGATGAGCAAAAACTTCGGCGGCCTGCGCGCGGTGGACGGGATGGACCTCGGGGTGGCGCGGGGCCAGGTGTACGGCTTTCTCGGCCCCAACGGCTCCGGCAAGTCCACCAGCATCCGCATGCTGTGCGGCCTGCTGACCCCCTCCGCCGGCCGGATCGAGGTGCTGGGGCTGCGCATTCCCGAGCAGGCCGAGGCGCTGCGCCGGCGCATCGGCTACATGACCCAGCATTTTTCCCTGTTCGCCGATCTCACCGTGCGCGAGAACCTGGAGTTCCTTGCCGCCATCCAGGGCCTGCCCCGGCGGGCCGGCACCCGGCGGGTGGACGAACTGCTGCGGGAATATCGTTTTTCCGACCGGGCCGGGCAACTGGCGGGCGCCCTGAGCGGGGGCGAAAAACAGCGGCTGGCGCTGGCGGGGGCGGTGATCCACCGGCCGGAGCTGCTGTTCCTGGACGAGCCCACCAGCGCGGTGGATCCGGAACTGCGCCGGGATTTTTGGGAAAAGCTGTTCGAGCTGGCGGACGGGGGCACCACCATACTGGTGTCGACCCACTATATGGACGAGGCGGAGCGCTGCCACCGGCTGGCGATCCTGGATCGCGGCCGGCTGGTGGCGCAGGTTGAGGTTGATGGCGTAGCCGAACAGGGTCAGTTGCAACAGGGGAATGCCGACGATCATCGCCAGGGTGATGCGGTCGCGGCGGGGCCTGCGCACCCCCTTTTTCCCCACCGCCAAACACCCTGTCTCTTTAAACAATTTCGCGTGTCGACCAACGAGAAGG
>NZ_NMUO01000193.1 GCF_002237365.1 Zobellella denitrificans
ATTACTCGATGATCTTGGCAACAACGCCGGCGCCAACGGTGCGGCCGCCTTCACGGATGGCGAAGCGCAGACCGTCTTCCATCGCGATGGGAGCGATCAGGGTCACGACCATCTTGATGTTGTCGCCGGGCATTACCATCTCAACGCCTTCCGGCAGTTCGATGGTGCCGGTCACGTCGGTGGTACGGAAGTAGAACTGCGGACGGTAGCCCTTGAAGAACGGGGTGTGACGACCACCTTCTTCCTTGGACAGTACGTACACTTCGGACTCGAACTTGGTGTGCGGCTTGATGGAGCCGGGCTTGGCCAGAACCTGACCACGCTCAACTTCTTCACGCTTGGTACCACGCAGCAGGGCACCGATGTTCTCGCCGGCACGGCCTTCGTCCAGCAGCTTGCGGAACATTTCCACGCCGGTACAGGTGGTGGTGATGGTGTCTTTGATACCAACGATTTCGATGGTGTCACCCACTTTCACGATACCACGCTCAACACGACCGGTAACCACGGTGCCACGACCCTGGATGGAGAACACGTCTTCGATCGGCATCAGGAAGGCACCGTCGATGGCACGCTCGGGCTCGGGGATGTAGGTGTCCAGGGCGTTGGCCAGCTCCAGGATCTTCTCTTCCCACTGGGGGTCACCTTCCAGGCCTTTCAGGGCGGAACCCTGGATAACCGGAATGTCGTCGCCCGGGAAGTCGTACTCGGACAGCAGCTCGCGCACTTCCATTTCTACCAGCTCGAGCAGCTCTTCGTCGTCAACCATGTCACACTTGTTCATGAACACGACGATGTAGGGTACGCCTACCTGGCGGGCCAGCAGGATGTGCTCACGGGTTTGCGGCATGGGGCCGTCGGTGGCAGCAACCACCAGGATGGCGCCGTCCATCTGGGCCGCACCGGTGATCATGTTTTTCACGTAGTCGGCGTGGCCGGGGCAGTCAACGTGCGCGTAGTGACGGATTTCGGTGTCATACTCGACGTGGGAAGCGGCGATGGTGATACCACGGGCTTTTTCTTCCGGAGCGTTGTCGATCTG
>NZ_NMUO01000194.1 GCF_002237365.1 Zobellella denitrificans
GGCGGGCGTTCCAACGGCACAGGGGCGCTGTCATCAGCGGGTGAAGGGGAAGACCTTGGTCAGCCCCAGCAGGTCGGTGACCAGCAGTATGATAAAGACGGTGAGCAGGGCCCCGACCACGGCGTTGGCCCCGGCCGGCATGCTGTCCAGCCGTTCCGCCATCTGGCGGACTTCACTGTCCGACAGGGCAGCGACCCGGGCTTCCACTTCGGCCGGCTCCACGCCCAGCCCAACCAACTGGTCGCGCACCTCGGTGCGGGCCAGCAGCTCGCGGATCCGCTCGCGGTCGGCGTTGACCTGCTCGGTGGCCAGCAACTGCTGGGTGGAGACCAGGGCGACCGGCTGGGCCTGGACCGTCAGCGGCATGCTGCCCATGACCAGCGAAAGGATCAGGACGGGGTTAATGATTCGGCAGCTTCGTTGCATCATGGGTGTTCTCCTTGAAGGTAGCGAGACCGGGCGCGGCCGGGCGGAAGGGCCGTCCGGGCTCCATGCCGTCTCTCGATCAGTAGTATAGTCATAGCGGATGAGGCGGATTCTGATGAATACACTTTGGAAAGCAAGAGGAAGCCGGTGCCGGGAAGCGGTGGCCAATCCGACCGCAGGCCCCATGCCAGGCGGGTTGTCGGGGAGTGGGAGCCGGTTTCTGGTCGGGTGCGGTTGCGACAGCAATGGACCCATGGCGGTGAATGGCGGGAGGAAACCTCGATGAACAAGGAACGGGAGGCGCCCCCGGCCAGACGGAACGAGGCGGGTACTTGCCCGGCGGCGGAAACGCCGGCACCGCTGCGCTTGGCCGAACTGGTGGTCGGCGAGCTGGCGCCGGTGTCCCTGACGGTGGCCCCCGGCGAGATCCTCTGCCTGTCCGGTCCCTCCGGCTCGGGCAAGAGCCGGCTGCTCAGGGCCATTGCCGACCTGGATGCCCACGGCGGCGAGATCTGGCTGGGGGAGCTGTGCCAGTCCCGGGTGAAGGGGCATTGCTGGCGGGGTTGGGTGATGCTGGTGCCCGCCGACAGCCAGTGG
>NZ_NMUO01000195.1 GCF_002237365.1 Zobellella denitrificans
CCCTGGCCCCGGGCGACCGGCTCCGGGTGGCGGTGCGCGAGGGCCGCCGGCCGGTGCTGGAGATCCCGGTGGTGGGGCTGGCCGATACCCTGCTGGGGGCGCCGGCCTTTATCGAACTCGGCGGGCTCAACCGGTTGCTGAAGGAGGGACCGCGGGCGTCCGGCGCCCACCTGCGCATCGACGCCGCCGCCGGCGAGCGGCTCTACCGGGAGTGGAAGGAGATGCCGGTGGTGGCGGGGGTGAGCCTGCGCACGGAGCGGCGGGATGCCTTCCGCCGGGTGATGGACAGCGGCGCCGGCGCCACCCGCTACGTGATGGCGGCCATCGCCGCCGTGATCACCTTCGGCATCGTCTACAACAGCGCGCGCATCGCCTTCTCCGAGCGGGCGCGGGACCTGGCCAGCCTGCGGGTGCTGGGGCTGACCCGCGCCGAGGTGAGCTTTGTGCTGCTCGGCGAGCTGGGGCTGCTGATCCTGCTGGCGCTGCCCCTGGGCAGCCTGTTGGGCTACGGCTTTTCCCTGGCGGTGGCGGCGGGCTTCAGCACCGATCTGTACCAGGTGCCGGTGGCCTTCGAGCCCGCCGGCCACGGCGTGGCGGCCCTGGCGGTGCTGGCGGCGGCGGTGTTGTCCGGCGCCCTGGTGCGGCGCGACATCAACCGGCTGGATCTGGTATCCGCCCTCAAGACCCGGGAGTAATCCATGGCTCGACCCCAGTCCCGTCGCTGGTTCACCCTTGGCCCCGCCCTGGCGGTGGCGGTGCTGCTGGTCTACGCCTTCTGGCCCGGGCCCACGCCGGTGGACACCGGCCCGGTGCGGCTCGGCCCCATGGTGATGACCATCGACGAGGAGGGACGCACCCGGGTGCGCCAGCCCTATGTGGTGGCGGCTCCGGTCGACGGCCGCCTGCTGCGGGTGGAGCTGGAAGCCGGCGACGAGGTCGTCGCCGGCTTCCAGCTCCACCCCTGGCTCATATACCCATCTCCGAGCCCCCCGGTCCCTCGTCCATCTCGCATGACGTCGT
>NZ_NMUO01000196.1 GCF_002237365.1 Zobellella denitrificans
AAGGAGCCAGGAGCAGGCCGTGCACGGCCTGGTGGCCCGGCGGGACGGCAGCCGGCAGCAGCTGGAACTGCTGCGGCACAGCCTGCTGCCCCAGGCGGAGCTGACCTTCGAATCGGCGCTGGCGGGGTACGCCACCGGCCGGGTGGAATTTGCCATGCTGCTGGATGCCCAGCAACAGATCCGCCGGCTCGGCCAGGACCAACTGATGGCCGAAGTGGCACGCTTCCGGGCCGAAAACGCCCTGCTGACCCTGACAGGAGAACAATGATGAAAGCCATGTCCACACTGCTGCTGTCGGCGGCGGGGCTGATGCTGGCGGGCGGCGGCTACTGGCTGGGCCAGCAGCAGGTCGCCCCTGCGCCCCAGGCGGCCGATGCCGGCCCCCGCATCCTCTATTACCGCAATCCCATGGGGCTGCCCGACACCTCGCCGGTGCCGAAGAAGGATCCCATGGGCATGGATTATCTCCCGGTGTTCGAGCACGAGCCGGCCGCAGAACCGGCCGGGCGCATCCTCTATTACCGCAATCCCATGGGCTTGCCCGACACCTCGCCGGTGCCGAAGAAGGATCCCATGGGCATGGATTACATCCCCGTTTATGCCAGCGAGGTGACCGGCCCCAACCAGGTCAGGGTGTCCGCCGACAAGGTGCAGAAGCTGGGGGTCAGGACCGAAAGGGTGCAGGAGCGCGACTTCAGCCGCAACTTGCGGGCGGTGGCGACCCTGGAGCCGGACGAGGGCGCCCTGTTCTCGGTGGCGCCCCGTTTCGAGGGCTGGGTCGAACGGCTGCTGGTGAAGGAAACCGGCCTGCGGGTGGAGGCCGGCCAGCCGTTGTTCGAGGTATACAGCCCCGAGCTCTACGCCGCCGCCCAGGAATACCGCCTGGCGCACCGGGGCCTGCAACGGCTGGCCGGGGGTGACGAGGCGCTGCGCCGGGGGCTGGCCCAGCTGGCCGACAGCAGCCTGCGC
>NZ_NMUO01000197.1 GCF_002237365.1 Zobellella denitrificans
GGCCCGCGCCTCGGGGTCGTCCGGCAGCAGCGGATAGGGGGCCGGCAGCAAGGGGGATCGCTCCGGCCAGGCCCGCCGGGCGCAGGCCAGCCCGAAGCATACCGAGGGCAAACGAGGCACGGGCACGCCACCGGCAGCCAGGATGCCCAGGCAGTACCTGGCTTCCGCCTGCGCCTCGTCCAGGCCCTCGCGGGAAAAACCGGGCAGCGGCGCCACCTCGCCCCAGCCCGAACCCAGTTGCAGCAGCAAGCCCTCCCGCTCGAGCAACCGGCGGCCACGCAGCACCAGCGGCCGGGCCAGGGGCAGGCGATAGCGGTACAGGGCCAGGCGCATCAGGGATTGCGCCTGAACTTGCCGAAGTCGGGCCGGCGCTTCTGGTTGAAGGCGTTGCGTCCTTCCTGCCCCTCTTCAGTCATGTAGAACAGCATGGTGGCGTTGCCGGCCAGCTCCTGCAGCCCGGCCTGGCCGTCGCAGTCGGCGTTCAGCGCCGCCTTCAGGCAGCGCAGCGCCATGGGGCTGTGTTGCAGCATCTCCCGGCACCAGCGCACCGTTTCCCGCTCCAGCTCGGCCAGGGGGACCACGGTATTGACCAGGCCCATGTCCAGCGCCTCGGCGGCATCGTACAGCCGGCACAAAAACCAGATTTCCCGCGCCTTCTTCTGGCCCACGATACGCGCCATATAGGCCGCGCCCCAGCCGCCGTCGAAGGAACCCACCCTGGGGCCGGTCTGGCCGAAGCGGGCGTTATCGGCGGCGATGGTCAGGTCGCACATCATGTGCAGCACATGGCCGCCGCCCACCGCATAGCCCGCCACCATGGCCACCACCGGCTTGGGGCAGGTGCGGATGTCCCGCTGCAGATCCAGCACGTTGAGATGATGGGTGCCCTGCTCGTCCCGGTAGCCGCCGTAGTCGCCGCGGATCTTCTGGTCTCCGCCGGCACAGAAGGCCTGGTCGCCGGCCCCGG
>NZ_NMUO01000198.1 GCF_002237365.1 Zobellella denitrificans
CTTCCGGCTGGCGGTCAGCCGGCTGCAGCGGGCGCGGCTGGCGACCCTGGTGCAGTTCGGCGGCGTGGCCCTGGCGCTCTTTCTCGGCACCCTGCTGTGGGTGGTGCGCGGCGAACTGGTGGACGGTTTTCTGGCCCGGCTGCCGCCGGATACCCCCAACCGCTTCCTGATCAATATCGCCACCGAGGAGCGGGAGCCCATCCGGGCGCGGCTGTACCAGGCCGGGCTGGATACTTCCCTGTTCTACCCCATAGTGCGCGGCCGTCTGACCGAGATCAACGGTGTCCCGGCGGCGCCGGATGTGGACAGCGAGCGGGGTGGCGGGCTGGGACGGGAGCTCAACCTGACCTTTGGCGAGCAGTTGCCCGAGGGCAACCGCCTCCTGCGCGGCCAGTGGTCGGCCGCCCCCGGCGGGGTGTCGGTGGAGTCGGGCCTGGCCGAACGGTTGGCGCTGTCGATTGGCGACCGGCTGACCCTGGATCTGGCCGGCCAGCAGGTGTCGGCCGAGGTACGCAACATCCGCCAGGTGGACTGGGACAGCATGAAGCCCAACTTTTATCTTATCTTCAGCCCCGACGTGCTGGCGGATTATCCGGCCACCTGGCTGGCGAGTTTTTACCTGCCGCCGGAACAGCGGGCCCTGGAGGTGGAGCTGATCCGTGCCTTCCCCACCATCACGGTGTTCGATGTGGAGGCCCTGCTCGATCAACTGCGCCAGGTGCTGGCCCAGGTCAGCCAGGCCTTGCTGGTGATCATGGCGCTGGTGACCGGCGCCAGCCTGCTGGTGCTGCTGGCCCAGGTGGAGACCACCCTGGAAAGCCGCCGGCGGGAGCTGGTGCTGCTGCGCACCCTGGGCGCCGGCGAGCGGCTGATCACGGCCTCGCTGCGCTGGGAATGGCTGGCGGCGGCGCTGGCGG
>NZ_NMUO01000199.1 GCF_002237365.1 Zobellella denitrificans
GAGCTGGCCGGCCGCCTGCCCCTGGCCCCGGCCCTGGTGCGGCTGCTCACCAGCCTGCGCGCCTTCCTGGCCGAGCAGGAGATCGCCGTCTCCGACCGGCGCTGGCGCAAGCTGGTCAAGCTGCTCCGGGTGTCCGCCTATTGCAACGGCGAAAAGGAAGCCGGCCTGCTCGACGCCTGGCTGCTGCCCCACTGCCTGTGGCAGCAGCCGGATCAATATCCCCGCCTGGCGGCCTGGCTGCACGAGCATATCGCCGCCGACCCCGGCTTCAGCCCGGCCCTGGTGGCCGAGCTGGTGGACAGCTGGCAGCAGCGCCTGGCCCAGGACGCGGATCCGGTGGTGCCGGCCCTGGACGAACAGGGCTACCAGCTCTACCTGGACGAAGCCGGCCAGCCGGTGACCGAGCGCGAGGGCCTGCGACCCTGTCGCAACGCCGCCGGTGAGGTGCTTTACCGCCAGCCCCGCCTGCCGGACAGCAGCTTCACCGAGCGGGAAATCCGCAACCTGGGCGGCAGCCTGGATCAGTACGAGCCGGTGCTGGAGTCCTACCCGCGGCCGTCGGCCCTGCAGTCCCGGGCCTGGCCGGCGGCCCACCTGGCCGCCCGCCTGGCGCAGCTCGATGAGCGCATCGACGAGCTGGACCACTACCTGGGCTGGCTGGCCGGACAGCGCCAGGGCCTGGAACGGCGGCTCGAACAGCACCTTTGGCTGAGCCCCGCCCTGGGGGAGCAGGTGCGCCGGCAACTGGAGCGGCAGCAGCAGGAGCTGGGTCGCCAGCGGGAACGGCTGGGGCAGCTCCGCCAGGCCTTCGCCGCCTCCTTTTAACCATATCCGCGTCCACCTGCCACTTCCTAATATCCTTACCCTGCTTGCCATTGCCAGACATTAACAAC
>NZ_NMUO01000002.1 GCF_002237365.1 Zobellella denitrificans
CCCGGGAGCGAAAGCCCCGTTGTCGGCGCAAGAGCCGAACAATCATCCGGCCATCCCGGTAACATTTCAGTTAATAGCTCTGGTTTTTTTAAACAAATTGGCATCATATTTTATTGATGACCGTGACGACATGTGTATAATCCGTCGCCTGTTCGATATGGTTTAGCATTTCCATTCGATATTAATTTAATTACTGGTTTTTTTATCTCTTAAATTATTGTTTTGTGGTTTCTTGGCCTGCTTTGGCCAGGGTGCTTATTGATGGAGAAAAAGACATGACGTCCCGTTCAACCGACTACAACGGCAGCCCGTCCGGAAATGACGCCCTGGCGCCGAAAAAAGGCGCCTTCACCCGCTTCCTCGATACCGTGGAATGGCTGGGCAACCTGCTGCCCCATCCCATCACCCTGTTCGCCATCTTCTGCGGCGTCATCCTGGTGGCCTCCGGCATCGCCGGCTACTTCGAGGTCAGCGTGGCCGATCCCCGGCCCGAAGGGGCGCCCGGCCGGGCCGCCGACGGCATGATCCAGGTGGTGAGCCTGCTCAACGCCGAGGGCCTGTCCCGCATCGTCAGCAGCCTGGTGACCAACTTCACCGGCTTCGCCCCGCTCGGCACCGTGCTGGTGGCCCTGCTGGGGGTTGGCATCGCCGAGCACTCCGGGCTGTTGTCCGCCACCATGCGCGCCCTGGTGATGAACGCCTCCAAGCGCATGGTCACCGTCACCATCGTCTTCGCCGGCATCGTCTCCAACACCGCCTCCGAGCTGGGCTATGTGGTGCTGATCCCGCTGGCGGCGATGATCTTCCACTCCCTGGGCCGCCATCCGCTGGCCGGCCTGGCCGCGGCCTTTGCCGGCGTGTCCGGTGGCTACAGCGCCAACCTGCTGCTGGGCACCGTGGATCCGCTGCTGTCGGGCATCACCCAGACCGCGGCCCGCATCATCGATCCCGACTATGTGGTGGGGCCCGAGGTGAACTGGTACTTCATGTTCGTCAGTACCTTCGTGATCTCCGCCCTGGGCGCCTTCGTCACCGAAAAAATCGTCGAGCCCAAGCTCGGCAAGTACAACAAGGACGACGCCGCCGCCGATCTCGATGCCGCCGACATGGGCAAGGTCACAGCGGCTGAAAAACGGGCGCTGAAAGGTGCCGGCCTGGCCGCCCTGATGGTCAGCGCCCTGCTGGCCCTGACCATAGTGCCGGAAGGCGGCATACTGCGTCACCCGGTTACCGGCGCCGTGGCCGGCTCGCCCTTCCTGCAGGGCATAGTGGTGTTCATCTTCGTGTTTTTCGCCATCCCCGGCTATGTCTACGGCCGCATGATGGGCTCCATGAAGAGCGATCGCGACGTGATCGACGCCATGTCGAAGAGCATGGGCTCGATGGGCATGTACATAGTGCTGGTGTTCTTCGCCGCCCAGTTCGTGGCCTTTTTCAGCTGGACCAACTTCGGCACCGTGATCGCGGTGCAGGGCGCCACCTTCCTGCAGAGCATCGGCCTGACCGGGCCGGTACTGATGCTGTGCTTTATCCTGCTGTGCGGCTTCATCAACCTGATGATCGGTTCCGCCTCCGCCCAGTGGGCGGTGACCGCGCCCATCTTCGTGCCCATGCTGATGCTGGTGGGCTATGCCCCCGAGGCCATACAGGCGGCCTACCGCATCGGGGATTCCACCACCAACATCATCACCCCCATGATGAGCTATTTCGGTCTGATCATGGCGGTGGCGGCCCGTTACCAGAAGAACATGGGCATCGGTACCCTGATGGCGATGATGCTGCCTTACTCCATCGTCTTCATGATCGGCTGGAGCGCGCTCTTCTACCTGTGGGTGTTCGTGTTCGGACTGCCGGTGGGCCCGGGTGCGGCCACCTTCTATAACGGTCTCTGATCCTTGCCGGGGCCCGGGATGACAAGATCCCGGGCCCCTCTTGCATCAGGGGATAGTTTGATGTTGAATGAAATTTATCCGCTTTTTCTTCGCCTTTTGCCGGGCTCCTTTGGTAGAATGCGCGGCAATTGAGAGGGCCCCGGCAATAAATGATGGTTTGGATAGACTACGCAATTCTCGGCATTATCGGCCTGTCGGCCCTCGTCAGCCTGGTCCGGGGCTTTGTGAAGGAGGCGATGTCGCTGGCCACCTGGGTCGCCGCCTTCTTCGTCGCCAGCCGCTTTTACGCCGATCTGGCGGTGCATCTCGATATCTCCGACCCGCTGTTCCGCAATGGCGCGGCCATTGCCATTTTGTTCGTATTGACCCTGATCCTGGGTGCCCTGGTCAACTACATCGTCGGTGAACTGGTCACCAAGACCGGCCTGTCCGGCACCGACCGGGTGCTGGGTGTCTGCTTCGGCGCCGTGCGGGGCGTCTTTATCGTGGCCGCCATGCTGCTGTTCATCGATACCATGACCGCCTTTCCGCAGAGTCAGTGGTGGCGCGACTCCCGCCTGATCCCGGAGTTTGGCATAGTGATCCAGTGGTTTTTCAGCCTGTTACAGAATTCATCCAGCTTTTTACCCCCCAAGCCATAGCGAGTTGAGGAAATTAGGACATGTGTGGGATTGTCGGTATTCAAGGCACGACCCCGGTAAATCAGGCGCTGTATGACGCCCTGACGGTACTTCAGCACAGAGGTCAGGATGCGGCCGGTATCGTCACCATTTCCGGTGACACCTTCCGCCAGCGCAAGGCCAACGGTCTGGTACGGGACGTATTTGAAGAGCGCCATATGGAGCGGCTCATCGGTAACGTGGGCATCGGCCATGTGCGTTATCCCACCGCCGGCAGCAGCAGCGTGGCCCAGGCCCAGCCGTTCTACGTGAACTCGCCCTTCGGCATCGCCCTGGCCCACAACGGCAACCTGACCAACGCCAAGGAGCTGAAGGAAGAGCAGTTCCGGGTGGCGCGCCGCCATATCAACACCACCTCCGACTCCGAGGTGCTGATCAACGTGCTGGCCCACGAGCTGGATCAGCAGACCCAGACGCTGCACCTGGAGCCTGATCATGTGTTCGCCGCCGTCGGCCGGGTACATGAGAAGGTGCGGGGCGCTTACGCCGTGGTGGCGGTGATCATCGGTCACGGCATGCTGGCGTTCCGGGATCCCAACGGCATTCGCCCGCTGGTGCTGGGCAAGCGTGATGCGGAAGACGGCGGCATCGAGTACATGGTGGCCTCCGAGAGCGTGGCCCTGGACGCGGTGGGCTTCAGCCTGATCCGCGACGTGGCGCCGGGCGAGGCGGTCTACATCACCGAGCAGGGCGAACTGTTCACCCAGCAGTGCGCCGCCGAACCCCAGCACCACTCCTGCATCTTCGAGTATGTCTATTTCGCCCGGCCCGACTCCTTTATCGACAAGGTATCGGTCTATGCCGCCCGGGTGCGCATGGGCCAGAAGCTGGGCGCCAAGATCGCCCGGGAATGGGAAGATCTGGACATCGACGTGGTGATCCCCATCCCGGAGACCTCCTGCGACATCGCCTTGGAGATCGCCCAGAACCTGAACATTCCCTACCGCCAGGGCTTTGTGAAGAACCGCTACATCGGCCGTACCTTCATCATGCCCGGCCAGCAGCAGCGCAAGCAGTCGGTGCGCCGCAAGCTGAACGCCATCCCCTCCGAATTTGCCGGCAAGAACGTGCTGCTGGTGGACGACTCCATCGTGCGCGGCACCACCTCCGAGCAGATCATCCAGATGGCCCGGGAGGCCGGCGCCAAGAAGGTGTATTTCGCCTCCGCCGCCCCGGAAATCCGCTTCCCCAACGTCTACGGCATCGACATGCCCACCGCCAACGAGCTGATCGCCTACGGCCGGGAAGTGGACGAGATCTGCAAGCTGATCGGTGCCGACGGCCTCATCTTCCAGGACCTGGAGGATCTGGAAGACGCGGTGCGCCACTTCAACCCGGAGCTGCGCCGGTTCGAGACCTCGGTGTTCACCGGGGAATACGTGACCCAGGACGTCAACCAGGAATACCTGGACGCGCTGAACGCCCTGCGCAACGACGGCGCCAAGCAGAAAGACAGCATCGACAACAGCCACCTGGAGATCTACAACGAAGGCCAACCCTGAGTGTAGTTATCCGGACAGCAAATATCCGGACAGCAAAAAGGGGTCGTCAGACCCCTTTTTTGTATCTGCCATTCGGCACTACTGGGTATAGATGGGCCCCAATCCCCAGCTCCAGACGATGACGGAGCCGACCATGATGCACACCAGCAGGATCAGGCCACACGTGACCACCGAGCTGGCATAGATAAAGCCGCGCTCTTCGGGAATGTGCATGATGATAGGGACGCCGGAATAGAGCAGGTAGACCGAGTAGGCCAGCCCCGCCAGGCCTACCAGCATCAGGAAGACGGGCTCGGGGTAGAGCACCGCCAGGCCGGTCATGAACAGGGGCGTGGCGGTGTAGGCCGCGAGCTCCATGCTCTGGGTGAAGCTCGGGTTGGCGCCGAAGGTCTTGGCCATCCAGAAGGTGAGGTAGGCCAGGGCGAAGACGCCGGCGATCAGGGTGAGGTACATGCCCACCGACATCACCAGGGCGCTCTGGGTGGTCAGCATGATGGTGTTGCTGGTACCAAAGTTCCAGCCGATGTAGGTGGCGGAAATAAAGGTACAGACCGCCGGTATCAGGGCGATAAACGCCAGATGCGTCAGGCTGTAGGTCAGGCTTTCGTGGTGGTGGTCTATGGTATGCCACTCTTCTTTGGGGTGTGCATACAGGCCCCAGATATGGTTCAGAATCATAGCGTTATCCCCTTAATTATCTTTGCCGCCCAGCGGCTGGCCCAAGGGTAAAAACCGCCTTACCGTTTTTACCTCTACCTAAGTTTGGTCGGACTCCGCGGAGCGTCAAGCCTGGTTACCGATAAACCACAATTTTGCAACCTGGCTCAAATAGTGGGGAAGAAGGCCTGTGCCCACTTCAGGGAACAACCGGGGCCCGGCTGCTCCCTGGCGCGGGAGCGGTAAGGAGCGATTCAGCCCTGGCCGGCTGGCGCCAGCACCCGAAAGTGGTCGAGGGAAAAATCCGGCCCCGAGGTCAGCATTTCCTGGCCGTCGGCTTTGTACCAGTGGTGCAACATCAGCCGGGCATCCCGCTCCAGGCCGAGATCGGCGCTGCCCGGATGGATGGCCACCCCGAAGGGAACGGCGGGGGTCTCGTCGTCGAAGAAGTCCCGGCAGGCGTCCTCGCCGGCAAACAGCAGGGAAACCGGGCGTTGCTCGGCACGCAGCAGTTGCTGCAGCCTTGCCTTCTGATCCCCTTCCCGGGTGCGGCGGTTGGCCAGCAGCACGCCGCAGCGGGCATGGAGGAAGTCGGCAAAGGCGAGGGGACTGACGCCGCTGTCGGCCAGCCAGGCGGCGATGGCCCAGCCCCGCTGGGGGCGGCCCGCGAGCAGGCTCAGCAACACTTCCATGCCGGGCTCCATTTTTGCCCAGTTCGCCACCAGCATGGCGACGTTGTCGGTTTCCCGGTAGTAGGGGGTCTCGGCACCCTTGCCGCCGACAGCCAGGCTCTGTGCGCCCAGCCGCAGGGCATAGGGGGTCCTGGCCACCACCAGCCGCAGCCGGCCGGCATCGGGTTGCAGTTGAAACTGTTGGATAAAGGCGGGCTGCCAGTCGTGCATGATGGTTCCGTCGGGTTAATGAATGGTAACCGGATTGTAACTCAAGTCGCGTCCGCTTGGCGCCCCTCCGTCAGCCAGTCGGCCAACTGCCGGCATACCCAGTCCGGCTCGTCCAGGGTCAGGTCATGGCCGGCATCCGGGTGGCGGCGCAGCGGCAGGCGCCAGGCCTCGGCCAGCGCCCGGCTGCAACGGGGGCTGACCAACCGGTCCGCCAGGCCGTTCAGCACCAGCGTGGGCACCGGAGGAGGTTGTGCGGGCGCTCGGTAGCGCAGGGCGGCGAGCAGCTGGCACAGGGTGCTGCGCCGGCTGGCGGGCAGCTCCCGGGCATAGCCGGCCCAGCGAGCGAGGAGATCCGGGTCGGTGGCGAAGCGCCGGCTGGTCAGGCGCAGTATGGTGGCTTCCTGGGCCTGCGGATCCCGCTGCCACAGCAGCCATTTCAGCAGGGGCCAGTAGGCGCGGGGCCTGAGCCGCTGGTAGAAGGGGCTGAATCCGGCGAGGCTGGTGTTGAGCAGCACCAGGCCGGCAACCTGTCGTGGATGCCGGCTGGCCCAGTCGATGGCGACCATGCCGCCCAGGGACAGGGCCAGCAGGTGAACCGGCCCCTGCCGCAACCAGGGATGCCAGCGCAGCCGCAACCGCTCCGTGATGCCGGCGATGGACAGGGGGCCGGGTTCGCCATGCTCGGCGCCGAAACCGGGCAGATCCGCCAGGAGCAGCTCGTCTTGCGGAAAATACTGCCGGAAGCGATCGGGGAAGTCTTCCCAGTGGCGTCGCTCTCGCATCAGCCCCCGCAGCAGTATCCAGCGCCTGGTCATCGTTGCTCCCCGTCGAACCACAGCCGGCGCGCTTCCTGCCGGAGCCGATCCCGCCGCGGCGCGTCCGGCAGCCAGAGGGCGTGACTTTCCACCGCCCGGGCCAGAAAGTCGATGAGGACAAGGTGGCGGCGCAGCACCCGCTGATGGCGATGGGGCTTGACCGGATTGAACAGGCCGGTCAGGCGCAGCAGTTGCAGGGGGTTTTTGCGCACCCACAGCCAGGAGCCCATTTCCAGGGTGAAGGAGAGGAAGATGCCGGGACTGTCCCTGTGTTGCAGGGTGAGATGATCCCAGAGGTCGCCATGGGTCATGTAGTGCAGCCACTGGGGCTCGATATCGTAGTAGTTGTGGTTGGGATAGGTGCTCAGGAACAGCTCCCGCAGGGCCATGGTTTCCGCCAGGCGGGGCGGCGGCGCCTTGCTGCCGGCAAAGGGAAACCAGAGCCTGTCCCGGTGGCCGTAGCCGGAATGGCAATCCAGCGCCAGGGCGAAGGGGCGACCGATCAGATGGCGCTCCACCGCCTGGCACAGGGCGGCGGCTTCCGGCTCCAGGGCTTGCCCTCGGTACCAGGGCAGCCGCCGGCTCAGGCGCTGGCCGCCCAGGGGCCAGGGGACCTTTTCGCTGGCCTCGACCGGGCTGTTGCGCATTAGATCCACGCCATGGACGTTGGCCCGGGTGCCCCTCAGCATGCCGACCGGGTTCACGACCGGCATAAACACCAGGCTGACCCGCTCCAGCAGGCTGTGGGTCAGGCCGGACCAGCGCAGGCTGGCGACCAGGGAATGCAGGTAGGCCAGCACCACGGCGCTGCCGATCCGCTCTATGCCGTGGACGCCGCCGAACAGCCCCAGGGCCGGGGCCCCGGCCGCACGGGTGCCGAGCCGGAGCAGTTGCAGCGGCAGTTGCTGGCCGGCGTATGGCAGCCAGCCCAGGGTTTCCAGCCGGGCCTGGGCGCCGGCACGTCGGGCCAGCTCGGCCAGTTCGTCGAGTTCGGGCAGCAGGAAAGGCGAGGGAGCCGGCATCGGGCCCTCCATGAAAGGGGACTCTCTCCAGTGTATGCAATAAAGCATGACGCTTTGAGGACAGGCGTTTCCTGATGGAACCAACCCCGGTTCCCGGAGGGCGTCGCCATCCTGGCCGGCAAGGCAGATGTCCATGACAAAATGATGACGGCCCGTGCTTTGTATGGGGATTAAATGTTACACTCCTACCGCTTTATTAGTAGCTGCTAAAAATAACCAGAAACCGTGTCGCAGACCGGACTCCGTCCATCTACCCTGTTGCCCCTACGCCATCGCTCATGCTGACAGCCATCATCGAACAAGCCATCCTCCTCCTTGCCCTGGGCTGGTTGCTGACCCTCAATATTCGCCGGGGGCAGCATTATCCCCGGCTGCTGATCCTGACTTCCGGTCTCTGGTTCGGTGTCATCGCCATCGTCTGCATGCTGATGCCCTTTACGGTAACGCCAGGGGTGCTGCTGGATGCGCGCAATACGGTGTTGTTCGTGGCCGGCCTTTTTGGTGGGCCCTTTTCCGGGGGAATGGCGCTGGCGATGGCCGGCGGCTTCCGGCTCTGGCTGGGCGGGGAAGGGGCCACACCCGGGCTGTTCAACCTGGCACTGGCGCTGGCGCTGGGACTGGGGATGCGCCATGCCCTCAGGCGGGGCTGGGCCCGGCTTGAGCTCTGGCATCTGTTGCCGGTGGTGGTGGTGCTGCACCTGACCACGGTGGCCTTGATCTCCTGGCTGCTGTCCCCCGCCGAGCGCGCCCTGCTGCAGCCGCTGATCGGCCCCTTCCTGCTGGTGATGGTGCCCCTGACCCTGATGCTGGTATTTATCCTTAAGGATGCGGAACAGCGCCGGCGGGAGCAGCTGGCCTTGCGTGCGAACGAGTCCCGGCTCAGGGCCATTACCGGCGCCTTGCCTGATCTGTTGTTTGTGATGAACGAGGAAGGACGCTGCCTGGAAGTGGCGGCGTCGGATCCCGGCCTGCTGTTTGCCGACGGGCCGGTGATCGGCAAAAGGGTGGACGATCTGTTCGCGCCCGAGCTGGCCGGTCGCTTTCTCGATTTTATCCGCCAGACCCTGCGGCAGAAAACCGTGAACACCCTGGTGTACGAGCTTGAAACCCGCAGCGGGCCGCGTACCTTCGAGTGCCGGGGCCAGGCCCTGGACGGCCGCCTGGGCGGCAAGCCGGCGGTGGTGCTGCTGAGCCGGGACATCAGCGCCCGGGTCAGGCATGAAACCGAGCTGCGCATCGCGGCCGTGGCCTTCGAGAGCTTCCAGGGCATGCTGGTGACCGACGCCCAGAACCGCATTCTCCGGGTGAACCGGGCCTTTACCGAGATCACCGGTTACAGCCCCGACGAGGTAATAGGCCGGACGCCCAACCTCTTCAGCTCCGGCAAGCACGGACCCGAATTCTACCGCCAGATGTGGCAGAGCATAGAGCGGCAGGGGCATTGGCAGGGGGAGATCCACAACAAGCGCAAGTCCGGCCATCTCTACCCCCAGTGGCTGTCCATCAGCGCGGTCAAGGATGCCAAGGGCCGGGTAAGCCATTATGTGGCCGCCATCAGCGATATCACCGAGCGCAAGCGGGACGCCGAGAAGATCAATCACCTCGCCTTCTACGACGCCCTCACCGGCCTGCCCAACCGGCGTCTGCTGGCAGAGCGGATCAAGCAGGCCCAGGCGGTGAGCAGCCGCGGCGGCAAGCTGGGTGCCCTGATATTCATCGATCTGGACAACTTCAAGGACATCAACGATCTCTGGGGGCTCCAGGTGGGTGACCAACTGCTGCAACAGGCGGCGCAACGGCTCAACAAGGTGGTCAGGGAAACGGATACCGTGGCCCGCCTGGGGGGCGACGAGTTCGTGGTATTGCTGGGGGATTTGGCCGAGGAGCCGACCCTGGCCGCGGCCCGGCTGGAGCAGATTGGCCACAAGCTGCTGGAAGTGCTTGAGCAGCCCTATGTGCACGAGGCCCATGTCCTGCGTGGCAGTGCCTGCCTGGGCCTGGTGACCCTGGACGATCACCGCCAGTCCGCCGATGAGTTGCTGCAACAGGCGGAGCTGGCCATGTATGAGGCCAAGGCGGCCGGCAAGGGCCGGCTGCGCTTTTTCGATCCCGTTATGCAGGAGGCGATTGCCCGCCGGCTGCGACTGGAAGAAGAGATCCTGCGGGGACTGGAGGCACGCCAGTTCTGCGTGTATTTCCAGCCCCAGTTCGATGAGCGGCAGAAGATGGTGGGCGCCGAAGCCCTGGTGCGCTGGCGCCATCCGGAGCGCGGCGTGCTGGCGCCGGGCGCCTTTATCGAAGTGGCCGATGCCGCCGGCCTGATGGATCGCCTCGATCGTATCGTGCTGTTGCGGGCCTGCGAACAGATGGCGCTGTGGGCCCGGCTGCCGGCGTTGAGCGGGGTGACGGTATCGGTCAACATCAGCGCCGCCCAGCTGTACCAGGACAGCTTTATCGACGATGTGCTGCAGGTGCTGGCGCAGACCGGAGCCGATCCGGCCAGACTCAAGCTGGAACTGACCGAGTCCATGCTGATCACCGACATGCCGAAGGCGACGGAGCGAATGCGGACCCTCAAGCAGCATGGCATCCGTTTTGCCATCGACGACTTCGGCACCGGTTATTCTTCGCTGCATTACCTGCAGCAACTGCCCCTGGATCAGCTGAAGATCGATCAGTCCTTCGTCCGGGCCTTGCCCGACGACGCCAACAGCCTCGGCATCATCCGGGCGATCATCGCCATGGCCGGCAGCCTGGGCCTGGAAGTCATCGCCGAAGGGGTGGAAAACCAGGCCCAGCGCGACCTGCTGCAGCAGAACGGTTGCCATCTCTACCAGGGCTACCTCTTCGCCCGGCCGGCCCCGGCGGAGGAGATAGCAGCGATGATGCCGTTGCACGAGGCGGAGCCTGAGGAAGTTGAACCGAGCGCCTGAGGCTGTATCCAACTGGCTGATTTTAAAATAAAAAAAAGCCGCCTTGCGGCGGCTTTTTAGGGTTTGGTGGAGCTGGCGTCATCTTAACAGTGATTTTAAGGTGATGATTTTATTGCTTTTACGAGATGTTAAACATTGAGGTGTAGCTATCGGTGTAGCTAAAAATCTGGTCACTTTTAACAGGGTTTAGCGCTGCCAAAGGCCATGAAAATAATTTTTTGCGCTGTGCTGAATGGCTAAAAAATGAACTCATTTGGCGCTTCTCTCATGAGCTGCAGTGTAGCAATACTTGCGTAAGTGATCACCCTGGTGCAAGCACATCCCAAGGCTTCTGCACTGCCCTTGCTTCATCTTTTACAGCAGCCCCTGGCGGTGTGCTTCTCTTCTGGCAAATGCTGGGGGATATTAATTCCGGTCTTCTGCAGATGGGCCAGTCCTTTTTGCCTCATCGGCATCAAAGCTGGGATCACTAAGCGCTTGGGTAGCCTCAGCCAGCACGTTTTCCGCTTCTCTGGAACGGGCGCTTGCCAAATCAAAGGCCTCACTGGTCAGCCAGCTTGAGGCATCACCCTGGCGTACAAAGGGCCGCTGCCGCAGTTTCACTTCGCCTTGCTCCAGGTCCAGATCAAACCAGGCGTCTTTTGCGGGGTCGAACACCGGCTCGACCGAGGCCATGATCAGCGGCGAGTGGGTAGCGGTGATCAATTGCACATCCGGGCGCTTGGTCAGCTTTTCCATTACCGACAACAGGGCCGGAATAATGCTGCGTTGCCAGCTGGGATGCAGGTGCGACTCCACTTCGTCGATCAGGAACACCACCTGGTGAGTGGGCTCTTCCTGCAGCAGGTCTGCTGCTTTGCGGTGTTCTTCCCAGGCCCAGACCAGAAAATAGGCCAGGGCAATCACTCGGCGAATACCAGAGGAAGCATGCACTACCGGCACATCCTGGCCATAGAGCATGCGAATAGTGGGAATATCGCGGGCTTCATCCAGGCTGATGCGGGTCAGTTCGCCCGGCTGCAGCACTTCCTTGTCGGAAGGGGACAATACCTTCAGCACCTGCACCAGTTGCTTGAACGCCGCCCCTTTTTCCTTTTGCCAACTGGCCCAGTCCTGAATCAGGCCATTGCAGAGCACGGTGCCATCATCGGCCTTGAGCCCCTGCCAGACTTCATCGGGTGCAAACACATAGGCAGGGCGGCGCTCTTGTATGTCTACGCCATTGCGGGTTTGCCAGTAGTTGCGGGCCGGATCCCATACGGCAAAGCTGCCGTCGGTCATAGCATATAGCACCAGCCCAGGGTTGGCCGGGCGGCCGGCGTTACCGGTCCAGGCTTGTTCCCGGCGCTCATAACTGCTCTCGTAGCTGACGTCTTTCACCTTGCCCGAAAAGGAAAAGCTGATGGCCGACTCGCCTTTGTGTCGGGGCTGCACCTTTTTGCCTATCGTCAGTTTGGGGTTGATCTCGGACGGCCATTTGCGGGTCATCGACCACCAGGCTATATCCAGCAAAAAACTTTTGCCCAGACCGTTGTCCCCGGTGATCAGATTCAGGCGCTTGCCAAACTCAAGCGCCATGGCGGGAGCCGGGCCGACATTGGTCAGTTTCAGTTCTTTAATCATGATCAGACTTGTTGCTCCGTTATGGTCTTCCGCCCAACACATTTTTCTCCCAGAGTTCGCCTACCGAGTAGTCTTCCAGCCAGGGCTCAAACTCTTGGGCATCCAGGCGCTTGAACACTGAAGCGCCTTGCGTCAGCTCCACCACGATCAGATCCGCGATGGAAAAATGATTGAGCAGTGGTGACGATTGGGTGGCCACAATTACCTGGGTGTGGGTTGCGGCCTGGTGAATAAGCTCAGCCAGGATCACCATGGCTGTGGGGTGCAATCCCAGTTCCGGTTCGTCAATGATAATGGCGGTGGGAGGCTTGGGCTGTATCAGTGCGGTTACCAGGCAAATAAAGCGAATGGCGCTGTTCGACAGCTGGCTTGGCCACAGCGCATAGTCATTGTTTTTTTGCCTCCAGAGCAGGCGTATTTGCTGCTCTTCGGTGGCCAGTGTTTCGGGTTTGAGCACAAAGTCATCAAAAAACGGGATGGCCAGGCGCACTATTTTGCAGATCCGGCGATACACCACCGGTGCTTCCTGCTGCAGCCGGTAGAGAAAAGCGGCCAGGTTAGCGGCATCCTCGCGCAGATGCTCGTTGTCGTGAAGAGCACAGGGGAGCTTAACCCCGGCGGTATCGCTGGTATCGTGAAAGTGATAGACCTGCCAGCCGGAGATAGCGTTAAAGCAGTCGCCGGCTATCTTCTGCAGGCTCCCCTGTTCCCTTGCCTTGCGCAGCTTGGCCTCGACATGCCCTTCACCCAGCCCTGGCAGGGTAATGCCATCAACAGGGTCGTCAACATAGAGCTGCTCCCGGGCAAAGGTAAAGGCGCCATCCGCGGCGGGCTTTAGCACGATGTCGTAGCCACTGGCACCAAAGCGAATGGCGGTGGTGAGCGCCGAGGTTTCCTTGATGCCGTAGCTGAGCACGCGCTCGGCCCCGCCTTGCTTGCTGGTCCATAGTTGCAGGCGGCCCTTAACCAGCTCGGGCAACATACGGAAGTAGGCCACAAAGTTGCTTTTGCCTGCGCCGTTGGCGCCAATCAACACATTAAGCGAGCCCAGCGGTAGCTGCTCCAGATGACGAATGGACTTGAAACCGCTGATCGACAGATGCTTGATTGCACTCATTTGGCTACCCGGTGGCTGTTGCATGTCTGATTATGCCTGATCTCCGCTGCTCATGCTTTGGCCCTGTTGCTGGGATAAGTGGCAATTTAGTTACTTTTATTCATCATGGATAATTATTGCTGACACATAAAAATGGCTAAAAGCATGAGCACAGTCTATCTGCGCCCCGAACTGGCTGAACAAATGGCCAGCCAACTACTGAATCCCGGTGTGCTGGACGAAGGGCTGCGCTCCGGACTGTTCTTGTTCGGCATGCGCCGCACCGGCAAGACCACTATTCGGCCGATGCCGCCGCCGATTATGCCAGCCGGCTGGGAAGGGAGGTCAAGGTGGAAGAAATCCAGCCCGTGCTCAACGTGATGGTGGCGGAAAACCTGGTGATGCGCACCGGCCACGGGGTGTACTCGGTGGCCGATCCCTTTGTGCAGGAGATTTGGCGTGAGCGGCTGGACTTGTTGTGGTAATCACCAGGAAAAGGGGGTGGAGTATTAAAATCTTGGGTGCATGCCAGCGCTAACCCGAGGTACTTATCAGTGCCCCCTTGCGTCAGGGGGCGACCTCGAAAAACTCGAACAGGCGCTCGGCGTAAGGCTTGGCATTGCCCACCCTGGCCTGCAAACGGGGCAGACCGGTGCCGATAATCAGCAAGGGCAAGCGGTCTTGCGCGCAGCGGTGCAGGGCACTGAGTAAAGCCTGTAGCTCCACTTCCGGCATATCCTGCAGTTCGTCAATGTACATCACCAGGGCCGTTTGGGCTGCTCTGGCCGCCATTCCCACCTGCTCCAGCAGAGCCGTCAAATCTCCCTCCAAGTCCCCGTTGTCGGCCAGGCCCGGCTCGGGCGCTAAATCCAGGCCTACTTCAATATCACCAAACCTGGTGTTGAGGGCGGTGGCAAAGCCCGCCAGCGCCCTAAGCCCTTGCTGGGCGGACTCCTTTGCTGGACCTACCTGGATCAGCCGCAACAGGGCCAGGCGCAGTTGGGGAGCCAGCAAGGCAGGCAGGGAGCGGCTTTCCGGTGTTTCGATACGAAGGAGGTGAATGCCTGCTTTCTCGGCATCCAGCTTTAGCTGCCCCAACAACTGGTTTTTATCTATGCCGCTCGGCTCCAGCAAAATCATGCTCTTGGCGGGGCGTCCCAGCCGTAGGCGGGCAATGGCGACGCGCACCGCTTCCCGCAATGCCTCCCGGCCGGCCAACTCCGGCGGCGGGGTGACAATGCCCGGTGCATCAGGGTGGGTGATAGGCGCCATTGTTGTGGCCTTACTCTGGTTGATGGTGTTTGATAGCTTTAGGCAAACCGGTCACAAAAGCAAAGCCGGCAACTGCCGCGGCGGTGCAGATTTTTGCATCACCTGGTGTCTCTGCCGTGGCTGCCCACCGTGGGCCGAAATACACAAATGTGTTAGAGTCTGCTGCCCGGTTGTTACGGGCGATTTATCACTCAGCCATTTGCCTTGGTGCGGCATTTTAGCGGGAAAAGCATGAAGTTAACCAAACTACATCTGCAGAACTACAGGCGATTTGAAGACTTCGAGATTGAGCTTCATCCCGAGCTGACGGTGATTGCCGCACGTAATGGCCAGGGTAAAACAACGGTGCTGGAGGCCATTGCCGCGGCTTTAGGCCCCTTTGTGGGCGCCTTTGACATGGGGAAATCGCAGCAGATAGCCCGTACCGATGCCCGCTTCAGCGTGGTTGGTAACGGTTTTGAAAACGAGCAAAACTTCCCTGTGATTATTCAGGCAAAAGCCGATAATCCCGCCATACAGTGGCAGCGTGCGCTGAATAGCCCCAAGGGCCGTACCACAACCAAAGAGGCCGCACCACTGGCCGACTGGGGCAAGGAACTGCAGTCACAAATACGGGAAAACCCCAACACAGAGCTGCCGGTGGTGGCTTACTACCCCTCAAGCCGGCTGTGGGTGAACCACAAGGATGTGTCGGGCAAGTCCACTATCACTGGCAGCCGCAGCCTGGGGTATGAAGACTGCCTAACTTCATCTTCCAGCTTTAAACAAATGCAGAAATGGGTTCAGGATGCCACCCGTTCAGTTCAGCAGGAAACCGAGTTTAAAGGTTACAAAAATTCCAACTTAAAGCCCCGGCTGGACGGTATACGACAAGCGGTAAACCAGGCCATGAAGGAGGAAGGCTGGAGCGAGTTTCATTACAGCTTTGCTCATGGCGAACTGGTGATGTGGCATGCGGATCATGGTCTGTTGCCGGTAAGTTTGTTGAGTGACGGTGTTCGCGCCATGATCTCTCTGGTGGCAGATATCGCGTTCCGTTGTGCTCGCCTAAACGGCCATCTAAATGAGCAAGCACCTGAGTTGACCCCAGGTATTGTGCTGATTGATGAGGTGGACTTACACCTGCACCCGGCCTGGCAACAGCGTGTGATTAACTCGTTGCGTAGCGCCTTTCCGAACATTCAGTTCATTGTAAGTACCCATAGCCCACAAGTGCTGTCGTCGGTTCATAAAGAGAGTGTCAGTATTTTGGCTGAAGATGAGTTGCAGAAAAATAATCTGAGTTGTTATGAAACTACTTAATACCTACGAAGACAGAGAGGAAGCCGAGCTGGCGCTGACCAAAATTAGCGGTGAAAAGCGCCTGGCCAGTGAACGCGACAGTACCGAGGTTATCTATAACCTGTTCGGCCAGCCCACTTGGGGTAATTTTTACAAACTGAATATGTTCAACCTTCATGAGCTGCAAGAGATTGTAAGTCGGCGGCAGCAAGGGCTTGAGTTTGATGAAAAAAAGCACCGTGAGATGCTCACGATGCTGGAATATGTTGCCAGGAGCTTTGAGATCGCCATTCCAGAGCATTGGCGATGATAATATAGAGTGTGGCAGCCCTGTATAGGTCTGCCTCACTTGGCTATCTTTCTATTTTTATTTGCTCTCCAACCCAGTTTTCAAGGCGCTTTAATACTGCGTCAACCTTCAGTTCACTCATTTTTCCTTTAGTGCCACGCGCCTCGCGTTCGGCATGCTCCACTGCCGGCATCATCATCAGCGGGTTAAGTGGTAACGTTGTTTTTCCACCTACTTGATGTACTGGTGAAAACAAAGTTGCCTGGTTTGTACTTTCAGCATGAGCAGTGAAGTTGGATAGTACAGGTATAGGCTTGGTCCACAGTGCCGCGTCGCGCATCATTCTGTACGACACAGCATCTTTCTGGGCTTGAGCATGAGCATCTTTAAACAGATCCAGTCCTTTATAGCTGGCGGCACTTTCCATCAAGCCATAGGCTGAGCAGCCCAAAATAACGGCACTATGTTTACCTGCATCAGTCATCAGCTTTTCAGCGTGCTGAGTTCGTTGATGCATGGCAATAACCGGATCTTGTAACTTCTGGCTAAGTAACGAGAGTTCAGCCTCTGTGAGTGGTGGCTGTGTTATATCGAGCTGTTCAGGAATATGCTTATAAGCACTGATAGTTATTTGGCTGTTACTTTCGTTTAGAGCGTAAGCGACTATGGGCTTATTGCCATAGATGGTCGCCTCCAGCCTGTTAATACATGCTGGTAATGCGTATTGGGTGAAGCTCTCAACAAGTGCATCGAACCAGGGCTCACCATAAGTTGCAAACACCAGCGTACGCTTGTCATCGTCTGGAAGGCCAGTCTCAAATAGCTCACGGGATACAGTAAACAGCATTTGGCTGGGCACACCAGGCACGCCGTTTATTTCAATGGCATCGCCTTTGTCGAAGTGCTCAATTTTGGAGCCTTGTTGTTTAAGGTAGTTTGAGGTGGTTAGAGCATGCCAGATGTCGCTCAAACGAACTGGTATTAGATCGTCTTCATGTCGCTTTTTCTCCCGCTGATAAATAGCATAAAGTTTTTGTGAGTCTTGCTCTGTGCGCTTGGCATACTCAATGGCTTTTTTGGCTCGTTCCTCTGCCAGGACCTGTAGCTCTTCTTCGGTAATCTCCTTGTCGGCAAGTCGCCTGAACTCTTCTTCTGTTACTGGAATTAAGGATATTTGCTGAGTGCCTACAATCAGGTTAGCGGCTTGCAAACGGTCAAGTAGCCTTCCATAAACGCTTTCTTCAACAGATCCCTGATAGCAAAGGTTGAATACACTGATGCTTGAGTAGCGTTGGCCTATACGGTCAATGCGGCCAATTCGCTGTTCAACCAACATAGGGTTCCAGGGTAAGTCGAAGTTGATAAGCAGGTCACTGGTTTGCAGGTTCAAGCCTTCTGCTGCAGCATCAGTACAAATCAGTACGTCAATTTTGTCTTGCAGAAAACGGTGTTTAATATCGTTACGCTCAGCACCTACCATCTTTCCAGCTTGAGCATCATAATAGCGACCACCATCGCCAGAGTAGGTGCCAACCAACATATTGGGCATTTTCACCTGCAAGGCCTCCACCAAATGGTTCATGGTGTCGGCATAGCGAGTGAATACAACCATTTGCTTGATGCGGTTTCCGCTTTGTCGCTCTTCAATAAACTCAAGCAATTTTTCGGTTTTCTTGGGCAGGTAAGCGCGATCCGGGAACAGCAGCAAGAGTTGCTGCAAACGAATCTGCTCCCACTCCAAGTCTTCCACATTCCGATTCTTCAGCGCCAGATCCAGGGCTTCATCTTCAATTTCCAGCAGATCCCAGTCGATGGGGCCTTCGGTAATGTACATACCTTTTCTGTCGGCCAGGCTGTAAAGCTCGGTAATGGTGGCTTCAACCTTTTCCAGACGACGCTGAAGAGTAAGGTTCAATGAGTGCAGGCTGGATGCAAAGCGAAGACGGAGCAAGGTAAGGTAAAAGCCTACGGCAAAGCGAGCCTTGCGCTGATTCTCTTCGGTTTGGCTCTTCTGCAGTTCGGCAATCTTTTTAGCCAGGTCTACGCAGTAGTTCTCAAGCTCATCGTAGATCAGCTGTTCTTTGCCCTTCGACATATCAACTGTTTTCAAATACACATAACGAGTGGCCAAATTAGCGTTCAGCTCTCCTCGCTTACGATATTCTTCCAGTAGGCTACGGGTATGGCGCAACATCACCCTGGAAAGAGGCGCAGCCGCAAAAAGCACCGGCAAAATAAAGCGCTCCATCATGGCTGCTGGAATTTTGTACTTAGGTTGGTTAAGCCATGGTGTGATTTGACCTCTAGCGGCAGGATCAGCCACGTTCTCCATCAGGTGTTGCCATAGCAAGGGATCGCTTCTTTCAATGGCGGCCAGGTTATCACGCAGAAAATCCAGCTCATACTGCAGCAGTTGCTGGCGATCGCGAATCTTGTTGAGCACATCGTAGTAGGCATCGATATAGCCGGGAGTACGATACAAGGCTCCGGCATGGGGCATCATGCGGACCAGATCTGCGACTTCTACCGGATGGATCTGCATGGGCGTTGCTGTGGCCAGCAATAAGTTTTGGCAGCTAGGGTAAAACTTGTCGCGAATTGAGCGGTAAAAATGACCAAAATCGGCAGGCCTGTCGGGCTGGCTGGGGTTACGGCGACGCGCCTTATGGGCTTCATCCACCAGGATCACATCCTTGGCCGGCACCGTATTTTTGTTGTTACGGTAAAACAGCCCGGTCGAGACAATCAGCAGTTCAGGCTCATAAGCCAAGCCTTGCCTGTCCTTAACATGGGCTCCGGTGACCAGGTCGATGTGCTCATGCTTTTTGGTTGCCGAATCAAGTCGCATGAAGGGAAGGTAAAACTTCTCCGACATTTCGGTGAGCCACTGGCGGGTGAGGCTGGCTGGAGCGGCAATCATGATGCTACGGGCAACCTGAGACAGCTTAAGGGATCGAAAAATCAGGCCGGCCTCAATGGTTTTACCCAAGCCAACTTCATCACACAGCATATGGTTGGCCGGCCAGCGCTCCAGCACGCGGCGCGCCACCACCCGCTGATGTGGCCAGGGCTCTACCGGGGCGGTTTCCATGCCCACAAACAGGCCGTTGGGCATTAGGGGGGCGTCTTTAATTACATGCCAACGCAACAGCTCTTCGGCGGAAGGTGTGCTCTGAGTTATTTCAACGGCCTTGCTGCCGTCTACTTCAACCAGACGCCGCAGGTTTTTGGATAAGTTAACCAGCTGCTTGGTAATGGCTTCCGGCAAAGAAAAAGTCTTAATGGCCGGATGCTCGCCTCGCCAGATTTGCTCAAAGGTTTGTATTTTTTTGGCTACCAGCTGAGCATTTTCCTCATTGGTCCAGGGGCGGCGTAACTCCAGATTTTCGGCATTAATCTGCAGGGCTGTTTTCGACTCATTCAGGCTGCCCGATACATAGAGGCTGTCGTTATCATCGGAAAAAATAGCCCATTTTTCGTGGACATAGCCATCTACAGTGGAGTCAAACGCCAGAGGTTCGCCGGTTATGATGTGCTTGCGTACACTTACGCGGATTTCCAGGTGGCCATGGGCTACCATCCAGGCCAACAGTTCAACGCCACGTTGCACTTGCTCTGGCCACTGGCTGGGCTGGGCCAGCTCACCTACCAATGCCTGCTCCAGGCGCTGTCGGTCACCCCTTAAAATGGCTTCGGCATCCTGCTCATGCAAATCGGCACCAACAATAAAGCGCGCCTTGCCGCCCTGGTTTACAAACTGGGAAAACCCCTGAGAGGCAATGGCCAGTGAGGATGAGCTGAAGTAGCCGGCAACGCGATCGTAACGGCTGGCATGTTGTAAGGCTGGAATATAAAAGTCGTGCAGAATATTAACGACACTGCCGTCATCTTTAAGATCAGAAGTACTGTAGCTTAATTCCCAGGGATAGCTTCGTAGCACGAGAAAACTCCTTGTAAAAAAGGCTCGCCTGGCGAGCCTTTTACTTATTGCTTAATCGTTCAGCTCAAAGAGCAGGCTTTCGGCTTGCTCTCTCAGTTTATCGTTATCCACTTCTTCCGCCCACACCGCCAGCAGACCGCGCACCAGGTGCTGCTGCTCTTCGGCTTTGCTGGCCAGGTAGTTGCGTGCCTGTACTATGCCGCCTTGTTCATAGGCAGCCAGGGTGCCGTGCAATTGGTCCCACAGGGTGAGTGGGTTTTCCAGCCGTTGAGCCGCGCGTTCGTTAAGGGGAACCAGGCGAAGCTTTGAGCCTTTGCGAACCAAAGGCGCGTGCCAGCCGTCTACATCCCGTGCTGCCTTGGCGGCACCGCGCCGGTGCTCTTCGGTATTGTAGCCAACCAGCGCCTCACCGGGGCGATAACCGGCGGGCTTGCTTTCCAGCGTAACCTTGAGTGAACGAGTCAGGTTGAGGGCATCGTCAAAGTCAAAGTCGCCATGGCCCCATAGTCCCAGTGCCATCACAGCCATGGCGGTTTCGGAGTCGAGATCTTCCACTGCAATGCGGCCATGGGTAATGCGGCTTACTTCATTACGCGATACCACCTGGGCGGCTTCCTGCATGGCACGAGCCGGGGTAACCTGCTCGGCATCGTCCATTACCGGCCAGTTTTCCGACAACACCTTTAAGGCTCGGCCATAGGAGGCCACCATGCGGTCTACCGGATTAAGCTTGAGCGCTTCAAACTCGGCCAGGGCCTGCAGCACCTCGGTTTCAATCTGTTTTTGTACCGGATTAAAGCCCATGCGCCAGAAGGAAACATCATCTTCATCACGCTCTGCTTTGCGGCAGGTAATGAAAATGGAGGAAGCGGCGGCGGCCATGTCCTTTTGGTGGGTTGAATGCTGAGACTCAGAGTCTACCGGAATGGCAGAGGTGATCACCCAACCGGTTTTAATCAAGGACTGGGTCAAGGCTTCCCAGGCATCCTGCGCCTTGTGGGTAAACATTAGCGTCATCACGCCGTCGTCTTTCAGTACTCGCAGGCATTCACCAAAAATACCGGCCATGCGATCCTCATAAGCCTGGGTTGCTGCCTTACCATCTCGGCTCTCATTCGCCACGGCCTCGGCGGATTTCTCGGTGACGCTGCGATTAAAATAACCTGGGTAGAGGTCGGCCAGGGTGCGTTTTTGCCAGACGTAATAATAGTCCGACAGTTCGGAGTATTGCACGTTGTTGTAGTAAGGGGGATCAAAGCAGACCAGATCAACCGTCTTGTCGGCCACGGCGCTCATTTGGCCACCGCTGCCGTTAATCACTTGTACCGGTACTTTGCCGCCGTGGGCTGCTTTTACATCCTTAACCAGCTCGGCAATCCCCTTATAAGCATCCAGCACCTGAGACAGACCCCAGCGGGCACCGGAGTTGGGACCGCTGTAAACCATTTCGCCAAAGGTCCATTTAAGAGAAAAATCATGGCGGCCGAAAGTACCAACCATTACTCCTCGGCTAAAGTGCCAGCGAGTCTGTTTGGAGTTATAGTCCACCATTTTATCAATGGCGAACTGCAGATAGGTGATAACTGCCTTGCCCTTGTCTTCACCTAGTTCGGCCAAGATCTGTGGTTTAAGGCGATTCAGCTCCTGAATCTGAGTGATATGGCCGATTATCTGGCGCGGCAGGAATAGATTATTCCAATTGTTGGAGCCATATCTTATCAGTTCGCTGGTTTTGGAACCCTGCGGAATCTTATCTGTCGGGAGCAACCCTTCAATTTCCCAGTCCAGCCTGTGTTCTTCCAGATATGCTTCTGCGGCCGCCAGGGCCGCCAGGTCGGCCTGGTTAGGGGCGCGGAAATAACGCACCTTTTTGGTTTTAATCTGTCCCTTGTTGGGACCGGAAGCGATGCGCTCTACTTGGCCATTCTTTAACTTTGGTTCCAGACGCTGAGCAACGATGGCAAACAGGCGATCCTGCCATTTGCCATGCTCAGAAGTGCCGCAAGCCTGGGCCTTGATTTCATCACCACTAATTGCCTGATGACAATGGATACACTGACCGTTGGCTCGAGTTACAGTGGCGTTATCTGGGTTTTCTCCGTTCGGTCCTTTACCAGCTACAACTCGATAGGGATGGAATGACACAGTTTTATCGAGGTTTGTTTTAACAGCTATCCCCCATTGCTCACCTTCTTTTGAAAGCCACATGGAATTTAATAATGGAGCATCACCACCACAATGAGGACAAGTCACCTGGCGGCAGTAAAGCAAACCCTGGTGGTCATTTTCCGTATCGTATTCAGATAACAATGACGGTTCTGTTTCTAGGAGGCTTTTTAAGTTATCCAGCTGCTCGCCTTCGAGCTTGGAAAATGGTGTAAATTGAGCCATTTCGGACTCAACTTTATTCAGTAGCCGCTCCCCCCAATGCTTAATGTCATGATAAAGCTCTGGTCCAAACTTGGCTGGGTACTCCAGAGTTGCATGCAGAATGGTGGTGGCGACAGGATTAAGCTCATTGGCAATTACATTATGCCCAAGACGTAATGCCTCAAAAGGAATAGAGCCGCCACCCGATGTAGGATCGAGTACAGTCAAACCACTGGCAGTGGGGGCATGATCGTTTAGATAGGCTCGGGAGTAGCCATACAAGTCTTCTGCATCCCATTTGATGGCCGAGCCGAGAATTTTCTTAACAGCCGCGAGCTTGGCAAAGGCTATCTTGTCATTGACTTCTGCCGGATTGGCCGGAATCCGTATGACTTCGAGTTTACCTTGACCAGACAGGTTGGTATCAAAATCAACAGACTCGGAGGCCCAAAGGCGAACCACAGCATGCTTGGCCAGTTTGGCATCGGTACACAGCTTATCGATAACCTGACGATTTTTTTGGCGACGCAGTTTTTCCTTTGCCAATGCATTGAGCACTGGCGTCGTGATGGGAAGGCGTTCATTGCCGATATTTCCTTCAACGCGCGTCAGTATCGAGCCTGTTAGTACCCAGGGTACACCGTTCACCATGGCAACCTGTTTTTCTATACCCAGATCCTGAATAAAGGTATCCACATTTGTATCGGCTGGCAGTAAGGAGCCGGAAATAGCTGCTCGGCTGGGCGTAAGTGGCCGCCGTGCCCACCAGACGTGCAAAAAATACAGCGGAGGCAATGCAGAGCTGGCTCCCCGCTCACGTTGTGTTTCGGCCCCTACTTGATGGCAGGGAAAGCCAGCTTCAATCAAACGTTTATCTGTCATGGTGTATCCCGAATACCTAGTCTTATTTAGCGCGCAATTTGGTGAGCAGCCGGTTAATGCCGGCGTCTTTGCTGCCGTCTCCACAAAGAAAAATACGCAATCCGCGAATGGCAAAGCGGCGCATATCGTTGTCGGGCGTGGTAATTTTGGCCAGCCAGTAGGCGGCTTCTTCCCGTGAAAAGCGATCAATGCGTCGGCCCAGCAGCTCGATGCGATCGGCATCCTTCACATTGGTTTGCAGCTTGAAGAAGAGAGCAGCCTTGGCTCCGGCTTCGTTATCCAGCGGCAAATTGAGCTGCTCAAGTTTCAGCCCTTCCTGGGTAAAAAAGCGGGTCAGCTCCAGGGGAATGCCGCTGTTGTCTGTTACGCCATCTACCATGCGTTTAAGCACCGGCAAGCACTGGCGCAGGGCGGGGCCATACAAGTGGCCCCGTTCAACGGTTTTAGCGCGTTTGATAGTCACTTCTTCGCCACGAGCTTCTGGCTCAATGCGTTCTTTAACCACCAGCACGGGGCCGCTGTATCCGGCCCATTGGGTAAATCGCAGCAAAAAAGGGCTGTGCCGTGCCTGGCGCTCCAGTTGATGCTCTTGGTAATAGTCTTTCAGCGCAAGTTTGGCTTTTGCCATCTATCAATTACTCCTGGTTGCTCAGCTTCTTGAGATACTGCAGCAGTTTGTCGTCGTTCTTGTGCCCGGCCAGGGTGAAGCTGGTGTTGCTGTCTCCCTGGTCGGGCTCACAGATATTGAGAATGATCTGGAAGAGTTCATCCAGGTTTTTGGCCACGGACACAGGTACATTGTCCAGGTTTAGCATCAGGTTGCCGCCGCCCTTGAGTTGGGCTGCAACGTTAAAGTTGTCGATGCGCAGTTCATCGTGGCTCACCATGCTCTTTAAGGCTTTAAAGGCTCCCAGTACCTTTTTGACTGCTTCACCATCAAAATGCTGGTCGGTAAACTCGTTGTTGCCACCTGGCAGCAGCCAGCCCCGGCGCACCGCTTCTGCCTTGGTAAGCACTTTATGGGTGCTGGGGTTAAAAGGCTGCAAGATCACATCGTCTGCGGTGAGCACTTCTGCCGGCGGCTCCTGGCCGGTATGGGCGGTAGGCACGGCCACCAGTTTGTCTTCCGACAGCAGCTCCTGCATAACGGCTTCTACTTGCGCCCGTTCCTGATGACCGTGCTTGTTTTCAACGGCGTTGAGCACGTGGTCAACGGTTGCTTCGTCGTGAGCAACAATGGCCTCCAGCACCGAGTTCTTGAGCACGGTTTTGTCCATCTGGCCTTTAACCCAGCCGCGTTTTTTCGCGTCTTTTTCGCTGATCAAATACCAGGTGCCGTCATTGAGGTTCAGGCTGATGGGTGCCGGCTGTTCACGGTGGTAAATTTCTTCTGGCTGGGTTGCGCTGGCATTATCCATGCGGAACAAACACCAGGTGGCCAGCTGGATACCTTCGCGGATCATCAGCTCCAGCAGGCTGGCGTTTTCCAAAATGGGCCAGTGGCGCAAGCAGGCAAAGTTCGTTTTAAGCTGGCTGAGTTTGGGCGTTGCTGAGCTGGCAAAGAACAGCTGTTGAGCCATCACCATCAGGGTGGCCTTGGCGGTTGCCTGCTCTTGGGTAATCAGCTCTCCATCTTCCTTCAGAGCATTGATGATGAGATCCATCAAGTGCTTGCCACTTTCACCGCCAGCCGAGCGAATGCGACGCGGTTTTACCTGGCCGCTTTGGCCTGGGTAATAGAGGGTGTTGTAGCTTTGTTCGATACGAGTTTGCAGTCCAAGCGCCCGCTTGCGTACATCGTCCTGGTAGTCGCTTGCTTTTACGGTAGCCGGTTGCACGCCAAAGCGATCCGGATTGGCACAAAGCCTGTCATCGGCAATCACACGGGCTGCCAGGTCCAGCAGGTCGCGGCGATGGTGGTTTTCGGTTTGTGTTCTTTGATCATCCCATACCTCTCCTTCGGCCTGAACCAGGGAGGGAGACAGAATAAAGACAAAGTTTTGCTGAATACGCGCGCCTGCAGCGGCCTGGGTGATCCACTCATTAGGATTGAATTTGTCTAATGAGAAGTCGGCCATGGCCAGTACCGGCTTGGCGGTTTTGTCGGGAATATGGCCAGGTTCGGAAACGTCCCGGGCAATTTGGAACATGCCTTCCCGCACCATGCTTCGCGCTACTTCACGCAGTTTGGTCAGGCGTTCGTCAGCACTGACGTTTTCCCGGATCCTTTTAAGCACGTTGTTGAGGGTGGGCTTTTTATCGGCATAGAAGCGGCCTTCTCGTTCACGCAGGTAGTTGGCCTCTGAGCGGATCAGCTCCAGTGCCGATTTCACCTGAGAAGGCGGCATGGCCGGCATGGCATTTTCGAGCAGGGCTTCGGCCTCAAAAATGCCGTAGCGGTCATTTTCCTGGCCTTCTTCTCGGCCAACCAGACTATGCAGAAAAACAGTGCGCCAGCTCCACTCGGTTAGCGGATAGCCTTTGGGGTGTGGGTTTTTGGCATCCAGCAGCTGGGCGGCGGTTTTTTCTGCGGCAATGTTCTGACCTTCTGTTTGGCTCACATCCGACTGGAGCACGTACTTCATGTCGGTGTTGTCGGTTTTGCCCAGTAGTTCATTCTGGATCAGGTCATCGGAGAGATCGACATGACCTGTGTGTAGCAAAGGCACATCCAGCTGTTTGCCCCAGGCATTGCGTATGACGCGAGCAAGGGTGCGCAACACGCCACGGGTTCCCTGAAAGGACTGCACCTGTGCCAGCTTGTTGGTGAGGTACGCCATAAAGGTGGGATGGAAGGGATAGTGTGCGGCAATCGCCTCGGCGTAGTCATCCTGCTGCGCTCCGGCTGGCAGGTCTGAACCGGCTTTGCGATACATCTCCAGGTATTCGGCAGCGGTGGCCTGAGCCATTTGCTGATCGATAGACTCAAACAGTCGTTTGGCCATTACCTTGGACAGCTCGGCGCCGGTAACCGGCGACACGCCTTCGGCATCCCGGTTCAATACGTCCAGCACGGCTTGGTGAGTTTCCTGCTGGATTCTTTCAACGTCGATATCGTCAATTTCGTCACCGTGAGCGGCTTCCATGCTTTTACGCACCGATTCGTTGAAATGACCAAAGGTGTTGCTGTCGCTGGCCAGGGTGATCACGATAGACAGATAAGAGCGGGTTTTGGCGTAGTTCAGTAATGCCATCAGGAACAGAGCCACCTGTTCACCGCTTCCGGCGTGGGCCGCTTCTGCTCGTGCGGCGTAGGCGGCAATCTCATCAATGATGATCAGCACTTTTTTGTTGCCAAAGACACGCTCAAAGTAAGGTTCGTCAACACTGGGTGCCGAAAGAGATTCAAGCACGGGTTGCATGTCGCTATAAAGTGCATCTCCGCCCATTTGTCGAGCCAGCTCTCCCCACAGGGTATAGGGGATCAGATTTTTTCCTGACTGGTTGTGCACTTTGAGGGCTTCGCCAGACACACCAACCAGGGAGACTTCTCCCTGGTTTAACAGCAAGTTGGCATCGATGACTTCGGACGCGGCATCGGCAATGGACTTGCCGCGCTTGGCCAAGTGGGTTAGAGCAATCAGAGTGTGGGTTTTACCACCGCCAAAGGCCGTTTCCAGGCGGCGAACTACCGGGAAGCTGTTGTCACCAGAAAGGCGCCCAAACACGGTTTTAACCACTTCCAGCATGCCAGCTGTGGGGAAGGTGGCTTCTCGGAAGAAGACTTCCGGATCGGAGTAGATCGGGCTAGATTGGGTATTTTGAGTGTAATCGTTCAAAATTTGCCGCAAGTTAGCGGTAAAAATTTCCGGATTAAAAGTGCCGGCAATGATGTCCTTTCTGGGGCGACAGCTTTGTAAGATGCTCATGATTTTCCCACTTTTTGTATTTTGTTAGAGCGCGTCTGCTTACTGTGATGCAGCCGGGGTGACGAATATTTTAGATCGGCTCTTGGTCTCTAGCTCTGCAAGCGCTGGAAGAACGTAAAAGATGAACCCACAGACTCTACAGTCGAAAGGGTAATAATGGAATGACGAAGACTATGCAGGGTACTCTGCAGGGGCTTTTTGGGTAAAATTTGCTCACCTGAGTTTGGGGAGCCACTTTTCAGACAGCAACGGCGCAACGGACGGTGAGTCCGGTTGGTGGTATCAATCCAGGCGAGGGCATCAAATGGCATCGGTAATATCCTTATCCTTGATTCTTGTTGGCTGAGTCGCGCTGCCATTGTTCCGTGGCTGGGCGACGTAGCGTGTCGCCCGGGAAGATTATGTTGCCTGTATGGGCTACGGCATTGTGTCGGGTGAGCTGGTAAGTGGGAGCAGGGGAACATCATGATGGCAAGAATACTGGTAAGTTGCCTGCTGGCCATGCTGCTGGTGTCGGCCGGTCAGGCGGCAACCCGGTGCCGTACCGATTCGGTTGGCACCACCACCTGCCGGGACGACCAGGGTAGAGTGTGGGTGGGCAAAACCGATTCGCGCAGCAATACCACCTGGCGGGACAATCGCGGCAAGGTTGTGCGTGAAAAAACCGACTCCCGGGGCAACACCACCTACCGGGACAACAAGGGCGGGGTTATCCGTGGCCGTACCGACTCCAGGGGCAACACCACCTACCGGGACAACAAGGGCGGGGTTATCCGTGGTCGTACCGATTCCCGGGGTAATACCACCTGGCGGGACAACAAGGGCAATACCACCCGCTGCCGTCAGGACAGCAGGGGAACCACCACTTGCCGGTAGAAACGACGTTGTGTGTCGCCCTGCTGGGTCAGGCTGTGGTTTTCTGCTTTAGGGGAATAATGTCATGATCCTGTTTTTTCACGGCCTGGATTCCGACAACCAGACCACCAAGTTCACCGCTATCAGCCATCCCCACAAGTATTGTGAAACGATGGACTATCGCCGGCGCAGTTATGGGGAAATCAGCCGGCGTTACGACGAGCTGATAGCCCGGCACAGCTCCGCCCTGCTGGTGGGGCACAGCCTGGGCGGCTACTGGGCGCTGCTCAAGTCCCAGCAGCATGGCCTGCCTTGTGTGCTGATCAATCCCCAGCTCTATCCTGCTTTTCGGGCCGATTACCCGGCGCTGGAGCTTGCCAACTGTGATGACGGCGTGTTGCGCTTTGCCTACCTGGAGCTGGGCGACGAGGTGCTGGACATCCAGCGAATTTTCCGTGCCCTGGATGGGTGGGTGACCGAGCTGCACTGTGCGGGGGGCGGGCACCATCGCGTGGCGGATTTGGGACGGATGGATTTGGTGGTGCGCACGACCCTGGAGCGACTCAATAAGCCGGGTTAGCCTTGGCCGGCGCCGGCCGGGCTCAATGGCGCCAGTGCCCGTATAACCTGCTCGACTTTTTCCGCCGTGGCCAGGTCTTCGCCAAACCAAATCCACAGGGTCTGGCGCACGGCGTTTTCCAGGGTATCGCCTTCGTTCAGCGCGGCCAGAATATCCTCGGCCACCCTGTCGTATTCGTCGAAGCCGTCGTTTTCCTTGCAGCAGGTGTTCATGGGATCGGCTTCAAACAGCAGATGGGAAATTTGCTCTGTGCTCGGTGGTTTGACCATGGCGGCTCCTGTTATTTCTTGCCGGATAGTAACGGTTAGCGAGAGGGATTGGCATGCCGCTCGCTGCCTTTTAGCCAGGCGGTAATGCAGCAAGGCGCATGGTCAGACGATAGCGCATGCTGGAAGGGGAGAAATTCAACCGTTATCTGGCCCGGCTGGTGGAGCTGGACGCGAGTCAGCAGCTTTACGATCTGGTCTGGCAGCGTTATTCCGGCGCCATCCGGGTGCTGCTCGACCATGCCGAACTGGTATAGGGCGAGGCCAGCTACCCGCCGGTGAGCTGACATTCCTCCCGGGCATACATGGCCAGCATTCTCTCGGCCTGCTCGGCGATGGCCTGGCGCCACTCCATAGGTTCCAATACTTCCACCCGGGCACCAAAGCCCATCAGCCACCACTGGGTTTGCTGATCGTTGGGCACGGTGGCGGTGAGGGTGACCCAGCCATCCTCGTCGGGGTCGGATAGCTGTTGCTGTTCGCTGACCGGGGTTTCCGCCAGCGTCCAGGCCACGCTGGGATCGAGTCTGGCCACCAGTTGCACCTGTTGCCGGTCCAGCGGATAGCCGAAGGCGCCGTCGGCGATATAGTTTTCCACGCTGAAGGTCGGATGCGGCCGAAACGGCGCTTCGCTCGGTGCCAGTTGCTGAATGCGGTGCAGGGCGAACTGGCGAATGTCTTCATAGTCGTTCACCGTAGCCAGCAGGTAGCTGACGCTATGGCGCACCACCAGCCCCTGGGGATGCAGGGTGAACTGTTTCACTTCCTTTTTTTGCCGGCTGAGGTAATGCACCTCTATCGCCTGGCGCTGGAGCAGGGCATCGCTGATGCCCTGCCACACCGGCGGGGCGATAGCCGCCGGCAGCAGCGCCTTGCCGTTGGGAATGGCGCGTACCTGGCGGGCCCAGTCGGCAAAGCCATTTTCCTGCAGGCCGTCCAGAAACTTGCGGGCGTCGTGAAACTGGGGGCTGAGCTTGTCCACCGCTATCTGGGGCAACAGGCCCTTGAGGTATTCCTCCGCCAGCACCAGGGTCAGGGCGGTGGCGGTGTCCATGGCGGGCAGGGTGCTTTTGAAATTCGGGTCGAACGACCAGCGGTAGGGCCGTTCGCTCTGGTCGCAGATAAGCGGGTAATGGCCCGATATTCTTTCCAGATCCCGCTGAATGGAGCGGAGATTGACCGTGAAGCCCTTTTCTTCCAGCAGGGTTTGCAGGGTGGTGGTGGCCTTGTATTGGGGCGCGCGCGGGATCAATTGCAACATGGCAATGTAGCGGAAAAGGGTGTCCATGAGTGCTCCTGTTGGGGTGTCGGCATCCTGACGGAAACGCCAGCATACCCCATAAAGTGTCGTTTGTGTCTGTGGTTTGCGGGCTGTTCACACCGCCCGCCAGGCCGGCGCTGTCGGCCTCAGTCGCCGGTGGCCATGAAGCCGATGGGCCTGGACTGCCCCCTGGTTTTCAGGGCATGTTCCTGCTCCAGCCCGGTGAGCAGGTTTTCCGGGCTCAGGCGCTCGCCCATCACGCCATGTCGACGCAGCACGGCGGCGAAATCGCCTGGAGTCAGTTGCTTAAGCCGGCTCAGGGCCGGATGCAGGTGGGCGGCTTCCTGCTCCCGGAATTCCCCCTGCAGTTGCTGGCCCAGTACCGTATTGAAATACATCCAGGCCTGCTCGGCGTTGAAATAGCCAAAGCCTATCTTGAAGTCGAACCGGCGCAGGGCGGCCGCGTCCAGGTGATCCATAAAGTTGGTGGCCATCACCAGAATGCCGGGATATTGCTCCATTTGAACCAGCAATTCGTTGACCTGGCTCACTTCCCAGTTGCGCACCGCGCCGGCGCGGCTGGCCAGGAGGCTGTCGGCCTCGTCAATCAGCAGGATGCCGCCACAGGCTTTGGCCTCGGCAAAGGCGGCGGCCAGCTTTTGCTCGGTGCCCCCCACATAGGGGTCGAGCAGGTCGGAGGCCTTTTTGGCGACCAGGGGTCTTTCCAGCGCGTCGGCCAGGTGGCCCGCCAGGGCACTCTTGCCGGTGCCGGGGGGACCATACAGGCACAGCCGGCCCATGCCGCTGCGTTTCAGCCCCCGGATGATGGGCTCCAGGGCAGTGTCGGTGGCGCACAGCGCCGGGTTGAACAAGGAAGGCTGGCGCTGCTGATTCAGCCGCTTCCAACGATAGCCCAGGGCCTGATACAGGTTGGCCAGAATGTCTTCCATAGCGCTCTCCACTTTTTCCGCCTTGCGATATCCGAGTTTTTTTACCACCCTGGCTGCCCGTGCCAGGTGCGCCGGCTCCAGCCTGCGCTGGCTGGCCAGTTGCTCCAGCCAGGGCTCGCGCACATTCAGTCCCCCGAGCAGCCGGCGTGCCATGCCCAGGCGTACCTCCGCCGTCAGCTCGGGCATGGCCAGCACCAGGTCGAAACGGCGGAGGTAGGCCGCATCCATGCACGACACCTCGTTGCTCAGCCAGAGGGTGGGACGGGGGTTGCTTTCCAGCAACTGGTTCACCCAGGCCTTCCGGCCCTCGCTGGTCTGCTCGTTGAACACGTCTTCCACCTCGTCGAACAGCACCAGGCTGTGGTTATCCTGGCGCAATACCTGCTGGCACAGCTGGTAGCGGGCGAAGCGCTCGCGGCCGTTAAGCGCCTCGCCGCGCGGGTCGGCGAATTTCACCTCGTGCAGGCTCCAGCGCAGGTGAGCGGCCAGGGCGCGGGCCAGCTCGGTCTTGCCGGTGCCGGGCGCGCCATAAATCAGCACGTTCACTCCACTTTGCCGGCCCCCGGCCCGGCTCAGGTAGCGCAGCAGGCGGTCGATAAAGGGCTGCAGGTGGGCAAAGTCGTCCAGCGTCAGCTGTGCCGGTTGCTGGCTGTTGGAAAAGGTGGTCAGCAGGCTGCGAGGCCCGTTTTCCTCATACAGCAGAATGTCATCCAGGCCGCGCATCAGCTCCAGGCCGTTGCCATGGCGCTCGGTCTGTACCAGGCCACAGGCCAGCAGCGTCATTTCCGGTGCCAGGGCATGTGCCACCTGGCGACGGGGGCGGCCAAGGGCGGTGGCCAGCAGGCCGATAAGCTGTTGGCCGCCCATCCAGTGCTGGTGAAACAACTCCAGGGTGTTGGTCAGCACATTGTCCTGCTGCACCAGCACCAGAAAGGCCAGCACGTCGAGTTCGGCATCTTCCAGTCCCAGGCTGTCGCCCAGCTGGCGCAGGTTGCTCGCCAGGGGATCGGGAACCGGGATGGCGCGGCTTTCCTGCTCCGCCAACAGGGTTTTCAACAACCGGGTCACTTCGGAAGGGACCAGTTCGGATGCGTCCAGCCCGGGCTCCAGGGATTGCAGCAGTTCGTCCAGCTCGTGGCGACGTTTGCTCAGGGCAAGCCGGGCCCCGTCGGCCAGCACCAGCAGGCGCAGCGCCCACAGCAAGGGCAGTGGCGGATGAGGCGAGTGCGACTGGGCGCAAGACTGCCGGCGTTTGCGCGGATGGTGGGGAAGGGTGTGCAGTGGTGGCATGGGCTGCTCCTGATCTGGGGAGGAGCCATCAGAGTACGGACCGGGGCGACGTTTTGTGTCGTTTGGGTTGGTGCCCTGGCACCCGACATGCGTCGGTGTCACATCCATTTACACCCATTTCGGGCTAATGTAGCCCGCCGTGCGGCGAATGACGTCCTCTATCGCCGCATGATGTGCGGCGAATAACTTGCACACGCGGAGATTGCGGCCCATAATCTCCGCATGAACAGCGGTGATTACAAATACATCTGGCAGGCCAACGACTGGCCGACCTGGCGCTTCGACCTGGCGGCGCTCGCTGGCCCCATGGCCGAGGTCAGTCGTGCCCAGGGGCTCTTGATAGGACGCTTGGCCGACGTGGGGATGGCGCTGCGCGATCAGGCGAGCCTCGCGGCGCTGACCGAGGACGTGGTCAAGACCAGCGAGATTGAGGGCGAGCAGCTCAACGTCGAATCCGTGCGCTCGTCCATCGCGCGCAGGCTGGGCGTGGACATCGGCGCACTTGCTCCGGTCGATCGCCACGTCGAGGGCGTGGTCGAGATGGTGCTCGATGCTACCGCCAACTGCCATGCGCCGGTGTCGCAGGAGCGTCTGTTTGGCTGGCATGCCGCGCTGTTTCCGACAGGCTACTCCGGCCTCTCCAGGATCAAGGTCGGCGGTTGGCGCAATGATGCCAGTGGCCCGATGCAAGTGGTGTCCGGCCCCATCGGTCGGCAGCGGGTGCATTTCGAGGCGCCGCCTGCTGATCGTCTGGATGCCGAAACCAGCCGCCTCATCGACTGGCTGAATGGCACATCGAATGAACCCCCGCTCATCAAGGCCGGCCTCGGCCATCTGTGGTTTGTCACCTTGCACCCGTTCGATGACGGTAATGGCCGTATCGCCCGGGCCATCGGCGATCTGCTGCTGGCGCGAGCCGACGGCAGCCCGCAGCGCTTCTACAGTTTGTCGGCGCAGATCCAGCGCGAACGCAAGGCGTACTACGACATCCTGGAGCGGACGCAGAAGCGGTCGATGGACGTCACCGAGTGGCTCATGTGGTTCCTCGACACACTCCATCGCGCCGTCGATCAGGCCCAGCACACGCTCGATGCCGTGCTGACCAAGGCGCGGTTCTGGCAGCGTTGGACGGCCACGCCGTTGAACGAGCGACAGGTGAAGCTGCTCAATCGGCTGCTCGATGGCTTCGAAGGCAAGCTGACCAGCAGCAAGTGGGCGGCCATTGCCAAGTGTTCGCCGGACACGGCGCTGCGCGATATTAACGAGCTGCTGGCGCGGGGCATGCTGCGGAAATCGGATGCGGGCGGGCGCAGTACCAGCTACGAGCTGAACGATCTGCCGGAGTAGCGACGTTTCCTGGAATTGCCTTGGCTCGTGGGCGGAACAGCGCCTTCATGGACTCCTGCCAACTCATTCGGAAGGAGACCAAGATGGATGTCGTTCATCTGAACCAAAAACAACTGGCTGCCCGCTGGAGCATCAGCGAAGCCACCCTGGAGCGCTGGCACAGCATCGGGATCGGACCAAAATTCCTGAAGCTCTGTGCTCGGGTGGCTTACCGTCAAGTCGATGTCGAGGTCTACGGGGAGTCGTGCTTGCAGGTATCAACCAGCCAGTCGGTTGCTGCTCATGCCCGGTCCAGTTGAATTCGTCAGCCAGTAGGTGTGACAGTAAGCGGGTTTTTGGGTGGTTTTTCAGGAAAAGCTAATGAATCGCTAAGTGCTTGTTCTTAAAAAGAAAAAGGCCCCTTGCGGGGCCCTTCCAATCGATTGGTGGAGCTGGCGGGAGTTGAACCCGCGTCCGAAAAACCTACGTCGTCGGTACTACATGCTTAGTCAGTCATTAATTTCGCCACCTGCTGCGGACAGACACGCCACAGAATGACTATCCTGAATTGGATTTAACGCTTCAACCGTCAGGCACGGCATCCACGCGATCCTGTGAAGGATGACCTTCCGATTCCCTAAGTCACAGGCAAGCTAGGGTAGAAGGGCTCAGCGCAGGTTATTAAGCTGCGAGTGCGTAGTTTTCGTCGTTTGCGACTATTTTTTTGCGATTGTTTAACGAGGCCTATCGCACCTCGGCATGCACCTTGGAGTTCGAGAATCTCGTCGAATCCTGAATCAGCCCCAAGCTGTGCAACCATGATATTTCAATGGTTGCTAAATAACAAGCCCTAGCGGGCCTTGTGTTTCATCATCCGGTCTTTTTCCCGCTGCCAGTCGCGCTCTTTCACGTCCTGACGCTTGTCGTGGGCCTTTTTGCCTTTTACCAGGCCAATCTCGGCCTTGACCCAGGACTTGGACCAGTACAGGGACAGCGGCACCAGGGTGTAGCCTTCCCGTTCAACAAGGCCAGTGAGGCGATCCAGTTGGCGCTTGTGCAGCAGCAGCTTGCGGGTGCGCAAGGGATCGCAGACCACATGGGTGGAGGCCATGTTGAGCGGGGTAATGGTAGCGGCAAACAGGAAGGCCTCGCCGTTTCGCATGAACACGTAGGCCTCGCCGATGTTGACCTTGCCGGCCCGCAGCGCTTTGACTTCCCATCCTTGCAACTCGACACCGGCTTCGAATTTTTCCTCGATGGAGTATTCGTGCCGTGCCTTGCGGTTAACGGCGATGGTGTTGGAGCCGGGTTTCTTCTTGGCTTTGTTTTTTGTCATAGTGGCGTCATTATACGGGCCCGATGGGGTCTTGGGAATTGGCGGTATGGCAATTGCCTGCTTTTTGCACAGATGCGACGATGAGCCGGGCCCGGATTGATGTTAAAATCAAAAGGTTTTGGTGGCAGGAGAGGTTATGCCCAGTATTACCCGCAGCGCACTGGTGATGTTCAGCGCGCAACAGATGTACGAGTTGGTGAACGACGTGGATTCGTACCCTCAGTTTTTACCGGGTTGCGTGGCCAGTCGAGTCCTGTCCGAGTCGGAACTCAGCGTGACCGCGGCGCTGGATGTAGCCAAGGCCGGTATCCGCAAGACCTTCACCACCCGCAACCTGCTCGAACCCAATCAGCGTATCGAGATGGAGCTGGTGGATGGTCCCTTCAAGTCGCTGAGCGGGGGCTGGACCTTTACCCCTCTGGACGTGGATGCCTGCAAGGTGGAGCTGAAGCTGCATTTCGAGTTTACCTCCCGGCTGGTGGAACTGGCCTTCGGCGGAGTTTTCAAGGAACTCGCCAATGCCATGGTGCATGCCTTCAGCGAGCGGGCAAGAGAGGTGTATGGCCGTGAATCTTATTAGAGTGGAAGTGGTGTATGCCCTGCCGCACCAGCAGACGGTACTGAGCATGAGAGTGGCGGCCGCCGACACCGTCCGGCAGGTCATCGAACAGTCGGGCATTCTGCAGCAGTTTCCGGAGATTGACCTCGGCAGCAACATGGTCGGGGTATTCGGCCGTCAGGTGAAGCTGGAGCAGCACTTACACGACGGTGACCGAATCGAAATTTACCGTCCCCTGCTGGCGGATCCCAAGGAGATCCGCCGCCGGCGCGCCGAACAGGCCAAGGAAGAGGGGAGGGCCGACAAGGTAACCGGTGGCCGACCCGATCCCAAGAGAACCAAAAAATAGACCGGGGAACCCGCCCCAGCGGGCTCCCGCCACCTCGGCGTTATATGCCCCGGTGAAAGTCTTCTGACACCGAATAATCACCCTGTACCGACACCAGGGCGTCGTTGCTGAAGTCCAGGGTCAGCTGCTTCTGTTCCACCTCTCCCCGCCCGGGCTTGAAATAGTAGAGATAGACCCACTTGTCATGGTTGAAGCCATCCAGGCTCATGGGATTGCCCAGCAGGAAACGGACCTGCTCCTTGTTCATGCCCTGGCGCAACTGGGCCACCTGCTTTTCTTCGATGTAGTTGCCCTGGGGGATGTCCACCTTGTAAACCAGGCCGCAGCCGGCCAGGGGGAGGGCTAAAAATAAAGGTAAAATCAAGGTTTTGAGTTGCATGGCTGCATTATATCCTGTGTGACCTGGGGGCATCATAGCCGTTGGTGATGGGCTTGTAAAAGCTAGACCCCCAAACCGTCGATTGGTTCAGTGAGCTGTGTCATGGTCATTTTCCTGCAACTGACCTAATATCTTCACCTGTAACTATACCTATCGGGACAAGACGATGACAAAACATGTATTTCATTTGGGAATTACCGATGAGGATCTGCAGGGTGCACGGCTGGCCATCATACCCGGCGATCCGGAGCGGGTGCAGCGTATAGCCGAACAGTTGAGCAACCCCCGTCACCTGGCCAGCAAGCGGGAGTTCACCTCCTGGCTGGGGGAACTGGACGGCAAGCCGGTGGTGGTCTGCTCCACCGGCATCGGGGGGCCTTCCACGTCCATCGCGGTGGAAGAGCTGGCGCAGCTGGGGGTATCCAGCTTCCTGCGCATCGGCACCACCGGGGCCATTCAGCCCGGCATCCAGGTCGGTGACATGATAGTGACCATGGGCTCGGTGCGGCTGGACGGCGCCAGCAGCCATTTCGCCCCCATGGAGTTTCCGGCGGTGGCCAACTTCGACTGTACCTGTGCCCTGGTGGACGCGGCCCGCGACATGGGCATCAGCCCCCATGTGGGGATCACCGCCTCGTCGGACACCTTCTATCCCGGCCAGGAGCGTTACGATACCCACTCGGCCCGGGTGCTGCGCCGGTTCCAGGGCAGCATGAAGGAGTGGCAGGCCATGGGCGTGCTCAACTACGAGATGGAATCGGCCACCCTGTTCACCATGTGCGCCAGCCAGGGGCTGCGTGCCGGTTGCGTGGCCGGGGTCATCGTCAACCGAACCCAGCAGGAGATCCCGGACGAAACCACCATGAAGAAGGCCGAGCAGCAGGCCATCGACATCGTCATCGGCGCCGCCCGCCGGCTGGTTTAATGCTTGTTGGCCCGGCGCAGCCGGGCTTATTCTCACGCCTCACCGCACACCAGCAGTTCCCTGGCATTGGCCAGGGTATTGGGAGTGATCTTGTTGCCGCCGAGCAGGCGCGCCAGCTCCTGCAGCCGGCTGTGTTCATCCAGCTCCCGCATCCGGGTCTGGGTGTCGTTGTCGGCGCTGCTCTTGCTGACGAAGAAATGCTGGTGGCCATTGCCGGCTACCTGGGGCAGGTGGGTGATCACCAGCACCTGGGTGGACTCGCCCAGTTGGCGCAGCAACTTGCCCACCACGGCCGCGGTCGGCCCGCTCACACCGACGTCTACCTCGTCAAAGATCAGGGTCGGGGTTTCCACCTTGCGGGCGGTGATCACCTGGATGGCCAGGCTGATGCGCGACAGCTCACCGCCGGAGGCAACCCGGGCCAGCGGGCTCAGCGGCTGGCCCGGGTTGGTGCTGACCAGGAACTCGACCCTGTCGATGCCGAGGGGTGAGTAGCCGCCGTTGTCATCGGCGCTGACCCGGATTTCAAAGCGGCCGTGCTCCATGCTGAGCTGGTGCATGCCCTGGGTGATCAGGCCGTTGAGCGACTCGGCGTAGCGCTGCCGGCTCTGGCTGAGCCGCTCCGCCGCCTGCAGGAAGTCGTTTCTGGCCAGCTCGACTTCCTGCTCCAGTTCCTGCAAGCGGGAGTCGTTATCGGCCATTTCCGCCAACCGGGTTCTGAGCTGCTGGTGATGGGTAGCCAGCTCCGCCGGTGGAACATGGTGCTTGCGGGCCAGCTCCATCACCTTGCCCAGGCGGGTTTCCACCTCGTGCAGGCGCTCCGGATCCAGCTCCAGCCTGTCGAGGTAGCGGCTCAATTCGCCGTGCCCTTCTTCCAGTTGGATCAGGCTGCTTTCTATCATTTCCTGTACCGGACCCAGGCGGCCGTCCATCCGGTTCAGTTCGATCACGACCCTGAGGCCCTGGCGCAGCAGCTGCAAGGCATTGGTTTCCTCGCCGTCGGCCAGCACATCCAGGGCCTGTTGGCAGTCGTTGAGCAGCTCGGCACCATTGGCCAGGCGCTTGTGCTCCGCTTCGAGTTCGGGAAATTCGTCCTCCGCCAGGGCCAGTTCGTCCAGCTCCGCCACCTGGTATTCCAGCAACTGGCGCTGGGCCTGCCACTGGGCCTGCTCCTGCTGCAGCTGCCGCCGCTCGTTGCCGAGCTGGCGCCAGTGCTGGTAACCCAGGCTGGTCTGCTGCAGCAACTGGTGGTGGCCGGCGTAGGCGTCGAGCAGGCTGCGCTGGTAGTCGGACTTCTGCAGCTCCTGGTGGGCATGCTGGCCATGGATGTTGATCAGCAGGGCGCCCAGGGCCTTCAACTGGGACAGGGGCACCGGGGTGCCGTTGATGTAGCCCCGGGAGCGGCCTTCGCGGCTCAGGGTCCGGCGCAGTATGCATTCATCCTGCTCATCCAGCTCCTGCTCGCTCAGCCAGGCTTTTACCCTGGGCAACTTGTCGATACGGAACCGGGCGCTGATATCGGCCTTGTCGGCACCGGGGCGGACCGAGTCGGCATCGGCCCGCTCCCCCAGGGCCAGGGCCAGGGCATCGATGGCGATGGACTTGCCGGCGCCGGTTTCGCCGGTGATGCTGGTCATGCCCGGACGCAGGTCCAGCTCGAGGAAGGAGACAATGGCAAAATTGCTGATGGTGAGCTGAAGCAGCATAGTGGACTCCTGCACAAAACAAGTCTGTATGAAAATACAGTATACTGTGGATTTGTACAGTAGCAAGGGCTGCTGAAGCTTCAGAACAGCTTGCTGCCCCAGCCGAGCTTGCTGCGCAGTACCTCGAAATAATTGTGCCCGCGCGGGTGCAGCAGCTTGAGCTTGTAGGGGCTCTTGTAAATATGGATCTCGTCGCCGGGCTGTACCGCCAGCGAGACGTGTCCGTCGCAGCTCACCAGCATCTGCTCGGTCTTGTTGGTGGGGGCGACCACCAGCTTCACCTGGGCGTCGGCGTCGATCACGATGGGCCGGCAGCTCAGGGTATGGGGAAACATGGGCACCAGGGTGATGGCGTTGAGGTTGGGGGTCAGGATGGGGCCGCCGGCGGACAGGGAATAGGCGGTGGAGCCGGTGGGGGTGGCCACTATCATGCCGTCGGCCCGCTGGCTGTACATAAAGTGGCCGTTGATATAGACCTCGAACTCGATCATGTGGGCGATCTTGCCCGGGTGCAGCACCGCTTCGTTCATGGCGGTGTTGCTGGCCTTGAGCTGGCCGTGGCGATGCACCTGGGCTTCCAGCAGGAAGCGGTGCTCGGCCTGGTAATCCCCGGCCAGCAGCCGCTCGAGCGGCTGTTCGAAGCTGTCCGGCGACAGATCGGTGAGAAAGCCGAGGTTGCCCCGGTTGACACCGACTACCGCCACATCGAAACGGGCCAGCACCCGGGCCGCGCCCAGCATGTTGCCGTCGCCGCCCACGACGATGGCGAGATCGGCCCGTTCGCCCAGTTCCACCATTTCCAGCAATTCGGCCTGCTCGAGCCGCAGTTGCTCGCCCACGCGTCGCTCTATCACCACCTTGAGTCCCAGTCGGACGAGGTAATGATAGAGGTCCACCAGTGTCTGGTTGGCGCCCTGGTGATCGGGTTTGCCGATAAGCGCTATGGTATTGAAGTCGGTTTCCATTGTTGGCTGGCCTTGCTGAGGAGCAATGCGATGGCGCATTCCCTGGCTGAACGAGTCACTCCATTCTAAAGAAGCCGGGTTCCCGGCGCCACCGGGCCGAGCACGTGACGATGAAATCCCCCCCTTGAAATCATCCCGGCCGCCCCCATATAGGGAGCAAGTTGAGTTAACACAGATGACGGGAGACGACATGAGCAGCAAACAACACCAGGTTGACGCCGAGCAGGCCGCCGAGCAGGAGCCGATGATGACCGAGGCCGAAGCGGGTACCGGAGCCGAGGGCGGGCAACCGGATGCGGCTTATGTGGCCGAGCTGGAGCAGAAGCTGGCCGACGCCGAGGCCAGCGCCCAGAACGAGAAAGACAATGCCCTGCGGGCCCTGGCCGAGATGGAGAACATTCGCCGCCGCGCCGCCCAGGACGTGGAAAAGGCGCAAAAGTTCGCGCTGGAGAAGTTTGCCAGCGAGCTGCTGCCGGTGATCGACAGCCTGGAGCGGGCGCTGGAGCATACCGACAAGGAAAACGACGCCTTCAAGGCGGTGTGCGAAGGGGTGGAGCTGACCCTGAAATCCCTGCTCAGCACGGTGGAGAAATTCGGCGTGGTGCAGATCAATCCCCAGGGCGAGCCCTTCGATCCCAACAAGCACCAGGCCATGAGCATGGTCGAGAGCAACGAGGTGGCCCCCAACTCGGTGCTGGCGGTAATGATGAAGGGCTACGAGCTGAACGGCCGGGTGCTGCGTCCCGCCATGGTGATGGTGGCCAAGGGGCCGTCCATCGATACCCAGGCCTGAGCCGCCAAAAAAATGTGATGCCTGTCTTGAAAGCCGGTAGCGGCAACCACATATAGGCACTAAAGCAAAACACCAAATGCTTATCACCGAATTGCAGAAAGAAATTTGAGAGAGGATTTTATGGGTAGAATCATCGGCATCGATCTGGGTACAACTAACTCTTGCGTGGCCATCCTGGATGGGGATACCCCCCGGGTGATTGAAAACGCCGAGGGTGCTCGTACTACTCCCTCCATCATCGCCTATACCGATGACGGCGAGACCCTGGTCGGCCAGCCGGCCAAGCGCCAGGCGGTGACCAACCCCAAGAACACCCTGTTCGCCATCAAGCGTCTGATCGGCCGCCGTTTCGAAGACGAAGAAGTGCAGCGCGACATCAAGATCATGCCGTTCAGCATCGTCCGTGCCGACAATGGCGACGCCTGGGTGGAAGTGAAGGACAAGAAGATGGCACCTCCGCAGATCTCCGCCGAGGTGTTGAAGAAAATGAAGAAAACCGCCGAGGACTACCTGGGCGAGCCGGTGACCGAAGCGGTCATCACGGTGCCGGCCTACTTCAACGACGCCCAGCGCCAGGCCACCAAGGACGCCGGTCGCATCGCCGGCCTGGATGTGAAACGCATCATCAACGAGCCGACCGCGGCCGCCTTCGCCTATGGCGTGAACAAGGCCAAGGGTGACCGCAAGGTGGCGGTATACGATCTGGGCGGTGGTACTTTCGACATCTCCATCATCGAAATCGATGACATGGAAGGCGAGAAAACCTTTGAGGTACTGGCCACCAACGGCGATACCCACCTGGGTGGCGAAGACTTCGACAACCGCCTGATCACCTACCTGGTGGAAGAGTTCAAGCGTGAGCAGGGCTTCGATCTGCGCAACGACATGCTGGCGCTGCAGCGCCTCAAGGAAGCGGCGGAAAAGGCCAAGTGCGAGCTGTCTTCCGCCCAGCAGACCGAGGTCAACCTGCCCTACATCACCGCCGACGCCACCGGGCCCAAGCACCTGAACATCAAGGTGACCCGCGCCAAGCTGGAGTCCCTGGTGGAAGACATGGTCAAGAAGTCCCTGGAGCCGGTGCGCATCGCGCTCAAGGATGCCGGCCTGTCCGTGTCCGACATCGATGACGTCATCCTGGTGGGCGGCCAGACCCGGATGCCGCTGGTGCAGAAGGCGGTGAGCGATTTCTTCGGCAAAGAGCCGCGCAAGGACGTGAACCCGGATGAAGCCGTGGCTGTGGGCGCCGCCATCCAGGGCGCCGTGCTGTCCGGCGACAAGAAAGACGTGCTGCTGCTCGACGTGACCCCGCTGTCCCTGGGCATCGAGACCATGGGCGGGGTGATGACCGCGCTGATCGAGAAGAACACCACCATCCCGACCAAGAAGTCCCAGGTGTTCTCCACCGCCGACGACAACCAGTCCGCGGTCACCATCCACGTACTGCAGGGTGAGCGCAAGCGTGCCAGCGACAACAAGTCCCTGGGCCAGTTCAACCTGGAAGGCATCCGCCCGGCACCGCGCGGCCTGCCGCAGATCGAGGTGACCTTCGACATCGACGCCGACGGCATACTGCATGTGTCCGCCAAGGACAAGGACACCGGCAAGGAGCAGAAGATCACCATCCAGGCCTCTTCCGGCCTGAGCGAGGCGGAGATCGAAGCCATGGTGCGGGCGGCCGAGGCCAACGCCGCCGAGGACAAGAAGTTCGAGGAGCTGGTCCAGGTGCGCAACCAGGCCGACGGTCTGGTGCATGCCACCCGCAAGCAGCTGGCCGAAGCCGGTGATGCCCTGGCCGCCAGCGACAAGAGCGCCATCGAGTCTGCCCTGAGCGCCCTGGAAAACGCCGTGCGTGGCGAGGACAAGGCCGAGATCGAGGCCAAGCAGCAGGCGCTGCTGGAAGCCTCCCAGAAGCTGATGGAGGCGGCCCAGGCCAAGGCCCAGGCGCAGGCTCACGACGCCGGTGCCCAGGACGGCGGCAGCAAGGCCGACGACGACGTGGTCGACGCCGAGTTCGAAGAAGTGAAGGACGACAAGAAGTAACAGTCGCGCCGGCGCAAACGCCGACAGTGCGGGCGTTGGGCTGCCAACGCCCGCCTTTGTGTAATTAGGACTCAGGTAAGCAAGCAGCCTATGTCGAAACGAGATTATTATGAGGTGCTCGGCGTCTCCAAGGGAGCCGACGAACGCGAAATCAAGAAGGCCTATAAACGGCTGGCGATGAAATACCACCCGGATCGCAATAAAGAAGATGCGGATGCGGGGGACAAGTTCAAGGAAGCCACCGAAGCCTACGAAGTGCTGACCGACAGCCAGAAGCGGGCCGCCTACGATCAGTTCGGCCATGCCGGCGTGGATGGCCAGCAGGGTGGTCACGGCTTCGGCGGCGGAGCCGACTTCAGTGATATTTTCGGTGACGTCTTCGGCGATATCTTCGGTGGCGGTCAGCGCCGTCAGCAACGGGCGTCCCGCGGGGCGGATCTGCGCTACAACATGGAACTGACGCTGGAAGAAGCGGTGCGGGGCGTCACCAAAGAGATCAAGGTGCCGACCCTGGTGGGCTGCGACGTCTGCGACGGCAGCGGCGCCAAGCCCGGTACCCAGGCCAAGACCTGTCCCACCTGCCATGGCCACGGCCAGGTGCAGATGCGACAGGGCTTCTTCACCGTGCAGCAGCCCTGTCCCCACTGCCGCGGGCGGGGCAAGATCATCACCGATCCCTGTCATCAGTGCCATGGCGAGGGGCGTTACCAGAAGACCAAGACCCTGTCGGTCAAGATCCCGGCCGGGGTCGACACCGGCGATCGCATCCGCCTGTCCGGCGAGGGCGAGGCGGGAGAGGCGGGAGCGCCGGCCGGCGATCTCTATGTGCAGGTGCATGTGCGCGAACACGATATCTTCGTGCGCGACGGCAACAACCTCTATTGCGAGGTGCCGATAAGCTTCACCTCCGCCGCCCTGGGCGGCGAGGTGGAAGTACCGACCCTGGACGGGCGGGTCAAGCTGAAGATCCCCGCCGAAACCCAGACCGGGCGCATGTTCCGGCTCAAGGGCAAGGGGGTGCGCTCGGCCCGCAACGGCCTGCTGGGCGATCTGGTGTGCAAGGTCTATATTGAAACACCGGTCAACCTGACCGACGAACAGAAAGAGCTGTTGCGCCAGCTCGAGGTCTCCTGCGGTGGCCTGGCGGCCAAGAAACACAGGCCCAAGTCCGAAGGTTTCTTCGAAGGCGTAAAGCGGTTTTTCGATGATTTGACCCGCTGAGCCGGCTGTATTAGTCTGGGCCGTCTTGACGAAACGGCCCGGCGGCCGCAGCAAAACAGAGTGTGATATGAGCCCTAGGCCGGCTTCGGCAGGGCTCTTGTTATTTTATTGTCTGAAAGGAACCAGGTTTCCACTATGAAGCAAACACCGATGACCATCCGCGGTGCCCAGAAACTGCGTGAAGAACTGGATCACCTGAAGTCTGTGCGTCGCCCGCAAATTATCGAGGCGATTGCCGACGCGCGCGAACACGGCGACCTGAAGGAAAATGCCGAGTACCATGCCGCGCGGGAACAGCAGGGATTCTGCGAAGGGCGGATCCAGGAGATCGAGGCCAAGCTGTCCAACGCCCAGATCATCGATATCACCAAACTGCCCAACAACGGCAAGGTGATCTTCGGGGCCACCGTGACCCTGTTCAAGCTGGATGACGAAAAGGAAATCAGCTACCGCATCGTCGGTGACGACGAGTCCGATATCAAGGCCAACATGATCTCGGTGAACTCGCCCATCGCCCGCGCCCTGATCGGCAAGGAAGAAGACGACGTGGTGGTGGTGCGCACCCCCTCCGGCGATGTGGAATACGAAGTCATCAAGGTCGAATACCTGTAATAGCCTCTCCATTCCCGCTGTTCAAGGCGGCAGGTCTAGTCTTCCGGCTGCCTTCTGCTTATCTCCTGCAGAAAGCCCCGAAACACGAAATCCGACAAGGTCATCCGCTCGGCGACAGGCAGTTCAAACCGCACCGCCGTCAGCCAGAAGTGGTGCCCCCTGTGCTGGCGGACCAGCTGCAGCCTGAGCGGGATCTGCTGCTCCTGCCCCAGGCTCAGCAATACCCGCTTGCTCTGCTGCTTGGTGAACAGGCGGCGACGGGAGAGCAGGCGCATGCCGTTTATCGACAAATCGCGGATTTCGGCGGCCAGGGGCCGGCCGTTGGGCTGGTAGAGCTGCAGCTCCTGCGGGCTGGGCAGACGCCAGGCGCGGGGATGAAAGCCGTCGGTGATGATGCTGGGCGGGCTCAGCTCCGCCTGCTCCTCGCTGGCCTCCTGGTGCTTGAGGGTGACCGGAAAATGCAGCTTGACCTCGCCGAGGGCCAGTTTCAGCTCGAGGTGCGAAGCCTGTTCGAGCAGGGGCCTGATATTGGCATCGATGGCGATGGTCAGGCTGAGCAATGATTCCGGCTGCTCCTGCTGATACAGCTCATTCAGCAGGGCGAGTTCCTCGTCGGTCAGGTAGGGATGGACGGGCATGGCAATCACACCGTGGCTAAAAGCTAATAGTATTGTCCTCCAGCCTGCCGGATAACAGCGCGAAAGGGAAATAATTCAAAGGGGAAGAAGGGGATAGCGGAGCGTGAGTGACAGCGTAAGGGAAGGCGAGGCGGGCCGGGTGAACCGACCCCCGCAGATCAGGCCCTGGGCAGGGTGATCTTCTTCTGCTCGCTGGGGCGGTACAGCGTCAGGATGTGGCCTATGGTCTGCACCTTGACCGCACCGGTCTCGCGCACGATGGCATCCATGATCAGCGTTTTGACTTCCCTGTCTTCGGCGGCAACCTTGACCTTGATCAGTTCATGGAAATTCAGGGCCAGATCGATCTCGGCCAGTACGCCTTCGGTCAGGCCATGCTGGCCAAGCAATACCACCGGCTTCAGGCTGTGGGCCAGTCCCTTGAGGTATTGTCTTTGCTTATTATTCAGGGTCATTGCAAAATGCTTCGGTTAAATAGGTTGAAAGGGGGGCATTGTACCCCCATCTAGGCTTCAATGGTAATAGCAGAGCGATAATTTAATGGGTAAGAAGAAACGCTCGGCCAGCTCGACCCGCTGGCTCAAGGAGCATTTTGACGATAAATATGTACAACAGGCGCAAAAAAAAGGCCTGCGCTCGCGTGCCGTGTTTAAACTTGAAGAATTACAAGGCCGTGATCGCCTGCTCAGGGCGGGGATGACGGTGGTCGACCTGGGGGCCGCGCCCGGTGGCTGGAGCCAGTATGCGGTAGAGCAGGTCGGTCTGCAGGGCAAGGTGATCGCCTGTGACATACTGCCGATGGATCCCATCGCCGGCGTCGACTTCCTGCAGGGCGACTTCCGTGAAGAGGCGGTGCTGGGAGCCCTGCTGGAGCGGGTCGGCGAAGACAAGGTGGACGTGCTGCTGTCGGACATGGCGCCCAACATGAGCGGCACCCCCGAGGTGGATCAGCCCAGGGCCATGTACCTGGTCGAACTGGCACTGGACATGTGCCGCCAGGTGCTGGCGCCCAAGGGAAGTTTTGTGGTGAAAGTGTTCCAGGGGGCCGGCTTCGATGAATTTCTTCAGGACGTTCGCCGGTCTTTCAATGTGGTCAAGGTGCGCAAGCCCGACTCATCCCGGGCCCGTTCACGGGAAGTCTACATTGTGGCTACCGGTTTTAAACTGTAGTACCCTGTCCCAGTCATAAACTGTCAGCCGGTGAGGTTAGTAATTTGAGTGACATGGCGAAGAATTTGATCCTGTGGTTGGTCATAGCCGTGGTGTTGATGTCGGTTTTCCAGAGCTTCAGCCCGAGTGAACCGAGCGGACGCCAGACGGACTATACCACCTTCGTGCAGGAAGTAGCCCAAGGGCAGATCCGTGAAGTGCGCATGGATGGCAAGACCATCAATGGCGTTAAGCGCAGCGGTGACCGTTTCACCACCATACTGCCGGCGGAAGACCCTCAGCTGCTCAACGATCTGCTCAACAACAACGTTCGCGTCGTGGGTGAGAAACCGGAAGAGCCGAGCCTGCTGACCTCCATCTTCATCTCCTGGTTCCCCATGCTGCTGCTGATTGGCGTGTGGATCTTCTTTATGCGCCAGATGCAGGGCGGTGGTGGCAAGGGCGCCATGACTTTCGGCAAGAGCCGGGCCCGGCTGATGAGCGAAGACCAGGTCAAGACCACCTTTGCCGACGTGGCCGGCTGCGACGAGGCCAAGGAAGACGTGAAAGAGCTGGTGGACTACCTGCGTGACCCCAGCCGCTTCCAGAAGCTGGGTGGCCGCATTCCCACCGGCATCCTGCTGGTGGGCCCGCCCGGCACCGGTAAGACCCTGCTGGCCAAGGCCATCGCCGGCGAGGCCAAGGTGCCTTTCTTCACCATCTCCGGCTCCGACTTCGTCGAGATGTTCGTGGGTGTGGGTGCCTCCCGGGTGCGCGACATGTTCGAGCAGGCCAAGAAGTCTGCCCCCTGCATTGTGTTCATCGACGAAATCGACGCTGTGGGTCGCCAGCGGGGCGCCGGCCTCGGTGGCGGTCACGACGAGCGCGAGCAGACCCTGAACCAGATGCTGGTGGAAATGGACGGCTTTGAAGGCAACGAGGGCGTGATCGTCATCGCCGCCACCAACCGGCCCGACGTGCTGGATCCGGCGCTGCTGCGCCCCGGCCGTTTCGACCGCCAGGTGGTGGTGGGCCTGCCCGATGTACGCGGCCGCGAGCAGATCCTCAAGGTGCACATGCGCCGGGTACCGCTGGCCGACGACGTCAACGCCAGCGTGATCGCCCGCGGTACCCCCGGCTTCAGCGGGGCCGATCTGGCCAACCTGGTCAACGAGGCGGCGCTGTTTGCCGCCCGCTCCGCCCGCCGGCTGGTATCGATGGAAGAGTTCGAGAAGGCCAAGGACAAGATCATGATGGGCGCCGAGCGCCGCTCCATGGTGATGTCCGAGTCCGAGAAGGAAATGACCGCCTATCACGAGGCCGGTCACGCCATCGTCGGTCGCATGGTGCCCGAGCACGATCCCGTGTACAAGGTGTCCATCATTCCCCGTGGCCGGGCCCTGGGGGTAACCATGTACCTGCCGGAGCAGGACCGTTTCAGCTACAGCAAGCAACACCTGGAGTCGATGATCTCCAGCCTCTACGGCGGCCGTCTGGCCGAGGAGATCATCTACGGCTTCGACAAGGTGACCACGGGCGCATCCAACGACATCGAGCGAGCCACCGAAATCGCCCACAAGATGGTGACCCAGTGGGGCCTGTCCGAGAAGATGGGGCCCTTGTTGTACGCGGATGAAGAAGGCGAGGTCTTCCTCGGCCGCACTGCCGCCAAGGTCAAGCACATGTCCGATGAAACCGCCAAGGCCATCGATGCCGAAGTGAAGGATGTGATCGAGCGCAACTACCAGCGTGCCAAGAATATCCTGATGGAGAACATCGATATCCTGCATGCCATGAAGGAAGCGCTGATGAAGTACGAGACCATCGACGCCCGCCAGATCGACGATCTCATGGCGCGCCGCGATGTCCGGGCACCGGCGGACTGGAAGGACGAGCAGGACGACAAGCCCCAGGGGCCTGCGGCCAGCACCGGCGAGCAGAAAGAGGAAAAGGCGGATGAGACCAAAGCTGCCTCACCCGAGTTGAATAAACCCGGCGATGCCACCAGTAACTGATGTTTTGTGATAAATTAAGCCCCGGCCATCTCTGGCCGGGGCTTTTTGTTTTTGGGAATCCTCTGCTTATGCTGTTATCGAGCTCGTCCAGAACCCTGGATCTCTCCACTCCCCAGGTCATGGGGATATTGAATCTGACGCCGGACTCCTTTTCCGACGGCGGCCGCTTCCTCGAGCGGGAGCAGGCGCTGCGCCATGCCCTGCAGATGGTGGCCGACGGCGCGACCATTATAGATGTGGGCGGGGAATCCACCCGGCCGGGAGCCGACGAGGTGGCGGAGCAGCAGGAGCTGGAGCGGGTACTGCCGATCATCGAACGGCTGCGTGCCGAGCTGGATTGCTGGATCTCCATCGATACCAGCAAGGCGGCGGTGATGCGGGAAGCGGTCGCGGCCGGCGCCGATCTGATCAACGACATCCGCGCCCTGCGCGAGCCCGGCGCGCTGACGGTGGCGGCGGCCAGCGGGGCGGCGGTGTGCCTGATGCACATGCAGGGCCAGCCCAGGACCATGCAGCAGGCGCCCGACTATCGGGATGTTGCCGCCGAGGTGGGCGATTTTCTGCAGGAGCGGGTGCAGGCCTGCGTGGCGGCGGGAATTCCGCGCGAGCGGCTTTGCCTGGATCCCGGCTACGGCTTCGGCAAGTCGCTGGCACACAACTACGAGCTGCTCGGTCGCCTCGGCCGGCTGCGGCAACTGGAACTGCCACTGCTGGTGGGCATGTCGCGCAAGTCCATGCTGGGCCAGTTGCTGGAGCGCCCGGTCGATGAACGGCTGGCCGGCGGCCTGGCGGCGCACCTGTTCGCCATCAATCAGGGCGCGCACATAGTACGGGTACACGATGTAAAAGCAATGGCCGATGCCGTACGGGTATGGCAGCAGGCCGCACACTATCAGGGATAACAACGATGACGAGAAAATATTTTGGTACCGACGGGGTGCGCGGCAAGGTGGGTGACTATCCCATCACACCCGAGTTCGTGATGAAGCTGGGCTGGGCGGCGGGCAAGGTGCTGTCCCAGACCGGCACCCGCAAGGTGTTGATCGGCAAGGATACCCGCATCTCCGGCTACATGCTGGAAGCGGCCCTGGAGGCGGGGCTGTCCGCCGCCGGCCTGCAGGCGGCCCTGCTCGGCCCCATGCCGACCCCGGCCATCGCCTACCTGACCCGCACCTTCCGTGCCGAGGCCGGCATCGTCATCAGTGCCTCCCACAATCCCTATTACGACAACGGCATCAAGTTCTTCTCCCACGACGGCACCAAGTTGCCGGACGAGGTGGAGCTGGCCATCGAGGCCCTGCTGGAGCAACCGATGGACTGCGTGCCGTCGGATCAACTGGGCAAGGCCAGCCGCATCAACGACGCCGCCGGACGCTATATCGAGTTCTGCAAGAGCACCTTCCCTTCCGAGATGCATCTGGACGGGCTGACCATGGTGATCGACTGTGCCCATGGCGCCACCTACCACATAGCACCGGCGGTGTTCGAGGAACTGGGGGCCAGGGTGATCCGCACCGGCGTCCAGCCCAACGGGCTCAATATCAACGACCAGGTCGGCTCCACCGCGCCCCAGGCGCTGATCGAGGCGGTGCTTGCCCACAAGGCGGATCTGGGCATCGCCTTCGACGGTGACGGCGACCGCCTGGTGATGGTGGATCATACCGGCGCCCTGGTGGACGGCGACGAACTGCTCTATATCATGGCTCGCGACGCCCAGCGGCGCGGGACCCTGCACGGTGGCGTCGTGGGTACCCTGATGAGCAACATGGCGCTGGAGCTGGCCCTGGCCAAACTGGACATCCCCTTCGTGCGGGCCAAGGTGGGCGATCGCTATGTGATGGAGCTGCTCAAGGAGCATGGCTGGAAACTGGGTGGGGAAAACTCGGGTCATATCATCAGCCTGGATCACAACACCACCGGCGACGGCATAGTGGCCGCGCTGCAGGTGCTGCGTGCCATGGTGGGGGAGCGGCGCAGCCTGCATGAACTGTGCAAGGGCCTGACCCTGTTTCCCCAGGTGCTGGTCAATGTGCGGTTTAACGCCGGCACCGATCCCCTGGCCAGCGAGGAAGTCCGGCGGCGGGTGGCCGAGGCCGAGGCGGAACTGGCCGGCGCCGGGCGGGTGCTGTTGCGTAAGTCCGGTACCGAGCCGCTGATCCGGGTGATGGTGGAAGGAGCGGACAAGGCCCAGGTCGAACGGTTGGCGCACCATATCGCCGAGGCGGTAGCCTGACCGGCTACGCCGGAGCTGGACGTCATAAGCTGGAAGCCGGAAGCGATCAGTTGCCCGACGTGGTTTGGCGTTTTTGCATGCGGGCCATGAATTGCAGTCGGCCGTGCTCATGCCACAAGCAACGCCGGGCTGCTTCAAGCTTCCAGCTTTCGGTTTTCAGCTTGGGTAAAACGATTGTGTAATCATCGCTTTGCCGCCTTTTTATGCAGTCGAGCGATTTTTTGAAAATTGCGCTTGTATCCGTCCGGCGGGGTCGTTAGTATTAGCCCCGCTCCGGACAGCAGGGCTGAAAAAGGGGCGGCAACGCCAAGCGAAGGTAGGCTCAAATGTACGAAATTCTTTTGGTGGTGTATCTGCTTATCGCACTGGCCCTGATTGGCCTGGTGTTGATCCAGCAAGGAAAGGGTGCCGACATGGGCGCGTCTTTCGGCGCAGGTGCATCGAATACGGTTTTTGGCTCCAGTGGCTCGGGTAATTTCCTGACCAAGGCAACCACGCTGCTGGCGGCAGGCTTCTTTATCGTGAGTCTGGTGTTGGGCAATCTGTCCACACACAGTACCAAACAAGGAAGCGAATGGGATGACCTTTCCGTACCCGAAGTGGTGGAAAGCGTACCCCAGGGTGATGTTCCCGCAACTGGCGGAAGCGACGTACCCAATTAAGGTTTTTGCCGAGATGGTGGAATTGGTAGACACGCTATCTTGAGGGGGTAGTGCCCGTATGGGCGTGCGGGTTCAAGTCCCGCTCTCGGCACCAAGTCATAGTCAGGTTGAGATTGGTTCTCGGTTTGACTATAATCTCGCACGATTTCGGACGCGGGGTGGAGCAGCCTGGTAGCTCGTCGGGCTCATAACCCGAAGGTCGTCGGTTCAAATCCGGCCCCCGCAACCAATTTCACGTTCACCGCCTGCTCGCGGTGAATGGTCGTCGCGAGGCGACAATCAGGGTCCAGGTGAATAGCCCCGATTTGAAGATCGGGGCTTTTTGTTATCTGCACTTTGCCATCGGCATGGTCGATGGGAATTCACTGGGCTGCGAGCCCTTTTTTTGTTTTCGGAGGGGGTAGCTTTGGCTACATTGGAACAACGATTGACCGAGATGCTGACAGAGCCGGTAGAGGCCCTGGGCTTTGAACTGCTGGGGCTCGAATTTGTACGCGCCGGCCGGCATTCGACCTTGCGTTTGTACATTGACCATGAAAACGGTATCGACGTGAACGACTGTGCCGAAGTCAGTCGTCAGGTCAGCGCCGTGCTGGATGTGGAAGATCCCATTTCCACCGAATATGATCTGGAAGTCTCATCCCCAGGGCTCGCTCGTCCCCTGTTCAAGCCGGCCCATTACCAGGCCATCATCGGCCAGGATGTGGAGCTGACCCTGCGCATGGCCGTAAATAATCGCCGCAAGCTGACAGGCAAGGTGCTGGCGGTGGAAGACACCATGATCAGGCTGGAAGTGGAAGGAACGGAGTTTCCTGTCGCTTTCGCCAATATCCAAAGAGCAAATCTGGTTCCGAACTTTGACTAACGAGGCTATCGGACATGAATAAAGAAATATTGCTGGTTGTAGACGCCGTTTCCAACGAGAAGGCGGTGCCTCGTGAAAAAATCTTCGAGGCGCTGGAAACGGCCCTGGCCACGGCCACCAAGAAAAAATACGAAGGCGACATCGATGTGCGGGTGGCCATCGATCGCAAGAGCGGCGATTTTGATACCTTCCGCCGCTGGCAGGTGGTGGAGAGTCAGGACGTCCTGACCAACCCCTACCGGGAGATCACCCTGGAAGCGGCCCAGATCGATGAGCCGGAGATCCAGGTGGGTGACTACGTGGAAGATCAGATAGACTCCATCACCTTCGATCGCATCACCACCCAGACCGCCAAGCAGGTCATCGTGCAGAAAGTGCGCGAAGCCGAGCGCATGCAGGTGGTGGAGCAGTTCCAGGATCAGGAAGGTGAGATCATCACCGGCGTGGTCAAGAAGGCGACCCGCGACAACGTCATCCTGGATCTGGGCAACAATGCCGAGGCGGTGATCTTCCGCGAAGATCTGCTGCCGCGCGAATCCTTCCGTGCCGGTGACCGGGTGCGTGGCCTGCTGTTTGCCGTTCGCCCCGAGGCCCGCGGTGCCCAGCTGTTCGTCAGCCGCACCCATCCGGACTTCCTGAAGGAGCTGTTCCGCATCGAGGTGCCGGAAATCGGTGAGGAAATCATCGAGATCATGGGTGCCGCCCGGGATCCCGGCAGCCGCGCCAAGATTGCGGTGAAGACCAACGACAGGCGTATCGATCCCATCGGTGCCTGCGTCGGCATGCGTGGCGCCCGGGTGCAGGCGGTGTCCGGCGAGCTCGGCGGTGAGCGGGTCGACATCGTGCTGTGGGACGACAACCCGGCCCAGTTCGTGATCAACGCCATGGCGCCGGCCGACGTGGCTTCCATCATCGTGGACGAAGACGCCCACTCCATGGATATCGCGGTCGAGTCGGGCAACCTGGCCCAGGCCATCGGCCGCAACGGCCAGAACGTACGCCTCGCGTCCCAGCTCACCGGCTGGGAACTGAACGTGATGACGGTCGAGGATCTGCAGCAGAAGCACCAGGTGGAAAGCGACAAGATCATGAACCTCTTCGTCCAGTACCTGGACATCGACGAGGATTTCGCCGCCCTGTTGATGGAAGAAGGCTTCTCCACCCTGGAGGAGATCGCCTATGTCCCGGTCAGCGAGCTGCTGAGCGTCGAAGGCCTGGACGAAGACATGGTGGAAGAACTGCGCAATCGCGCCAAGGATGCACTGACCACCCGGGCCCTGGCCCAGGAAGAATCATTCGAAGGGGTGGAGCCGGCAGAAGATCTGCTGACCCTGCCCTCCATGACCCGGGAGCTGGCCTACCAGCTTGCCGCCCGTGGTATTGCGAATCTGGAAGAACTGGCAGAACAGGGCATTGACGACCTCGAAGGCATCGAAGGTCTGGATGAAGCCCTGGCCGGCGAGCTGATCATGGCCGCCCGCAACATCTGCTGGTTCGGGGACCAGAGCGAAGAATAAGATCAACGGAGGTAAATGAATGGCAGAAGTCTCATTAACACAACTTGCCAGTGACATCGACACACCGGTTGATCGTCTTGTCCAGCAGTTTCGGGAAGCCGGCATGGAAAAATCCAGCGTCGACATGGTATCCGAAACCGAAAAGGCCGCCCTGCTTGCGTTCTTGAAAAAACAGCACGGCGCTAACGACGATAATGAACCCAAACGGATGACCCTGAAACGCAAGACCAAGAGTACCCTGAGTGTGCAGGGTGCCGGTGGTAAGAACAAGGCGGTACAGGTCGAGGTGCGCAAGAAACGTACCTACGTAAGACGTGATTCGCTGGAAGAGCAGCAGCGTCAACAGGAAGCAGAAGAGCAGGCGCGTCTGGAGGCGGAAGCCCAGGCCCGTCGTGAGGCCGAAGAACAAGCCAGACGCGAAGCCGAAGAAAAGGCCAAACGCGAGGCGGAAGAAAAAGCCCGGCGTGAAGCGGAAGAAAAGGCCCGCCAAGCTCAGCTGCAAGCTCAGGACACCACGGAGCAAGGGGCCGCCAAGCCCCAGAGCAAAGAGCAGAAAAAGGCGGACGAAATGGCCAAACGCGAAGCAGAAAATCTGAAACGTCAGCGTGAGGAAGAAGCCTTGCGTAAAGCCGAGCTGGAAGCCCAGCAGAAGGCGGAAGAAGTACGCCGACTGGCGGAAGAAAACGAAAAACGCTGGGCCGAGGAAGCCGCCAAGAAGCAGCAGGAAGAGGGTGACTACCACGTCACCACCAACCGCCATGCCCAGGAAGCGGAAGACGAAGCCGATCAGACCGAAGAGCAGCGCGCCCGCCGCACCGGTGGCAAGAAGCGCAAGGGTGGCAAGTCCAAGGAAGACCGGGAAGATCGCGAAAGCCGGAACGAGCGCCTGAAGACCAAGGGCAAGCGCGCCAAGGTGATGACGCCCAAGTCGATGAAGCACGGTTTCCAGAAACCGGCTCAGCCGGTCAGCCGTGACGTGGAGATCGGCGAGACCATCACGGTGGCGGAACTGGCCAACAAGATGGCGGTCAAGGGTGCCGAAGTGATCAAGGCGATGATGAAGATGGGCGCCATGGTGACCATCAACCAGGTGATCGATCAGGAAACCGCCCAGCTGGTGGCGGAAGAGATGGGTCACAAGGTGGTGCTGCGCCGGGAGAACGAGCTGGAAGAGCGGGTGCTGTCGGATCGGGATACCGATGCCGAGCGCAGGCCGCGCGCCCCGGTGGTGACCATCATGGGTCACGTCGACCACGGCAAGACCTCCACCCTGGACTACATCCGTCGGACCAAGGTAGCGGCGGGCGAGGCCGGCGGCATCACCCAGCATATCGGTGCCTACCACGTCGAAACCGACAACGGCATGATCACCTTCCTGGACACCCCGGGTCACGCGGCCTTTACCGCCATGCGTGCCCGCGGTGCCAAGGCCACCGACATCGTGATCCTGGTGGTGGCGGCCGATGACGGCGTCATGCCCCAGACCATCGAGGCCATCCAGCACGCCAAGGCGGCGGGTGTACCGCTGATCGTGGCGGTGAACAAGATGGACAAGCCGGAAGCGGATCCGGACCGGGTCAAGAGCGAACTGTCCCAGCACGGCGTCATGTCCGAAGACTGGGGCGGCGAGAACATGTTCGTCCATATCTCCGCCAAGACCGGCATGGGCATCGACGAACTGCTGGAAGCCATACTGCTGCAGGCCGAGGTGCTGGAACTGACCGCGGTCTACGACGCCATGGCCTCGGGCGTGGTGATCGAGTCCCGCCTGGACAAGGGCCGTGGCCCCGTGGCCACCGTGCTGGTTCAGGACGGTACCCTGCATCAGGGCGACATCGTGCTGTGCGGCCTGGAATACGGCCGGGTTCGGGCGATGAAGGACGAGCTGGGCCGCGAGGTCAAGTCCGCCGGTCCTTCCATCCCGGTGGAAATCCTGGGATTGTCCGGGGTGCCGACCGCCGGTGACGAAGCCACCGTGGTGCGCGACGAGAAGAAGGCGCGGGAAGTGGCGCTGTACCGTCAGGGCAAGTTCCGCGAAGTCAAGCTGGCCCGTCAGCAGAAGGCCAAGCTGGAGAACATGTTCGCCAACATGAACGAAGGCGAAGTGGCCGAGATCAACCTGGTGCTGAAGGCCGACGTGCAGGGCTCCATCGAGGCGATTTCCGATTCGCTGCAGAAGCTCTCCACCGACGAGGTCAAGGTCAAGATCGTCGGCTCCGGCGTGGGTGGCATCACCGAGACCGACGCCAGCCTGGCGGCGGCCTCCAACGCCATCATCCTGGGCTTCAACGTGCGTGCCGACGCGGCCGCGCGCAAGGTGATCGAGGCGGAAGAGATCGATCTGCGCTACTACAGCGTGATCTACGAACTGCTGGACGAGGTGAAGCAGGCCATGACCGGCATGCTGGCCCCGGTGTTCAAGCAGGAGATCATCGGCCTGGCCCAGGTGCGCGACGTGTTCCGTTCGCCCAAGTTCGGTGCCATCGCCGGCTGTATGGTCACCGAGGGCGTGGTCAAGCGCAGCAACCCGATCCGGGTACTGCGCGACAACGTGGTGATCTACGAAGGCGAGCTCGAGTCCCTGCGCCGCTTCAAGGACGACGTGTCCGAAGTGCGCAACGGCATGGAGTGCGGTATCGGCGTGAAGAACTACAATGACGTCAGGGTGGGCGACCAGATCGAGGTCTACCAGATAGTGGAAGTGCAACGCACCCTCTGAGGGCGCGGTATTCGCCCCTGAACCACGCACAGTGTTAATCGATGGGGGCCTTGGGCCCCCTTTGTCTTGGAAAGCATTTATGGCCAGAGAATTCAGCCGTACCCGCCGGGTCGGGCAGGAATTGCAAAAAGAAATCGCCGTTATCCTGCAGCGGGAAATCAAGGACGAGCGTTTGGGCATGGTGACCGTGTCCGGGGTGGAAGTGTCCCGGGATCTGAACTATGCCAAGGTGTTCGTCACCTTCCTGGAAAATGATCCCGAGCGGATCGAAAAGGGCATGGCGGCCCTGAAGGATGCCAGCGGCTACATCCGCAGCCTGGTGGCCAAGGCGGTGCGGCTGCGGGTGACGCCCGAGCTGCGCTTCGTCTACGACCAGAGCCTGGTGGAAGGCATGCGCATCTCCACCCTGGTGTCCAGCACCATTGCCGAAGACAAGCGCCGCAGTGTCGGCCGTGACGATGAACAAGAGGAACAGAACTGAGATGGGGCGTCAGCGTCGTTTTCGTGGCCGTGAAGTCGACGGCATCCTGTTGCTGGACAAGCCGGCGGGCATCACCTCCAACGATGCCCTGCAGCAGGTCAAGCGTATCTACGCCGCCGCCAAGGCGGGGCACACCGGCGCCCTGGACCCCCTGGCCACCGGCATGCTGCCGATCTGCCTGGGGGAGGCGACCAAGTTTTCCCAGTTTCTGCTGGAGGCGGACAAGCGCTACCGGGTGGTGGCCAAGCTGGGCGAGCGTACCGACACCAGCGACGCCGACGGCGAGGTGGTCGAGCGCCGGCCGGTGAATGTCTCCGCCGGAGAGCTTATCGAGGCGCTGGATCATTTCCGCGGCGACATCGAGCAGGTGCCCTCCATGTATTCGGCGCTCAAGTACCAGGGCAAGCCTCTGTACCAGTACGCCCGTGAAGGCATTGAAGTGCCGCGGGAATCCCGCCCCATCACCGTCTACGAGCTCAAGCTGATCCGCTTCGAAGGGGACGAGGTGGAGCTGGAGGTGCACGCGAGCAAGGGCACCTATATCCGTACCATAGTGGACGACCTGGGCGAGCGCCTGGGCTGCGGTGCTCACGTGACCATGCTGCGGCGGCTGGCGGTGGCCGGCTATCCGGCGGAGCGCATGCTCACCCTGGAGCAGTTGCAGTGCATCCTCGACAACTGCAAGGCCAACGACGTTTCTCCCCGGCTGGAGCTGGATCCGCTGCTGCTGCCGATGGACACGGCGGTGCAGGGCCTGCCCGAGATCAACCTGTCCGAGCTGGTGGCGGGCTACCTGCTGCAGGGCCAGGCGGTGCAGGTGGCCGGCGCGCCGCTGGAAGGCTTCGTGCGCCTTACCGTCGGGCCCGAGCACCGTTTTGTCGGCGTCGGCGAAATCGACGACGACGGCAAGGTGGCGCCGCGCCGGCTGGTGCGCTGAGCACCAGGGCGGCGGCCCGCGCCACCGTCCTGGCGGCTGCGTATTTTCTGGTTGCCAAGGCGAACTTAACTGGTAGAATGCGCAGCTTCGTTTCCGGCTGAATTAGTGATCGGCTGGGAAAATCATTCATCGTTTTTGGAGTACATCACTATGTCACTAAGTGCTGAAATCAAGGCCCAGATCGTTGCCGACTTTGCCCGCGGCGAAGGCGACACCGGCTCCCCCGAAGTACAGGTCGCCCTGCTGAGCGCCCAGATCGACCACCTGCAAGGTCACTTCAAGCAGCACATCCACGATCACCACAGCCGCCGCGGCCTGCTGCGCATGGTATCCCAGCGTCGTAACCTGCTGGACTACCTGAAGCGCAAGGACGTTGAGCGCTACCGTGCACTGATCGAGAAGCTGGGCCTGCGTCGTTAATCGACCCCTCCGCTTTAAGAAAAAAGGAGCTTCGGCTCCTTTTTTCGTTTCCGCACGGCTATTACTGTTAACCATGAGTAGATAATTCTTTTCCTTCTGGCTGATTTATTCACGCCGGCAGGGGATCTAAAGTAGTGGCATTCCCTTTGTTTCAGGAGTTGCAGCATGATCCCGATGCCGGTGCTATTCGTTGCCCACGGCGCCCCCACCTATGCCCTCGAACCCGGCCTGGCCGGGGCGGGACTGGTGCGCCTGGGCGAGCGCCTGCCCAGGCCGAAGGCGGTGCTGGTACTCTCGCCCCACTGGATCAGCCGGGAGCCCAGGATCACCGGTGCGGCGCGGCCCGAGACCATCCACGATTTCGGTGGCTTTCCCGACGAACTCTACCGGCTGCAGTACCCGGCACCCGGTGCTCCGGCCCTGGCCGCCGCGCTGGCCGCCTGGCTACGGGAGGCAGGCTACCGGGCGGAGCTGGACAAGGGGCGCGGCCTGGATCACGGCGCCTGGGTGCCGCTGCGCTTTCTCTATCCCGAGGCGGACGTGCCGGTGCTGCAGCTGTCGATGCCGGCCTGGCTGGAGCCCGCCTCGAGCTGGGCGCTGGGGGAGGCGCTCCGGCCCTTGCGGGGGCAGGGCATACTGATCGTCGCCTCGGGCAGCCTGACCCACAACCTCTACGAATTTCGCCAGGGCGTCACCGCACCGGCGGATTACGCCCTGGCGTTCGAAAGCTGGGCCCGGGAGGCGGTCCGTCGCCACGACAAGGCGGCGCTGCTCGATTACCTGAATGCGCCTCATGGACGGCGAGCCCATCCCACCCCGGACCATTATCTGCCGCTGCTGATGGCGGCGGGAGCGGCCAGCCCGGACGGCGAGGTCGAGGTACTGGAAGGGGATATGCGCTACGGCATGCTGTCGATGGAGTCTTATCTGTTCGGCTAACCGGAAACCGGGATTTTTGCCGTCGATTCTGTCCTTTGAACGCGGATCCAGTATACTGTGCGGGCAAATTGAGAGCCCAAACAGTTTAAGGAATCGACAACGTGAATCCTATCGTAAAAACCTTCCAGTACGGCCAGCATACCGTCACCCTCGAGACCGGCGTGATGGCCCGCCAGGCCACCGGCGCCGTCATGGCCAGCATGGACGACACCGCCGTGCTGGTGACCGTGGTCGGCAAGCGCGAAGCCGACGAAAGCCGCGACTTCTTCCCGCTCACCGTGAACTACCAGGAGCGGACCTATGCCGCCGGCCGTATTCCCGGTGGCTTCTTCAAGCGCGAAGGCCGTCCGACGGAAGGGGAAACACTGACCGCCCGGTTGATCGACCGTCCCATCCGTCCGCTGTTTCCCGATGGTTTCAAGAATGAAGTCCAGGTGATCGCCACCGTCGTTTCCGCCAACCCGGAAATCGCCCCGGACATCATCTCCATGCTCGGCACCTCCGCCGCCCTGGCCATTTCCGGCATTCCCTTCGCCGGCCCCATCGGTGCCGCCCGCGTGGGTTACATGAACGGTCAATACGTGCTCAACCCCACCATCGGCGAGCTGGAAAACAGTGAGCTGGATCTGGTGGTGGCCGGTACCGCCAACGCCGTGCTGATGGTGGAGTCCGAAGCCAATATCCTGCCCGAAGAAGTGATGCTGGGCGCCGTGGTCTATGGCCACGAGCAGATGGCGACCGCCATCGCCGCCATCAACGAGTTTGCCGCCGAAGTCGGCACCCAGCCCTGGGACTGGCAGCCGGCCGCCGAAAACGAGGCGCTCAAGGCCAAGATAGCCGAGCTGGCCGCCCAGGATCTGGGCGAAGCCTATCGCATCATCGACAAGACTGCCCGTCGCGATGCCATCAGCGACATCAAGGCCCGGGTGCAGGAAACCATCCTGACCGAGAGCCCGGAACAGGGCATCAAGGAAATCCAGGACCAACTGGGCAAGCTGGAAAAGAACATCGTCCGTGGCCGGGTGGTTCGTGGCGAGCCGCGCATCGACGGCCGTGAGCCGGACATGATCCGCGCCATCAACGTGGCCACCGGCCTGCTGCCCCGTACCCACGGTTCGGCCCTGTTCACCCGCGGCGAAACCCAGGCCCTGGTTGCCGCTACCCTGGGCACCGAGCGGGATGCCCAGCTGATCGACGAACTGACCGGCGGTCGTACCAACCGCTTTATGCTGCACTACAACTTCCCCCCTTACTGTGTGGGTGAGACCGGCATGGTCGGCAGCCCCAAGCGTCGGGAAATCGGCCATGGCCGCCTGGCCAAGCGTGGCGTGGCGGCGGTGATGCCGAGTGCGGAAGCCTTCCCCTATACCGTACGGGTGGTGTCTGAAATCACCGAATCCAACGGTTCTTCCTCCATGGCCTCCGTCTGCGGCACCTCCCTGGCGCTGATGGACGCGGGCGTGCCGATCAAGGCGTCCGTGGCCGGTATCGCCATGGGGCTGGTGAAGGAAGAAGAAGGTTTTGTGGTGTTGTCCGATATCCTGGGTGACGAAGATCACCTGGGCGACATGGATTTCAAGGTGGCCGGTACCACCGAGGGTGTGACCGCCCTGCAGATGGACATCAAGATCGAAGGCATCACCAAGGAAATCATGGAAGTGGCGCTCAAGCAGGCGCGCAACGCCCGGCTGCACATCCTCAAGGTGATGGACGAGGCCATCAATGCGCCCCGTGCCGAGATCTCCGATTTCGCCCCGCGCATCCACACCATCAAGATCAACCCTGAGAAGATCAAGGACGTGATCGGCAAGGGTGGCTCCACCATCCGCGCCCTGACCGAGGAAACCGGCACCACCATCGAGCTGGATGACGACGGTACCGTCAAGATCGCCGCCGTCGACGGCGAAGCCGCCAAGCTGGCCATCCGCCGCATCGAGCAGCTGACCGCGGAAGTGGAAAGCGGCACCATCTACGAAGGTCAGGTGGTGCGCCTGGCCGACTTCGGTGCCTTCGTCAACATCCTGCCCGGCAAGGACGGTCTGGTGCACATCTCCCAGATCACCGAAGAGCGGGTCAAGAATGTGTCCGATCACCTGAAGGTGGGCGACAAGGTCAAGGTCAAGGTGCTGGAAGTGGACCGTCAGGGCCGTATCCGCCTGTCCATCAAGGAAGCCAACAAGCCGGCCGACGCCGAGGCGCCGGCGGCGGAAGAAGCCAAGGTGGAAGCGCCGGCCGAAAACGCCGAATAAGCGAATCGCCTGAAAGCACTAACGAAAAAGCCGGGAATCATCCCGGCTTTTTTATTTTCAGTGGGCGGCATTCTCCGCCCCTAATGACTTCCAGCTTCCAGCTTCCAGCTTCCAGCTTCCAGCTTCCAGCTTCCAGCTTCCAGCTTCCAGCTTCCAGCTTCCGGCCTCAGGCTTCGGCGGCCTGTGGGCCGTGGGGCTGGCGGGTGTTCTGCTCCTGCTCCAGGTTGCGCAGCAGTATGCCGAACTCCACCTCCACCTCGGCGGGCAGCGGCAGGTAGACCACATGACCATTGCCGGGCGCTACCTCCACGCGTTCGCCCTTGCGGTTTTTCATGGCTTCCAGGGTAAAGCTGAGGTTGCCCCGCGGGGTCATCAGCTCCAGGCTGTTGCCCACCAGGAACTTGTTCTTCACCGCCACTTCCACCCAGTCGCCGTCACGGCCGGTGATCTCGCCCACGAACTGCTGGCTGGTAGACACCGAGTAGCCGTAGTCGTAGTTCTGGTAGTCGCTGTGGGCATGGCGCTTGAGAAAGCCCTCGGTATAGCCCCGGTGGGCCAGGTTTTCCAGGGTGCTCATCAGGGTGGCGTCGAAGGGACGGCCGGCCACGGCGTCGTCGATGGCCTTGCGATAGACCTGGGCGGTGCGGGCCACATAGTAGAAGGACTTGGTACGTCCCTCGATCTTGAGCGAATGCACGCCCATCCGGGTCAGGCGCTCCACGTACTGCACCGCGCGCAGATCCTTGGAGTTCATGATGTAGGTGCCGTGCTCGTCCTCGAAGGCGGCCATGTATTCGCCGGGCCTGTTGCCTTCCTCCAGCAGTACCACCTGGTCACTGGGCTGGCCTGCGCCCAGGGTGGGCGCCACCGGCTGCACCAGGATCGGCTCCTGTTTGTGCACTATCTGGCCGGCGTCGTCTTCCCTGGCCTCGTGCACCTTGTATTCCCAGCGGCAGGCGTTGGTGCAGGTGCCCTGGTTGGGATCGCGCTTGTTGATGTAGCCCGACAGCAGGCAACGGCCGGAATAGGCCATGCACAGGGCGCCGTGCACGAACACCTCCAGCTCGATCTCCGGACACTGGGAACGGATTTCTTCTATTTCCTCCAGCGACAGCTCGCGGGAGAGGATCACCCGCTCGATGCCGTAGTCCTGCCAGAATTTCACCGAGGCCCAGTTGACCGCGTTGGCCTGCACCGACAGGTGGATGGGCATGTGCGGGAAATGCTGGCGCACCAGCATGATCAGGCCGGGATCGGACATGATAAGGGCGTCGGGGCCCATCTCCACCACCGGCTTCATGTCGCGCAGGAAGGTCTTGAGCTTGGCGTTGTGGGGCTGGATGTTGACCACCACGTAGAACTTCTTGCCGAGGGCATGGGCCTCGTCGATGCCGATCTTGAGGTTTTCGTGGTTGAATTCGTTGTTGCGTACCCGCAGCGAGTAGCGGGGCTGGCCGGCGTACACCGCGTCGGCGCCATAGGCGAAGGCGTAGCGCATGTTCTTGAGGGTGCCGGCGGGGGACAGCAGTTCGGGTGTAAACATGGAATTTCTCGTCTGATCTCAGGTCAGCGGCCGCCACCAGATGGCGGCCGGGGCGGGCATTTTACTCCTCCCCGGCGAGAAATTCGAGCAGGCTACCGGGCCAGTTCGATGCGCTCCACGTCCAGTTCCACCTGGTTCCAATCCTTGTCGATCTCGCCCCAGAGGGTGACCCGGGTCTCGGGGGTGATCTCCAGTCCGCGCCATTCGTCGTCGTCGATCTCGACCACCAGGTTGCCGCTGTCGTCCTGGAAGCGGTATTTCTCGTCTCCCAGGGATTCGGTGATCACGCCGCTCAGGCGAACCTGGGCGTCGTCCGACAGTTCCAGGGCCTGGGCGACGCTGACGGCCTCGGTGCGGTCCGGCCCCTGGAAGCCGCCTGGTTCGGTGGCGGCGAAGGCGGAGCCGGTAACGGTGGTGAGGCCGATAAGGGCGGCGATAAAGGTCTTGTTCATCATGGTACTCCGGTGTCGTTGAATAGCCCTCATCTTAGCCGCTAAAGCTTAACTCAACCTTAAGTCGGCAGCTCCAGCCGGACCCGCAGCCCCCCTTGCCCGTCGTGGCGCTCCAGAAAGCGCAGCCGAGCACCGTGCGCCTGGGCTATCTGCTGGCAGATGGCCAGCCCCAGTCCCAGCCCTTCACTCTTGCTGTCGAGGCGGGTATGGCCGGCCTCCATGTGCTGGCGCAGCACCGGGGGGATACCGGGGCCATTATCTTCGACTTCCAGCACCCAGCCGCCGGCGGCGGCCTGCAGGGACAGGCTGACCCCGGTGCCGGCCGGGCAGTGCCGCAGGCAATTGCCGAGCAGGTTGTCGAGCAGGATGCCGAGCAGGGTAGCCTCGCCCCGGCAGGGGGCAGGCGTCAGGCTGGCGGTCAGCTCGATGCCACCGGCCTCGGCGCGGTGACGGCAGCGGGTGATCGCCTCCCGGCACAGCAGGTCGAGCTGCAGGGGGGCAAAACGATGCTGCCAGCGGCCCTGATCCAGCCGGGCCAGGATCAGCAACTGTTCCACCACCCGGGCGATGCGATCGATTTCCGCCCGCACGACCGGCAGCTCCGGCTCGGGACCGGCGAGCTCCAGCTTGAGGGTGGCCAGCGGCGTCCTGAGTTCATGGGCCAGATCGCTGGCAAAGCGCCGCTCCCGGCCGAGCACCTCGTCCACGTCCTTGATCAACTGGTTGAGGCTGTCGCCGAGCAGGGCTATCTCGCGCAGGGGAGTCTGCACCCGAAGCGGTGTCAGGCTGTCGGCCGAGCGCTGTTCCAGCTGTTTTACCAGCCGGGAAAGGGGCCAGAGCACCAGGCTGATCAAGAGGGCCAGCAGCAGCAGGTTGATGCCGTTGCCGAGCAGGGCCGGGGTGATGATGTCCTCGAGGATGTCCTCCTGCAGCTCCCGGTACAGGTCGTCCCGGCGCAGCAGCTGCACCAGCAGTCGGCCGTGCCGGTGCTGGTGGCCGAACCAGGTGTGGCCGTCGAACTCGAGCCGGATCCCTGTGCTGTCGTGTCGCTGCGGCCAGGGCGGCTGGCCGAGGTTGCTGACCAACCGGCGCTGATCGAGATCGATCACATTGACCAGCAGGGTGTCTTCGTCGTCTTCCCGGAAGCCGTCGCGCAGCAGTTGCTCCAGGCGGGCAGGAGAAAGGCCGCCGTCGGTGGCAGCCAGCAGGCGGGCCAGCACTCGGCTCTGTTGCTGCAGATCCTCCTCGATCAGCTCGCGAAATTCGGCGTCGGCCACCCGGTAGGTGCTGACGATGCCGAGCAGGCCGGCGAGCAGGGTGGACAGGGCCAGCAGCCAGGCCAGCCGGCTCAGGCGAACCTTCATGGCGCCACCAGCCGATAGCCCTGGCCGCGCAGGGTCTGGATCCGCTCCTTGCCCAGTTGCCGGCGCAGGGCATGGATATGGACTTCCAGGGTGTTGGAGTCGGCGCCGTTGCCGAGGCCGTAGAGCTGCTGGGTCAGCCGCTCCCGGCTGACCACCTTGCCGGCGGCCATGATCAATACGGTGAGCAGCTGCAGCTCCTTGGGTGGCAGCTCCAGGGGCTGATCCGCCAGCAGGAACTGCCGGCGGTCGGGATAAAAGCAGAGATCGCCCACCCGGATGACGGCACCGGCCCGGCCGGCCCGGCGGCGCAGCAGCACCCGGATCCGCGCCAGCAGCTCATCAGGCTCGAAAGGCTTGACCAGGTAGTCGTCGGCGCCGGTATCCAGGCCCTGGATGCGGTCGTCCAGCTGGTCCCGGGCGGAGAGGATCAGCACCGGCACCGGCTGCTCCGTACTGCGCAACTGCTGCAGCCAGGCCAGGCCGTCACCGTCGGGCAGGCCCAGATCGAGCAGCACCAGATCGACCTCGGCGGCGGCAAAATGCGTCCTGGCGTCCCTCAGGGTACGCACCCAGTCGACCCGGTAGTGGCCCTGCAGCAGTTTCAGCAGGGCACGGCCCAGGGCCAGGTCGTCCTCAACCAGCAGCAGGTACATAGGCAGGCTCCAGGGGCTCGAAGCGGCAATGCAGCACCAGGCTGGTGCTCTGGCCCGGCAACAGCCAGGGGGCGCGCAGGCGGGCGCTTTCCACACAGACGAAACCCGAGGCGTCCGTCATGTCGGCCGGCAGCGCCGGGCCGGGGTTCCACAGCACCAGGCTATCGTGGTAGCGGTGTTCCAGCCGGAGCCGTCGATCGCCGGCGTGCAGCAGGGTCTTGCCCCGGGGGGCGGTATAGATGCGATCGAAGGGGGGCGTGAAGCGACAGCTGTCGTCACCGCTGACGTGGCAGTCTTTCAGGCTGTCCCGGTAGTCCGGGCCCAGCCCCTCGATGCGGCAGTCCGCCACCCGGGGCACGGCGAAATAGCTGTGCAGGGCCAGCTGGACCCTGGCCACCGTGCCGCCCAGGTTGGTGGTGGTGGCCTCGAGTTCGAGTTCGGCGCCGAGGCACAGCCGTTGCCGCAGTTCGAGCGTTCCATCCTGAAAGGTGAGTGTCAGGGTCACGGCCTGCTCGTCTTCTTCCACCCGCTCCAGCTGCCAGTGGCCTAGGCGGGCGGTACCGTGCTGGGGTCCCTGGTTCTGCTTGCCGAACCAGGGCCAGCACAGGGGGATGCCGCCGCGGATCGGCTTGCTGCCGTCCAGCACGGCCTGGCCGCTCAGCCAGAGCAGCTCTGGCTGACCTGCCGGGCGGTACTGCAGCAACTGGCCGCCCAGCAGACTGAGCAGGGCCCGGACCCTGGGGTGCTCTATCAGGATAAACTCGAGACCGGGGGCGTTGTTCATCAGCCGGCAGCTGGACGAGAGGGAGCGAAGCGGAGTCAGTGTCATGGATGGTACTCGTCGATAAAAACGAAAAAGCGGCCAGAAGGCCGCTTTTAATATTAACGGGTTATATCCCCGAATGTTACTTGGAGATATGGGCGACCAGATCCAGCACCTTGTTGGAGTAGCCGATCTCGTTGTCGTACCAGGATACCAGCTTGACGAAGTTGTCGTTCAGGGCGATACCGGCCTTGGCGTCGAACACGGAAGTGCACACTTCGCCGATGAAGTCGTTGGAGACCACATCGTCCTCGGTATAGGCCAGGATGCCCTTCAGTTCGCCTTCGGCGGCGGCCTTGACGGCGGCGCAGATGTCGGCGTAGGAAGCGGCCTTCTCCAGGCGTACGGTCAGGTCAACCACGGACACGTCCGGGGTGGGGACACGGAAGGCCATGCCGGTCAGCTTGCCGTTCAGCTCGGGGATCACCTTGCCCACGGCCTTGGCGGCACCGGTGGAGGAGGGGATGATGTTCTGGCCGGCACCGCGGCCGCCGCGCCAGTCTTTGGCGGAGGGGCCGTCCACGGTCTTCTGGGTGGCGGTGGTGGCGTGCACCGTGGTCATCAGGCCTTCGACGATGCCGAACTTGTCGTTGATGACCTTGGCCAGGGGCGCCAGGCAGTTGGTGGTGCAGGAGGCGTTGGACACGATGTCCTGGCCGGCGTAGGCATCGTGGTTCACGCCCATCACGAACATGGGGGTGTCGTCCTTGGACGGACCGGTCAGTACCACCTTCTTGGCACCGGCCTGGATGTGCTTGCGGGCGGTGTCGTCGGTCAGGAAGATACCGGTGGCTTCGGCCACCACGTCCACGCCCACTTCGTCCCATTTCAGGGCGGCGGGATCGCGTTCGGCGGTCACGCGGATGGCCTTGCCGTTGACGATCAGCTGGCCACCTTCAACGGCCACGGTGCCCTTGAAACGGCCGTGGGTGGAGTCGTACTTCAGCATGTACGCCATGTATTCCGGATCCAGCAGATCGTTGATGGCCACCACCTCGATGTCATCACGCTCGCAAGCTGCACGGAACACGAAGCGGCCGATGCGACCGAAACCGTTGATACCTACTTTGATAGTCATAAGTTCACCTGACTCTTTAAGTTGTGAAGAATTACGTTATGAAAAAATCTATTGGTTGTAAAATTACAAAAAAAAGACGCGGCGTCAACCCAAAACCTCGGCGGTTTTGTGCTGGATCATGATTTACTGAAATTTTATTTCGTTTGTGCACGGAAAAAATACCGTGACCACGCCATTTTTGAATGAGGGCTGCAGCGGGCCGGGTACAGGGATTGGCTGTATCCGGCCATGAAGTCAGTATAGAAGTGGATCTGTGGTTTTATCTTTGGAGATAAGTGCCATTTTTCAGCCGCTGCACGATATGGTCGGCCTGCTGCTGCATGTCCTGTTGCTGCTGTTCATCGAAGCGGGCATAAGCATCCATCCGGTTCAGGTTGACGCCTGCCTGCTGGTCCAGAGATACCAGTACCCGGGCCCAGACCCAGGCGTCGCTGTAACGTTTGCCGCTGATGTAGAGGTTGATCAGGTTGGCGATAATGCCGGTATCTATGGTTGCACCAGCCGGATAGAGCCCCAGCGCCTGGTGCAGGGCTTGCTCGGCAGCCTGCTTGTCCCGGGGAGCCAGGAGCTCGGCCAGCGCTTTTTGCAGCTCGGGCTGCTGCATGAGCGGGTTGCCGGCCTGGTTGAGAAACCCGATCCTGGCCTGGTGATCTCCATGCCGCTGCCAGTGCCAGAGCTGCAGGTAGGGATAATCGGAAGTGCGGGTTTCCTGCTCTAGCTGCCGGAGATCCTCCCTGGCCTTGATCACGGCATCCAGCTTGTCGTTCTTGCGTTCCTTGCGCTTGGTATACTCGATGCCCAGCAGGGGTTCCAGGCAGTCGTGGTAGCGGTCCAGCTCGACCATAAGAGAATAGGCGCTGGCATCATCGGGGCTGATCGAATACTGGCGACGGGCCCTGATAAGATCGGAGCGTTCAAATTTACACCAGCTGTCCACATGTAGATCCGCACAAAGGCTGGGGTTGGAATCGCAAAGGGTCTTGATGCGATCTTGCTCACAACCTGCCAAAAAGAGGAGGGGAAGAAGCATTACAAAGGGTGTTTTGATATTCATTTGAAGCTCTTTGTGGCTGTCCTTAGTCTGGTAATCATACCCCCTATCCACTAAAATGGGCGCGCTTAAATAAAGCGAGCGGGGCATGTTTTTTGCCCGCTATCCGATACTAACGACGGTTACGTGAATTAAAAGGATCTGGTCGATGACCCACGAGAGTTACCTGTCCGCCTGGCAACAGAGCCAGGAACTGGCAGAGTCCATGCAGCCCCTGATCGGCAAACTGTACCGCAACCAGGGCGTCGAGACCTGCGTCTATGCCCGCCCCCTGCTGAACGCCTCTACCATTGACATTCTCAAGGCTCACCGTGTGGTGCGTCGCCACGAAGGCCAGGTGCTGCCTGTTGCCCAGAGCTATCCGGTGCTCAAGGCCCTGAGCGAGCTGGATCTGGCCCCGGCCAGCATCGACCTGGGCAAGCTGGCGGTGCGTTACTGGAAAGATCACCAGGACGAGTCCGGCCTGGCCGATTTCCTGCAGCGCGAACTGGCACCGGCCCTCGGGGCCGAGCATAACGCCAAGCCCACCGACGTGGTGCTGTACGGCTTTGGCCGCATCGGCCGCCTGCTGGCCCGCCTGCTGATCGAGCGTGCCGGCAGCAACAACGGCCTGCGCCTGCGCGGCATCGTGGTGCGTGGCTCCGGCGACGATCTGGAAAAACGCGCCAGCCTGCTGCGCCGTGATTCCGTGCACGGTCCTTTCAACGGTTCCATCGAAGTGGATGCCGAAAACAACGCCATTATCGCCAACGGCACCTACATCCAGGTGATCTACGCCAACAGCCCGGAGGAGATCGACTACACCCAGTACGGCATCCACGATGCCCTGGTGGTCGACAACACCGGCAAGTGGCGCGACGAGGCCGGCCTGGGCCTGCACCTCAAGGCCAAGGGTGCCGCCAAGGTGCTGCTGACCGCGCCGGGCAAGGGCGATATCAAGAACATCGTGTTCGGGGTGAACGACAGCATGATCGAAGCGGATGACCGCATCATGTCCGCCGCCTCCTGCACCACCAACGCCATCACCCCGGTACTGAAGGCGGTGAACGACGCCTACGGCGTGAAGAACGGCCACGTGGAAACCGTGCACTCCTACACCAACGACCAGAACCTGATCGACAACTACCACAAGGGTGACCGTCGCGGCCGCAGCGCGGCGCTGAACATGGTGCTGACCAGCACCGGCGCCGCCAAGGCGGTGGCCAAGGCGCTGCCCGAACTGAAAGGCAAGCTGACCGGCAACGCCATCCGGGTGCCCACCCCCAACGTGTCCATGGCGGTGCTGAACCTGAACCTGGAAAAGGCCACCACGGTCGAGGAACTGAACGACTACCTGCGTCAGGTGTCCCTGGACTCGCCCCTGCACAACCAGATCGACTTCAGCACCAGCAGCGAGCTGGTGTCCAGCGACATGGTCGGCTCCCGCTTCGCCGGCATCGTCGACTCCCTGGCGACCATCGTCGAGGGTGATCGTGCCGTGCTCTACGTCTGGTACGACAACGAGTTCGGCTACAGCTGCCAGGTGGTACGCGTGATGCAGAAGATGGCCGGTATCGAACTGATGGATCTGCCCGCCTGATCGGCGGCTGGCAGGCAACATCGTTGAACAAGGGGCGGCCAGCGGCTGCCCCTTTTGTATTTGTGGTGGTAGAGTGAAGGCCGCCAACAGAGGAGAAATGCCCATGTCATCTTTTCAGCAAGCCATCGCCGCCATGCCGAGGGAAGTCTATGAACGCCTGAAGACGGCGGTGGAGCTCGGCAAATGGCCCGACGGCTCGGTGCTGAGCCCAGAGCAGAAGGACACCACCATGCAGGCGGTGCTGGCCTGGCAGGCGATGCACAACGACAACCCCGAGCACATGACCATCGGCAAGGGGGGCGAGCTGGTGATGAAGAGCAAGTCCGAGCTGCGCCGCCAGTTCCGCGACGAGACCGAGATCATCCGCCAGAAGCTGAACTGAGCCTGGCTTCTTGATGCTGTTTTCCAAAAACCCGGGCCCGGCCCGGGTTTTTGCGTTTCCGGTCCTGGCCGAAATTTTTCTTGTACATGCTTGATCGTTTTGTACAACTACCGCTATGGTATAGGCATGGTTGTACAAGAGAGATATTTATGTACAAGTTTGACCCCGGCGTGATCCGGATCGGCGTCAGCGGCTGCCTGGTCGGGCAGCAGGTGCGTTTCGACGGCGGCCACAAGCGTTCCGACTTCTGCACCGAAGAGCTGGCCCGTTTCGTCGAGTTCGTGCCCCTCTGTCCGGAAATGGCCATCGGCCTGGGTGCGCCCAGGCCCAGTATCCGCCTGGTCAACCAGGCGGGAGAGGTGCGGGCCCTGACCGCCCGGGGGGAGGATCTGACCGAGCGGCTGCAGGCCTACGGCCGCGACATGGCCGTCCGGCTCGGGGGAGTGAGCGGCTACATCCTCTGCGCCAAGTCGCCCAGCTGCGGCATGGAGCGGGTACGGGTCTACCACGACAGCGGCAAGGGCAACGCCAAGGAAGGCATCGGCCTCTATGCCGCCGAGCTGATGCGGGCCCTGCCCTTGCTGCCCCTGGAGGAAGACGGCCGGCTCCAGGATCCCGTGCTGCGGGAAAACTTCGTGACCCGCATCTACGCCTTTCACGACTGGCAGTGCCTGCTGCACCGGGGGCTGACGCCGTCGCGGCTGATCGCCTTTCACAGCCGTTACAAGTACCTGCTGATGGCCCACCACCGCGACAGCTACCAGGCCCTGGGGCTGTTGCTGTCGGATCTGTCCGGCGGGGTCGGGCAGAAGGCCGACGCCTACATCGCCGGCATGATGACGGCCCTGGCCCGGCGGGCCAGCCGGCGCGGGCACACCAATGTGCTGCAGCACCTGCAGGGCTATTTCAAGCATCAGCTCAACTCCCGCCAGCGCCAGGCGCTGGCCCGCACCATCCATCAGTACCGGGAGGGCGAGTTGCCCCTGCTGGCGCCCATCACCCTGTTCCGCCACTACCTGGAAGAACATCCCAACGACTACCTGCGCCAGCAGGTCTATCTCAACCCCCATCCGGAGGCATTGCGGCTGCGCTATGGCATCTGATCCCAAGTATCCGATCCGGGAGGTGTCCCGCCTCACCGGCATCAACCCCGTTACCCTGCGCGCCTGGCAACGCCGTTACGGCCTGCTCAAGCCGGCGCGCACCGACAAGGGCCACCGGCTCTATTCCGAGGACGACATCGCCCTGATCCGCCAGATCCTGCACTGGCTGGAGCAGGGCGTCAGCATCGGCCAGGTCAAGGGGCTGCTGGCCAGCCCGGCGCCGGTGGCGGAAGGCTCCAACTGGGAGCAGGCCCAGGCCCGGTTGCTGGCCGCCGCCCAGGAGCTCAACCTGGGCCGGCTGGAGGCCGAGCTGGTCGAGCTGACCAGCCTCTATCCGGCGGAGCTGCTGCTGCGCCGGGTGATAGACCCCTGGTTGCAGACCCTGGCCGGCCAGGCGCGTCCGGACGCCGGCCTTATCGAGCAGAGTGCCCGTGCCCTGCTGCTGCGGCTCTGCTACCAGTTGCTGACCATCAAGACCGGGCCGCGCATAGCCCTGGCCCGGGCCGGGCAGGTGGGGGAGCTGCACGCTGCCCTGGCCCAGTTCGAGCTGCAGGGGCTGGAATGCCGCAGCCTGGATCTGGGCGTGCTCGATGCCCAGGCCCTGCCCCTGGCCATGGAGCGGCTGAAGAGCCCGGTGCTGGTGGTGCTGCTCGGGGCCGGCCTGACCCAGGGCTGGTTCCGGGAGGCCCAGGCGCACCTGCCTGAGGCGTGTTTTTTCGTGGGTGAGCTGGGGGAGCTTTACCGGCAACAGGGCTGGCTGGCGCGGCCCTATGCCGCGAGCCTGAGTGACATTGTGAGGAAGCATGATGCGGCATTTGGTCTGGTTCAGAACTGATCTGCGGCTGGCCGACAACCCGGCCCTGTACGAGGCGACGGCGGGTGGCGCCCGGGTGGAGGCGGTCTATGTGGACTGCCCGGAGCAGTGGCGCCGGCATGGCAACGCTCCCATCCAGCGGGACTTTCTGCGCCGCAACCTGCAGCAGCTGGCCGAGGGGCTGGCGGTGCTCGGTATTCCCTTTACCTTGCTGCGCACCGACCGCTTCGACCAGGTACCGGCGCTGCTGGCCGAGTGGAGCGCCGCCCGGGGCATTGATGCCCTCTACGCCAACCGGGACATCGGCATCAACGAGCGCCGGCGCGACCAGGCGGTACAGCAGGCCCTGGGCTTCCCCTGCCGGGTGTTCAACGGCGACTGTGTGGTCAGCCACGGCAGCCTGACCACCCGGGGCGGCGACATGTACCGGGTGTTCACCCCCTTTGCCAAGGCCTGGCTGGGGCGGTTGCGCGGCAGCGGCTACCGGCTGCTGCCGGCACCGCCCCGCCAGGGAGAGGCGCTGCCCCCGGCCCCCATCCAGCTGGAGGGCGAACTCGTTGCCAGCGAGGCCTGGCCGGCGGGGGAGGCGGCCGCTTCCCGCCGGCTCACCGCCTTTTGCCGGGAGCAGCTGCGCCATTATGGCGAGCGGCGCGACTATCCGGCCCTGGCGGCCACCAGCAGCCTGTCGCCCTACCTGGCCTTGGGGGTGCTGTCTCCCAACCAGTGCCTGGCCGCCATCGAGGCGGAGCTGGGCTCCCTGCCCCTGAGCCGGGGCGAGCGGGGCTTCAGCTGGCTAAACGAGCTGATCTGGCGCGAGTTCTACCGGCATTTGCTGGTGGTCTTTCCCGCCCTGTCCATGCACCGGGCCTTCAAGCCGGAAACCGAGGCCCTGCGGTGGGACAACGACGAACAGCGGTTCGGGCTCTGGTGCCGGGGCCAGACCGGCTACCCCATCGTGGACGCCGCCATGCGCTGCCTGCACGACACCGGCTGGATGCACAACCGGCTGCGGATGATAGTGGCGAGCTTCCTCACCAAGGATCTGCACATCGACTGGCGCTGGGGCGAGGCCTGGTTCATGTCCCGGCTGATCGACGGCGAGCTGGCCGCCAACAACGGCGGCTGGCAGTGGGCGGCGGGCACCGGTGCCGATGCCGCCCCCTATTTCCGGGTGTTCAACCCCACCACCCAGGGCGAGCGTTTCGACCCGGACGGCGACTTTATCCGCCGCTGGGTGCCGGAGCTGGCCGAGGTGCCCGCCGCCGCCATCCACGCGCCCCATGACTGGCTGGCGCGGCACCACCCCGGCCATGGCTATCCGCCGCCGGTGGTGGATCACGGCCAGGCCCGGCTGCGGGCCATCGCCATGTTCGATGCCCTCAAAGAGCGGGAGGCGCCATGAGCCCGGCCCTGTCCGCCTTCTGCGAGCTGTATCGGCGGCTCGGCCCGGACGGGCTGGCGGGCCTGCGTCAGGTCTACGCCGAGGAGGTGCATTTTTGCGATCCGGCCCACGATCTCCACGGCCTGGAGGCCCTGGTCGATTATTTCGCCGGGCTCTTTACCCATGTCGGCCAATGCCGGTTCGACATCGAACAGGTGATGGAACAGCAGGGCGAGGCCTTCGTGCGCTGGCAGATGGTCTTCAGCCACCCCCGGCTGAACGGCGGCCGGGCCGTGCAGGTGCCCGGGGTCAGCCACCTGCGCTTCGGCGAGCGGGTGCATTACCACAGGGACTATTTCGATCTCGGTGCCCTGCTCTACGAGCAGGTGCCGGTGCTGGGCGCGCTGATCCGCGCCCTCAAGCGGAGGCTGGCCTCATGAAACGCGTACTTATCACCGGGGCCGGCTCCGGCATCGGCCTGCAACTGGCCCGGGACTATGCCGCCGACGGCTGGCGGGTGCTGGCCTGTGGCCGGGACCGGAGCCGGCTGGAGCAGGCCCTGGAAGGCGTCGAGGCCGAGCTGTGCCTGTTCGACATGGAAAACCGGGAGCAGGCGGCGCGGGTGCTGTCCGCCCAGGACGAACTGGATCTGGTCATCCTCAACGCCGGCGGCTGCGAGTACATCGACGATGCCCTGCATTTCGATGCCTCCCTGTTCGAGCGGGTGATCCGCACCAACCTCATCGGCACCGCCAACTGCCTGGCGCCCTTGCTGGCACGGATCAAGCCGGGCGGCCGGCTGGCCCTGATGAGTTCCTCGGTCACCTGGCTGCCCCTGACCCGGGCCGAGGCCTACGGCGCCTCCAAGGCGGGGCTGGATTACCTGGCCCGCAGCCTGGCCCTGGATCTGGCTCCCCACCGGATAGGGGTGAGTCTGATCCGCCCCGGCTTCGTCGACACCCCCCTGACCCGCAAGAACGACTTTCCCATGCCCGGACGCATCGAGGTGGGGCAGGCGAGCCGCGCCATCCGTCGCGGCCTGGCCCGGGGACGGGCCGAGATCGGTTTTCCCTTTTTCTTTGTGCAGGCCCTGCGCCTGCTGTCCTGGCTGCCGCGCGGACTCTGGCTGCGGCTGGCACGCCGAACCCCGAGGAGCACGACATGAGCAAGATGGCCATCATCGGCAGTGGCATTTCCGGCCTGACCTGCGCCTGGCTGCTGGGCCGGCGCCATGAGATCACCCTGTTCGAGGCCAACGACTACCTGGGCGGCCACACCGCCACCGTGGACGTGGAGCTGGGCGGCCGCCGGCATGCGGTGGACACCGGCTTTATCGTGTTCAACGACAGAACCTACCCCCGCTTCCGGCAACTGCTGGCGCAGACCGGGGTGCGGGCCAGGCCCACCGAGATGAGTTTCAGCGTGCACCAGGCCGGCACCGGGCTGGAGTACAACGGCCATACCCTGAACACCCTGTTCGCCCAGCGCCGCAACCTGCTCAGCCCGCGCTTCCATGGCTTCCTGGCCGAGATAGTGCGCTTCAACCTGCTGTGCAAGCGGGTGCTGAAGGCCGGCACCCTGGACGACGAGCACAGCCTGGGCGATTTCCTGCAACGGCATGGCTTCTCCGATTTCTTCGCCGGCCACTATATCCTGCCCATGGTGGCGGCCATCTGGTCGTCTTCCCTGGCCGACAGCCGGGATTTTCCCTTGGCCTTTTTCCTGCGCTTTTTCAACCACCACGGCCTGCTCAACCTGGTGGACCGGCCCCAGTGGTATGTGATCGAGGGCGGCTCGCGCAGTTACATTCCGGCACTGACCGCCTCGCTCCGGGATATCCGCCTCAACAGCCCGGTGCTGGGCATCCGGCGGCAGGCGGACGGGGTGCGCATCCACAGCCGGGCGGGGGAGGAAACATTCGACCAGGTGATCCTCGCCTGCCATGCGGATCAGGCCCTGGGGCTGCTGAGCGACGCCAGCGAGGCCGAGCGGCAGGTGCTGGGCGGCCTGCCCTACCGGGACAACGAGGTGGTGCTGCACACCGACACCCGGCTGCTGCCCCGGGAGCCGCGGGCCTGGGCCAGTTGGAACTACTGGCTGGACGGCGGCGAGGAGGCGCTGCCCTCGGTGACCTACAACATGAACATACTGCAGGGGCTGCAGGCGGCCGAGACCCTGTGCGTCACCCTTAACCGCAGCCGGGACATCGATCCCGCCCGTATCCTGCGCCGCTTTACCTACGCTCATCCGGTCTACCACCGGGAGGCCATCCGCGCCCAGGGACGGCGCGGCGAGATCTGCGGCCGCGACCGCACCCATTTCTGCGGCGCCTACTGGTACAACGGCTTCCATGAGGACGGGGTGCGCAGCGCGCTGGACGTTTGCGCCCGCTTCGGGGAGGCGCTATGAGCCTGCACAGTGCCATCTACCAGGGCCTGGTGCGCCACCGTCGCTACCGCCCCAGCGAGCACGGTTTCAGTTACGGCCTCTACATGCTGGCGCTGGATCTGGACGAGCTGGAACGGCTCGACCGGGAGAGCCGGCTGTTCGGCTGCGAACGCTTCGCCCCCCTGAGCTTTCGCCGCCGGGACTACCTGGGCGATCCGGCCGTGCCGCTGAAGGAGGCGGTGCTGATGGAAGTGGCCGGCCTGGGCGGCGATACCCTCGGGCTCGATCGGGTGGTGATGCTTGGCCAGGTACGCTGCTTCGGGCTGTATTTCAGTCCGGTCAACTTCTTCTTCTGTTACCGGGGCGAGCAGGCCCGCTACCTGCTGGCGGAGGTGCGTAACACCCCCTGGCGGGAACGCCATTGCTACCTGGTGGATCTGGCCCGGCCCGCGCCTTCCGACAAGGTGTTTCACGTCTCGCCCTTTATGGGCCTGGCGATGCAGTACCACTGGTGCATCCAGCCGCCCGGCCGGCGGGTACTGATCCATATCGAGAACCGGGACCCGGCCCTGCTGTTCGACGCCACCCTGGCCCTGCGCCGGCATCCTTTCGATGGCGCGGCCCTGAAGGCGGCACTGCGGCAATGGCCGGTGGTGACGCTGACCATAGTGCGCGGCATTTACTGGCAGGCGCTGCGCCTGCTGGTGAAGCGCGTTCCCTATCATCCCCATCCCTGAAGGAAGCCTTATGGAAACGACCCTGAGCATATCGGAACCCCGTCGGCTGGAGCGCTGGGCCCGCCGGCTGGCGTTTTCCCTGCTGTCCGGCCTGGAAGGGGGCGGACTGACCGTGCTGGATGGCGAGGACAGATTCGAGTTTGGTGATCGCCATGCGGCGTTGCAGGCCTGCATCCGGGTATTCGATCCCCGTTTTTACCGCCGGCTGATGACGGGCGGCAGCATAGGGGCGGCGGAATCCTGGGTGGAGGGGGGCTGGCACAGCCCGGATCTGACCGCCCTGGTGCGCCTGTTTGCCCGCAACCTCCAGGTGCTCGACCGGCTGGAGCGGCGCCTGGGCTGGCTTACCGCGCCCTGGCAGCGGCTGCGGCACCGGCGCAACCGCAATACCAGGAGCGGCAGCCGGGCCAATATCGCCGCCCACTACGATCTGGGCAACGACATGTACCAGCTGTTCCTGGATCCCCTGATGCAGTATTCCTCGGCGGTGTTTCCCGCGCCGGGCGCCAGCCTGGAGCAGGCCCAGGAGCACAAGCTCAGGCTGATCTGCGAGCGGCTGGAACTGAAGGAATCCGATCACCTGCTGGAGATCGGCACCGGCTGGGGCGGGCTGGCCTGCTTTGCCGCCAGGCACTACGGCTGCCGGGTGACCACCACCACCCTGTCCCGGGCCCAGCTCGAACATGCCCGGGCGCGGGTGGCGCGGGAGGGCCTGGCGGAGCGGGTGACCCTGTTGCTCGAGGACTACCGGGATCTGCAAGGCCGCTACGACAAGCTGGTGTCGGTGGAGATGATAGAGGCGGTGGGACACCAGTACCTGCCCGGCTATTTCCGTACCCTAGACCGGCTGCTCAAGCCCGATGGCCGCCTGCTGATCCAGGCCATCACCATCACCGATCAGCGCTACGATCAGTATCGCAAGAGCGTGGACTTTATCCAGCGCTACATCTTTCCCGGCGGCTGCCTGCCTTCGGTCAGCGAGATGTGCCGGCACCTGAAGGAGCAGACCGGGATGACGCTGACCCGGCTGCACGACTACGGCCTGCACTATGCCGAGACCCTGAACATCTGGGCCGAGCGCTTCCGCCAGGCGGAGGCGCGGCTCAAGGCGCTGGGCTATGGCCAGGACTTCCAGCGGCTCTGGGCCTTCTACTTCGCCTATTGCGAGGGCGGATTTCGCGAGGGCAGCATCGGCCTGGTGCATTTCGAGGCGGCCAAAGCGGGAGCGTGGACATGTCCAGATGGCAGTGGATCCAGCTGCTAGCCTTCGAGGGCTTCTGGCTGTTGGCGGTGGCCGGACAGAACCGCTGGCTGGCGCCGGTCGTCCTGTTGCTGCTGGTGCATTTCGTGTTCACGCCCAGCCGCCGGGCCGACAGCCGGGTGCTCTCGCTGGCGCTGTTGGGGCTGGCGGTCGATGGCGTCCTGGCCTGGGCCGGGGTGTTCGCCTTCGACCATCCGCCCTGGTGGCTGGCGTTGTTGTGGGCCGGCTTCGTGCTGACCCTGGGCCACAGCCTGGTCTGGCTGCGTGGCTTTGCCCCCTGGCTGCTGGCGCTGACCGGCGCCCTGGCCGGGGCCTCTTCCTATCTCGCCGGCTGGCGGCTGGGAGCGGTGCAACTGCCGCTCGGTTTCTGGGTCAGCGCCCTGGTGCTGGCGCTGGTGTGGGCGGCCTTGCTGCCGCTGCTGGTGCGCCTGGACCGGCGTTTAAGGAGTGACTGAAGATGAAAAAGTGGTTATCGATACTGATGTTGTTGGCGGCCCCCGTCTGGGCCAGCCCGGTGGCGGATCTGACCCTGGTGGGGGAAGGCAAGATGCGCTGGTTGTTCTGGGATCTCTACCAGGCCCGCTTTTACAGCGACGATGGCCGTTACCGGCCCGGTGATTTTCCCCAGGCCCTGGCCCTGCGTTACCAGCGGGACATCAGGCAGGAAGACTTGTTGAACGCCACCGTCGAGGAGTGGCGCCGGCTGGGAGTGGACTGGAAGCCGGAATGGCCGCAACAGCTGGGCCGGCTCTGGCCCTCGGTGCGCAGGCAGGACGAACTGGTATTGCGGGTGGAGGCGGACGGGGTCAGCCGCTTCTATTTCAACTGGCGGCTGCTGGGCGAGATAGCGGATCCGGACTTCGCCCCCGCCTTTCTGGCCATCTGGCTGTCGCCGGACAGCCGGGATCCGGCCCTGACCCGGAAACTCAAGGGGAGCTGAAATGAAGTCAATGATACTGGCGGTAAGCCTGCTGCTGATGTCGTGCAGCACTGATATCAACGACTACGAGGCCTCCAGCCCGGCCCTGGCGCTGGACCGCTTCTTCGAGGGCGAGCTGGTCGCCTACGGCATGGTGCAGGACAGGACGGGCAAGGTGTTGCGCCGTTTCAAGGTGGACATGGTCGGCCACTGGGAGGGCAACCGGGGGGTGCTGGAGGAAGACTTCTTCTACGATGACGGCGAAACCCAGCGCCGGGTCTGGTATCTGGAAAAGGGGCCGGACGGCCGCTACAGCGGCACCGCCGCCGATGTGGTCAGGCCCGCCTCGGGCCAGACCCGGGGTTATGCCCTCAACTGGCGTTATACCCTGGCGGTGCCGGTGGACGGCAGGGTCTGGCACCTCGACTTCAACGACTGGATGTACCTGCTCGATGAAGACCGGCTGATCAACAGGGCCGTGATGAGCAAGTGGGGCTTCAGGGTCGGCGAGGTCACCCTCTGGATAGAGCGCCGGGGAGGCTAGAACTCCGGGGCCGAAATCTCGTCGAGGGACAGGGAAAAGCTGGGCACGAAGACCTCGAGAAAATAGCGGATCTCCTGGTTCATCCGTTGCTCCAGCATGGCGGTGAGCCGCTTTCTGGCCGGGGCGAACTCCCGGTTGCCGGCGGTCAGCTCCTCCTCGCACTTGATCAGGGCGCAGAGGATGTCCGCCGCCTTGACCAACTGGCCGTAGTCGTCATCCGGCGGGCTGCTGAGCAGGGGAGCGTAGGCGCCCTGCAGCTCGGCGGGCAGCATTTTCAGCAGGGTGGCCTCGGCGTTCTTTTCGATGTCCTTGTAGGCCCGGGCGATGTCCTCGTTGAAATACTTCACCGGGGTGGGCAGATCGCCGGTCAGCACCTCGCTGGCGTCGTGGAAGAGGGCGCGCATGGCGGCCTGGGCCGGATCCAGGGCGCCGCCGAACAGGGTGTTGCGGATCACCGCCAGGGCGTGGGCCACCATGGCCACCTGCAGGCTGTGTTCGGCCACGTTTTCCGGCTCGACGTTACGCATCAGCGGCCAGCGCTGGATCAGTTTCATGCGCGCCATATGGGCGAAGAAGTGGCTGCGGTTCATGGGCTTGCCTGTGTCGTTGCGGGGCGATGCCGTTATAATGGCACTAACCGACCCCAATGGAGAAGAGAATGGACAAGCAAACCCAAACCGAGCTGGAAGCCGCCGCCTTCCGCGCCCTGCTGGCGCACCTGGACAAGCGCAAGGACGTGCAGAACATCGATCTGATGAACCTGGCCGGCTTTTGTCGCAACTGCCTGAGCAAGTGGTACCTGGCCGCCGCCGAAGAGCGCGGTCTGGAGATGGACTACGACCAGGCCCGGGAACGGGTGTACGGCATGCCCTACGAGGAGTGGAAAGCCAAATACCAGCAGGAAGCCACGCCCGAGCAGAAGGCGGCCTTTGAGAAGAGCCACAAATAACAGCGATAAGCGGTCAGCTTTAAGCTGTAAGCCTGACTCTTAGTCACAAGTCCGGCTGTCTGATTTGACGCAGATAAGAGGCAACAGGGCCAGCTCCGCCGACACGCTGTGAATACATCCCTGTACGCTCGCACCTGCCATCCCTGGCAGGTGACGGTCGGCGGAGGCCATCCCTGTTGCCTCTATCCAGCCCCGACGCTGCCTTAAGGCGGTGCCAACAGGCGGCTGCGAGGCAATAGAGAGGACAAAGGGCACAGCTCCGCCGGCCCTCCGCGCTAGGGAGGGCGCGGCGGAGCCCCCAGGGAGGGGTTTACGGCGTGCCGGAGGAGCTGTGCGCGTTGGCCGATGTTTTGCTTGATCAAAAGTCAACAAAAACTTGTGACCAAGAGTCAGGCTGTAAGCAGCCCTGTTTTGTCTGCAGGTACGGCGTTGTACCTGCAGATTTAATACTTCGTTATTCCGCTACAGAATCAAGTTCAGCATGACGGACTCGGAACCCATTCTGCAAACAACGCCTCATTAATCAGCGCAGCTGAGAACCTTCAGCCGCCACCACTTACAGCTGACAGCTTCAAGCTCCCCGAAGGGCCCGTTACTTGAACACCACCGTCTTGTTGCCGTAGACGAAGACCTTTTCTTCCAGCACCAGGTTGAGCGCACGGCTCAGCACCGACTTTTCCACGTCCCGGCCGGCCTTGGCCATGTCCTGGGCGGAGAAGGTGTGGTTCACGTGGGTCACGTCCTGCTCGATGATGGGGCCTTCGTCCAGATCGTCGGTCACGAAGTGGGCGGTGGCGCCGATCATCTTCACGCCGCGCTCATAGGCCTGGCGGTAGGGGCTGGCGCCGACGAAGGCGGGGAGGAAGGAGTGATGGATATTGATGAGGCGCTGGCGGTAGCGGGCCACGAACTCGGGGCTCAGGATACGCATGTATTTGGCCAGCACCACATAGTCCGGCTGGTAGCGGTCGATGATGTCCGCCAGCCGCTGCTCGTGTTCGGCCCGGTTCAGCCCCTCGTGGGACACGGTGTGGTAGGGAATGTCGAACTTTTCGGTCAGGCTGGCCAGGGTGTCGTAGTTGCCCACCACGGCGGCGATATCGATGTTCATGGCGCCGGCATAGTTCTTCATCAGAATGTCGCCCAGGCAGTGGGCTTCCTTGGTCACCAGTATCACCACCCGCTTGCTGCCGGCCGGCACCAGCCGGCGCTGGCTGCCCTGGGGCAGGGCGTCGTCCAGATCGGCCTGCAGGGTATGATCGTTGAAGATGCCTTCCAGCTCGGTGCGCATGAAGAAATGGCCGTTGTCGTAGTCCACGAATTCATCGTTGCGGATAATGTTGAGCTGGTGCTTGTAGCAGATGTTGGTGATCTTGGAGATCAGCCCCTTGGCGTCGGGACAATGAGTCAGCAGTATTTTTCGTTCCATTATGGTCTTGTCGGTGTTGAGGGTGATGAGAATTGGTCGAGTCAGCGCCGGCCACAGCACTGTTTGTATTTTTTGCCGCTGTCGCAGGGGCAGGGCTGGTTGGGGCCGATTTTGGGCGGGTTGAACTGGCCGGAGTGATAGACCCAGCGGCCCTGGTGGCGCAGGAAGCGGGAGCGCTCGTGCAGCACCACCACCCGGCCGGCGTCCCGGTAGCGCACCCTGAACTCCACCTCGCCTTCCTCGTCGACGGGGGTGCCCCGGGCAAAGACGATGGCAAGGCCCAGCCAGTCGGTGTCCAGCCCGGTTTGGGCCAGTTCGCCGGCGGTCAGTCCGCCCAGGGTATCCGGGTGCCAGCTCTGCACCAGGTAGTCACCCAGGCCCAGCCGGTAGGCGCTGTAGCGGGAGCGCATCAGGGCCAGCGGAGTCGGCGCCGGGGCGCCCCGCAGCAGGGGCTCGCAGCAGAGGCTGAACGGCTGTTGGCTGTCGCAATGGCAAAGCATGGCTATGGACCCGCAAGTCAAAGAAACTCAGTATGCCATGGGGGGAGGGGATGCGAAAAATAAAAAACGGCTCCGAGGAGCCGTTTTCGAATCCCGTCAGAGCAGGAATTACTCGATGATCTCTACCTGGATGGTGGCCTGGGCCTTGGCATCCACGCGGCGGTCGCGCTGACGCTCGGCTTCGGTCACGCCTTCGGCCAGTTCGCTGCCGTACCAGGCGGTCTGGATGTTCTGGGCGGCCACGCCGCGCTGGATCAGGTAATCCTTGGCGGCCATGGCGCGGCGCTCGGACAGGCGACGGTTGTACTCGGCGGTACCCAGACGGTCGGCATAACCGGCCAGTTCAACCTGGTAGTCGGGGTTCTGCTGGGCAAAACGGGCGACTTCGTCCAGGGTCGCGCGGGACTCGGCGGACAGATCGGACTTGTCGAAAGCGAAGTAGATGGAGCCGTCGGCGGTCACGGTACGGGTTTCGTAGGTGACTTCGGGCTGGGGCTGGGGAGCGACCGGAGCGACCGGAGCCGGGGCGGGAGTGCCGCGGTTCGGGTGCAGCACCAGTTCCAGCATGACGTTGTTGACGTCGGTTTCAAAACCGTTCTTGGACAGGTCGCCCATGTCCTCGATGCGGCGGTAACGGGCCTGTACATCCACCAGATCGGAAACGCGGTAGGTCAGACCCAGGCCGGCCAGGGGGGAGACGCCACGGTCACCGTGGGCAGTGTCAACATCCCAACCCAGGGCACCCAGCTCGCCGAACACGGAAAACTGGTTGTTCAGGGGCAGACGACCGATAGCGGACAGGTTCAGTGCCTTGGCATCGGCGTCACCACCAAAGTGATTGAAGCCCAGCTCGGCGCCAAAGTACTGGTTGAAGTTGTAACCACCGAACATGGTGACCGCTTCGGCATCTTCATCGGCGTCAGCGATGTGGCTGTCGATGTCTTCATAGTTGGCGTAACCGGCGCCGGCACCCAGATACCAGTCGTTGGCCTGTACGGCGGAAGAGATGCCGGCGGTTGCCAGCGCGATAGCAATCAGAGAAGGAGCCACTGTCTTTTTCATTTTGTCTTCCTCATTTTATGAGAACTCGGCGGTGCCGAAATAAAGGTAACACCGGTCAACAGGACCAGTGCTGTGCGGGAAGTCCTTTGATATTTTAGTTGTTTAGGGACTGTCCGGCAGGACTCCAATATCCCAATAAGTGTACCCGCACGACACCAAGATTAGCGGTTTTTGACCTGCCTCACAAGCTGGGCGGCAGGTGGCCGGGCTAAATTTGTCGCAGCTTTTGCATTTCGGGTGAGCAGAGTGCGGCCGAGATAGGGTCTTATATGAGTCTTTTCTAAAATTATTTTTGTCAAAGATTGACCAGTTCATAACGAGTCTCTTCACCGGTGTTAAACTAATATAAAAGTTGTACCGGTTGTTATCGGGAATTGTCGATAGGAGTAGCAAGGTTATGAATCCTGACACCAGTCTGGTCGGAAAAAAAATCCGGCAAATCCGCGAGGCGATGGGGCTCAGCCGTCCCAAGTTCGCTGAGCTGCTCCAGGTACCTCCCACTACCCTCAAGAATTACGAACTGGGTTATCGGGAAGTAGGAGGGGCTTTTCTGGTCGCCCTGGCCCAGCATCCCGAACTGCACAAGTTCACCCTCTGGCTGCTGTCGGACAAGACGATGGAGAGTGCCGGCCAGGTAAGCCCCGAACAGGACCTCTGAAGACAGAGCCGAGCAGGCTGCCCTCCAGGCCTGCTTTGTGCTAAAAGAGCGGACCTGATCCATTGTCCGTAAATGAGGTTGTCACCGTGCGTTCAATTGTTGCCCTTCTAGTATGTGGTGCCCTGTTGGGTTGCGCCCAGTCGCCCACCGGGCGCAGCCAGGTGCTGCTGTTTTCCGAGAATGACATGGCCAGGCTGGGAGAGTCGTCTTTTGCCCAGATCAAGGAGCAGGAAAAGGTCAGTGGCAACCGGGCCGATACCGCCTATGTGCAGTGCATCAGTAACCAGCTGGTGGCCGAGCTGCCGCCCGTTTTCGGCCAGCACCAATGGGAAGTGGTGGTGTTCGACTCCCCCCAGATCAACGCTTTCGCCTTGCCCGGCGGCAAGATCGGAGTCTACAGCGGTCTGCTCAAGGTGGCCAGGGATCAGGATCAAGTGGCGGCCGTGGTCGGCCACGAAATCGCCCATGTCCTGGCCCGCCACAGCAACGAGCGGGTATCACGCACCCAGCTCAGCAACCTCGGGCTGAGTGCCGCCGACATGGCCCTGGGCCAGTCCGGCCTGCGCGAGCCGGCCATGGCCGCCCTGGGCCTGGGAGTACAGGTGGGCTACCTGCTGCCCTATGGGCGCGAGCAGGAAAGCGAGGCCGATCGGCTGGGACTGGAGCTGATGGCCAGGGCCGGTTTCGATCCCCAGGCTTCCATCGCGCTCTGGCGCAATATGTCGGCTGCGTCCTCCGGGCAGCAACCGCCGGAACTGCTGTCTACCCACCCCTCCCACGGTACCCGGACCCAGGAATTGAATGCAGCCATGCCCAATGCCCTGGCCCTGTACCAGCAGGCCAGGGCCCAGGGCAAGACCCCGGCCTGTCGCCGCTAGGGAGCGTCATGTATTACGGTTTCGACATCGGCGGCAGCAAGGTGGCATTCGCCGTCTTCGATGAGTCCCTGAACGAGCGGGAGCGCGCCTTGCATCCTACCCCGCACCAGGATTACCCGGCATTTCTGCGACTGCTGTCTTCCCTGGTATCGGCGGCGGACAGCCGCTGGCAGGGCGTGGGCAGCGTCGGCGTCGGCTTTCCCGGTATTCTCGACGGGGAAGGGCGCCTGCTGGCACCCAATGTGCCGGTGATCCACGGCCGTGATCTGGGCGGGGACCTGCAGCGCCTGTTGGGGCGTCCGGTCCAGGCGGACAACGACGCCAACTGCTTTCTGTTGTCCGAATATCACCAGGGCGCGGTGGCCGGGACCGAGCTGGCCTTGGGGCTGACCCTGGGCACCGGGGTCGGCGGCGCCCTTATCCACCGGGGGCGCCTGGTCAACAGCCGTCGCGGCGGCAGCGGCGAGTTCGGCCACGGCGGCATTCCGGCAACGCTGCTCCGGCGCCATCCCGAGCTGCCGCTGTTCGCCTGCGGCTGCGGCCTGCAGGGCTGTCTCGAGACCTATGTATCCGGCACCGGCCTGAGCCGGCTCTATGGCCATTGCAGCGGGCGAGAGCTGCCCGGCAAGGCGGTGATTGAGGCCTGGCGGCAGGGGGAGGCCACGGCCCGGCGCTGTGTTTCCCTGTACCTGGATATCCTCGCCGCCGGCCTGGGGATCCTGATGACCCAGCTCGATCCGGACGCCGTGGTGATCGGCGGCGGCCTCGGGGAATCCTCCTGGCTCTACCGGGAACTCGGCCCGCGCTTGCCGGCCTGGCTGATGGCGGGCGTCAAGCCGGCGCCGGTGCGGCCGCCGGCCTTCGGCGGTGCCGGCGGCGTGCGGGGTGCCGCATTATTGGCCAGGCACGTCGCCTTGCCATTTAGCTGACCGGCTTATTTTGTTAGCATGGCTTTTTTGTACCCAAACAGAGGGAATGGCATGTCGTCATATGAGACAGTAGAGCAGAAGGCCAGCTACGGCATCGGTCGTCAAATCGGTGATCAACTGAGCCAGCAATCATTCGAAGGGCTGGATGTGTCCGCCGTACAGCAAGGCCTGGCCGACGCCCTCGGCGGGGTGGAGTTCGCCGTGTCCCGCGAGGACATCAACGGTGCCTTCCAGGTGATCACCCAGCGCATGCAGGAGCAGCAGTCCGCCCAGTTTGCCAAGGCCAGGGAAGAAGAAGCGGCTTTCTTCGCCACCAACGGCGAGCGTGCCGAAGTAGAGCAGACCGCCTCCGGCCTGCAGTACGAAGTGCTGGCCCAGGGCGAGGGCGCCAAGCCCGCCGCCACCGACACCGTACGCGTGCACTACCACGGCACCTTTATCGACGGCTCCGTGTTCGACAGCTCGGTACTGCGTGGCGAGCCGGCCCAGTTCCCGGTCAACGGCGTGATCAAGGGCTGGGTCGAAGCCCTGCAACTGATGCCGGTCGGCTCCAAGTGGAAGTTGTACGTGCCCCATCACCTGGCCTACGGCGAACAGGGTGCCGGCTCCATCCCGCCCTGCTCCACCCTGGTGTTCGAAGTCGAGTTGCTCGACATCGCCTGATAGCAAAAACCGGCAGCCGCCGGTTTTTTTACGCCCGCGCCGGGGCAAACGGAAAATTTGCAAGCGGGCGCTTATCTGGCAAACTCCGGGCTATTCTTGTTAATCGCACACTTTAAGGAAACAACAGCATGACAAATCCGGTTCGCATCGCCGTCGCCGGCTGTAACGGACGCATGGGCAAGGTACTGGTGGAGTCCGTAACCAATACCGAAGGCGTTACCCTGGCCGCCGCCATCGAGCATGCGGGCTCCAGCGTACTGGGCGTGGATGCGGGTGAGCTGGCCAATGTGGGCCGTTTGGGGGTAATGGTTAGCGCCGATCTGGCAAGGGTGATCGACCAGGTCGATGTCATCATCGACTTTACCCGCCCGGAGGCGACCCTGGCCAATATCGCCCTGGCCCGCCAGCATGGCAAGCGGCTGGTGATCGGCACCACCGGCTTTGATGAGGCGCAAAAGGCCGAGATCCACGCCGCCGCCGCCGACACCGCCATGGTGATGGCGTCCAACTACAGTGTCGGGGTCAACCTGGTGTTCAAGCTGCTGGAGCAGGCGGCCAGGGTGATGGGAGACTACACCGATATCGAGATTGTGGAAGCCCATCACCGCTTCAAGGTGGATGCGCCGTCGGGCACCGCGCTCAGCATGGGCGAGGTGATCGCCGACACCCTGGGACGGGATCTGAAGCAGTGCGCCGTCTATGGCCGGGAAGGCATCACCGGCGAGCGGGATCGCAACACCATCGGCTTCGCCACCGTGCGGGCCGGCGACATCGTGGGCGAACATACCGCCATGTTCGTGGACATCGGCGAGCGGGTGGAGATCACCCACAAGGCGTCCAACCGCCTGACCTTTGCCAATGGCGCCGTACGGGCCGCCGCCTGGATCGCCGGCCAGCAACCGGGCCTGTACGACATGCAGGATGTGCTCAACCTGAAATAGTTGTCCCTTATGCAGCCCGGCAAGCCGGGAGCAGCGCTTCCTGCCGGGTTGCCGGGCCTGGATTTGGGATATTATTTTGATGTGAAATTTTGCAAGGTGTTGTTATATAAGAAGTAGTTGAACAATTCTTTGATTCTTCAAGGTATTGACCAAGAAACAGGAGCAATGCCCCATTTTTTGTTGCCAGTGAATCCGCTCTGCGTTTTTAAGCGATTTTTTTGTCTTTTCATTCTTGATTTGACGGTGGCCCGGCCGCCGGCGGCGCTCGCCGCCAAAAAAGTTTGTCGAAAACGGCGCTTTTATATAAAATACGCAGAATTTGCCCAGTATTAGCCGAGATGCAGTAAAATTTTTTTGTCTGCAGCTCGGGACAGCCAGGTAAATTGTTGATTTATAAGAATTAACTTGGAGGTTGTCTTGACTCACTCAGCGCTGCTCGTATTGGAAGATGGCTCGGTCTTCCGCGGTACAGCCATCGGTGCCGACGGTTGTTCCGTAGGTGAAGTGGTATTCAATACGTCGATGACGGGATACCAGGAAATCCTTACCGACCCGTCCTATTCCCGCCAGATCGTTACGCTTACTTATCCTCATATAGGCAATACCGGCACTAACGCCGAAGATGAAGAGTCCGATCGGGTCCACGCCCAGGGATTGATCATCCGCGATCTCCCCCTCGTCGCCTCCAACTTCCGCAACCAGCGTTCCCTGTCCGACTACCTCAAGGCCCATAACATAGTGGGTATTGCCGATATCGATACCCGCAAGCTGACCCGACTCCTGCGCGAGAAAGGCGCCCAGGCCGGTTGCATCATCGCCGGCCCCGAGCTGGACGAAGCCCGCGCCCTGGCCGAAGCCAAGGCGTTTCCCGGCCTCAAGGGCATGGATCTCGCCAAGGAAGTGACCACCCGCGAGCCCTATCCCTGGCGTGAAGGCAGCTGGACCCTGGGCCAGGGCCACAGCCAGCCGGCCGAGAGCGAGCTGCCCTACCACGTGGTGGCCTACGACTACGGCGTCAAGCGCAATATCCTGCGCATGCTGGTCGACCGCGGCTGCCGCCTGACCGTGGTGCCGGCCCAGACTCCGGCCGCCGAGGTGCTGGCCATGAAGCCGGACGGCATCTTCCTGTCCAACGGTCCCGGCGATCCCGAGCCCTGCGATTACGCCATCAGTGCCATCAAGACCTTCCTCGAGACCGACATTCCGGTGTTCGGCATCTGCCTGGGCCACCAGCTGCTCGGCCTGGCCAGCGGTGCCAAGACCGTGAAGATGAAGTTCGGCCACCACGGTGCCAACCACCCGGTCAAGGATCTGGACAAGGGCGTGGTGATGATCACCAGCCAGAACCACGGCTTCGCGGTGGACGAAGACACCCTGCCGGCCCATGTGCGGGTGACCCACAAGTCATTGTTCGACGGCTCCCTGCAGGGGATTCACCGCACCGACAGGCCGGCATTCAGCTTCCAGGGCCACCCTGAAGCGAGCCCGGGTCCGCACGAAGCCGCCGACCTGTTCGACCACTTTATCGATTTGATTAAGCAGTACCGCGCGTAATTAGGAGTAGGGAAGAGTCATGCCAAAACGTACAGACATACAGAGCATTCTGATCCTGGGCGCTGGCCCCATCGTGATCGGTCAGGCCTGTGAATTCGACTACTCCGGCGCCCAGGCCTGCAAGGCCCTGCGGGAAGAAGGCTACCGCGTCATCCTGGTCAACTCCAACCCGGCCACCATCATGACCGATCCGGAGATGGCCGACGCCACCTATATCGAACCCATCCACTGGGAAGTGGTGCGTCGCATCATCGAGAAGGAGCGCCCCGACGCGGTGCTGCCCACCATGGGTGGCCAGACCGCGCTCAACTGCGCCCTGGAGCTGGAAAAGCACGGCGTGCTGGCCGAATTCGGGGTGGAGATGATCGGCGCCACCGCCGACGCCATCGACAAGGCGGAAGACCGCTATCGCTTCGACCAGGCGATGAAGAGCATCGGCCTGGAGTGCCCCCGCGCCGGCATCGCCCACAATATGGAAGAAGCCTACGGGGTGCTGGACCAGGTGGGCTTCCCCTGCATCATCCGCCCCAGCTTCACCATGGGCGGCACCGGCGGCGGCATCGCCTACAACCGGGAAGAGTTCGAGGAGATCTGTACCCGCGGCCTGGACCTGTCGCCCACCAATGAGCTCTTGATCGACGAGTCCCTCATTGGCTGGAAAGAGTACGAGATGGAAGTGGTGCGGGATCGCAACGACAACTGCATCATCGTCTGCGCCATCGAGAACTTCGACGCCATGGGCGTGCACACCGGTGACTCCATCACCGTTGCGCCGGCCCAGACCCTGACCGACAAGGAATACCAGCTGATGCGCAACGCCTCCATGGCGGTATTGCGCGAGATCGGGGTGGAAACCGGCGGCTCCAACGTCCAGTTCGGCATCAATCCCAAGGATGGCCGCATGGTCATCATCGAGATGAACCCGCGGGTGTCCCGCTCCTCCGCCCTGGCCTCCAAGGCCACCGGCTTCCCCATCGCCAAGGTGGCGGCCAAGCTGGCCATCGGCTACACCCTGGACGAGCTGCAGAACGACATCACCGGCGGCCTGACCCCGGCTTCGTTCGAGCCGGCCATCGACTACGTGGTCACCAAGGTGCCGCGCTTCAACTTCGAGAAGTTCGCCGGCGCCAACGACCGCCTGACCACCCAGATGAAGTCGGTGGGCGAGGTGATGGCCATCGGCCGCAACTTCCAGGAGTCGGTGCAGAAAGCCCTGCGTGGCCTGGAGACCGGCATGCACGGTTTCGATCCCATCGTCGACCTGAACGATCCCGAGAGCCTGGCCCGCATCCGCCACGAGCTGCAGGAGCCCGGCGCCGAGCGGATCTGGTACATCGCCGATGCCTTCCGGGCCGGCATGAGCGTGGACGGCGTGTTCAAGCTGACCAATGTCGACCGCTGGTTCCTGGTGCAGATCGAAGAGCTGATCAAGCTGGAAGAGCAGGTCAAGGAAGGCGGGTTTGCCGGCCTGACCCCCGAATTCCTGCGGGCGCTCAAGCGCAAGGGCTTTGCCGATGCGCGTCTGGGCAAGCTGCTGGGCGTGAGCGAGGGCGAGGTGCGCAAGCTGCGCCACCGCCACGAGATCTTCCCGGTGTACAAGCGGGTGGACACCTGCGCCGCCGAGTTCGCCACCAATACCGCCTACATGTACTCCAGTTACGACGAGGAGTGCGAGGCCAACCCCACCGACAAGGACAAGATCATCGTCCTGGGGGGCGGCCCCAACCGCATCGGCCAGGGCATCGAGTTCGACTACTGCTGCGTGCACGCGGCCCTGGCCCTGCGCGAGGACGGGTTCGAGACCATCATGGTCAACTGCAACCCGGAAACCGTGTCCACCGACTACGACACCTCTGACCGCCTCTACTTCGAGCCAGTGACCCTGGAGGACGTGCTGGAAATCGTGCGGGTCGAGCAGCCCAAGGGCGTGATCGTCCAGTATGGCGGCCAGACCCCGCTGAAACTGGCCCGCGCCCTGGAAGCCGCCGGTGTGCCGGTGATCGGCACCAGCCCGGACGCCATCGACCGGGCCGAGGACCGGGAACGGTTCCAGCAGGCGGTGGAGCGTCTGGGCCTCAAGCAGCCCCAGAACGCCACCGTGACCGCCCTGGAGCAGGCCGTGTCCCTGGCCGAGAAAATCGGCTACCCGCTGGTGGTGCGCCCCTCTTACGTGCTGGGCGGCCGGGCCATGGAAATCGTCTACGACGAGCAGGATCTGCGCCGTTACTTCAACGAGGCGGTGAGTGTGTCCAACGAGTCGCCGGTGCTGCTGGATCGCTTCCTGGATGATGCCACCGAGGTGGACATCGACGCCATCTGCGACGGCAAGGACGTGGTCATCGGCGGCATCATGGAGCACATCGAACAGGCCGGCGTGCACTCCGGCGACTCCGGCTGCTCCCTACCGCCCTACACCCTCTCCAAGGCGATCCAGGACGAGATGCGCGAACAGGTGCGCAAGCTGGCCCTGGAGCTGGGGGTGGTCGGCCTGATGAACGTGCAGTTCGCGGTCAAGGGCAACGACATCTACCTCATCGAGGTGAACCCGCGCGCGGCCCGTACCGTGCCCTTCGTGTCCAAGGCCACCGGTGTGCCGCTGGCCAAGGTGGCGGCCCGGGTGATGGCCGGCAGGTCCCTGGCCGAGCAGGGCGTGACCAAAGAGATCATCCCGCCCTACTACTCGGTCAAGGAAGTGGTGCTGCCGTTCAACAAGTTCCCGGGCGTGGATCCGCTGCTGGGGCCGGAAATGCGCTCCACCGGCGAGGTGATGGGCGTGGGCGAGACCTTCGCCGAGGCCTTCGGCAAGGCCCATCTGGGCGCCGGCAAGGCGGTACCGAAGGAAGGCCGCGCCCTGCTGTCGGTTCGCCACAGCGACAAGCAGCGGGTGGTCGACCTGGCCGCCAGCCTGCTGGAAGCCGGCTACCAGCTGGACGCCACCCACGGCACCGCCGTGGTGCTGGGCGAAGCCAACATCAACCCGCGGCTGGTGAACAAGGTGCATGAAGGTCGTCCGCACATTCTGGATCGGATCAAGAACAACGAGTACAGCTATATCGTGAACACCGCCGAGGGCCGCCAGGCCATCGAGGATTCTCGCCAGCTGCGCCGGGGTGCCCTGAGCCAGAAGGTGTCCTACACCACCACCCTGAACGGGGCCTTCGCCACCGTCATGGCCATGGCCCACGACGCCACCGCCTCGGTGATTTCGGTTCAGGAAATGCACGAGCGGGTGGCCAACGGCAAGTAAGCCGGCGGTCTCTCTGATCGGAAATGGAAAAGGCGCCTGCGGGCGCCTTTTTGCTGTTGTATAAAATTTATCCAAAGATATTGGCGATAGTGTTTGACGCCACCCCGCGACTCCCGTAGAGTGCACCCCAGCAAGATTTTCAAGTCAGCGCGGCCTTTGTATATTGTTGGTTCCTTTGCGGTTCTTCAGTCACCAAGCTTCCCTTATTTGATTGTTGTTGCGTTACCGAGCCGAGCATGGCTCATCATTGAAATAAATAAAGGTAAGATAAAATGGCTAACGGCACCGTAAAATGGTTCAACGAAGCAAAAGGTTTTGGTTTCATCACTCCGGCTGACGGCAGCAAGGATTTGTTCGCCCATTTCTCCGAAATCGTCGGCAGTGGTTTCAAGACCCTGGCCGAAGGCCAGCAGGTCTCCTACACCCCGTCCCAGGGTGCCAAGGGCCCGCAGGCGTCCCAAATCCAGGTTCTGTAATTATCTTCGGATAATACCGGAACATAAAAAACCCGCTGCGGCGGGTTTTTTTGTACCCCTAACCGGGACAGAGAGGCGGTTACTGGTGCGAACGGTGCTGGACAGACTGGATCACAGCACATCCATGATGCCAGCTTCCAGCTTCCAGCTTCCAGCTTCCAGCTTCCAGCTTCCAGCTTCCAGCTTCCAGCTTCCAGCTTCCAGCTTCCAGCTTATAGCCGGCTTTCCATCCAGGATTCGAGGATCAGCTGGGCCGAGACCGCGTCCACCGCGTCCTTGCCCAGGGCTTTGTAGCCGCCGGCCTCGAACAGCCGGGCGCGGGCGTCGGTGGTGGTCAGGCGCTCGTCCTGCAGCTCGACGGCCAGGCCGAAACGGCCGTGCAGCCGGTTGGCGAACTTGCGCGCCCGCCGGCTGATGTCCTGTTCGGTGCCGTCCATATTGAGGGGCAAGCCCACCACCAGCAGCGCCGGCTGCCATTCCTTGAGCAGTCTTTCCACTTGGTTCCAGTCGGGCACGCCGTCATTGGCTTTCAGCGCCGTCAGCGGCCGGGCCGAGGCGGTGATCTCCTGGCCTACGGCCACGCCGATGCTCTTCAGGCCGTAGTCGAAGCCGAGCAGGGTCCGGCTCATGCGTGGCCCACCTGGGAGGACAGCTGGCGCGAGTCCACCCCCAGCCGGCCGATGGCCTGGTGCCAGCGCTGGCCCAGGGGAGTGTCGAAGATAAGGGCGGTGTCGGCGGGGATGGTCAGCCAGCTGTTCTCCACCAGTTCCTGCTCCAGCTGGCCCGGGGTCCAGCCGGCATAGCCCAGGGCCACCAGGTAGTGCTCGGGCTCCTGTTCGGTGCCCAGCACCTCCAGCACATCGCGGGAGGTGGTGATCATCAGATCCTCCGCCAACTGCTGGCTGGAGCTGAAGCCCTCGACCGGGCTGTGCAGCACGAAGCCCCGATCCGCCGCCACCGGGCCGCCTTGCAGCACCGGCCTGTCAAGGCTGGGGCTGTCTTCCGGCTCCAGCTCCAGCTGGTGCAGCAGCTCATGGACCTTCATATCGATGGGGATGTTGATCACCAGCCCCATGGCGCCGTCGTCGTTGTGCTCGCAGATATAGGTGACGGAGCCGGCAAAGAAGGGGTCCTTGAGGCTGGGCATGGCGATAAGGAAGTGATGTTGCAGTGAGTCCATGGCGTCTCGTATCGGTTGAACCCGGGGCGGTGGTAATGGCCCCGGGCATTAAGGGCGTCTTATTGTCAGGATAGTCGTTTTTCGATGGCGTCCATCAGCATGCCGGTAATATTGACCGGGAAGGCGGCTTCGATCTCGCGCACACAGGTCGGGCTGGTGACGTTCACCTCGGTCAGCTTGTCACCGATGATGTCGAGGCCGACGAAGATCAGGCCCTTGGCCTTGAGCACCGGGCCCAGGGCCTCGGCGATACGCCGGTCGCTGTCGCTCAGGGGACGGGCCTCGCCCCGGCCGCCGGCGGCCAGGTTGCCGCGGGTTTCGCCGCCCTGGGGAATACGGGCCAGGCAGTAGGGCACCGGCTCGCCGTCCACCACCAGCACCCGCTTGTCGCCGTCCTTGATGGCGGGCAGGTAGCTCTGCACCATGCAGTAACGCTGGCCGTGTTCGGTCAGGGTCTCGATGATGACGCCGAGGTTGGGATCGTCCTCCTTCACCCGGAAGATGGAGGCGCCGCCCATGCCGTCCAGCGGCTTGAGGATAATGTCCTTGTGCTCGGCGTGGAAGGCGCGGATGTCGCCGGCCTTGCGGGTGACCAGGGTGCTGGGGGTGTGCTCGGCAAACCAGGCGGTATAGAGCTTCTCGTTGGCGTCGCGCAGGCTCTGGGGCTTGTTGACGATCAGCACGCCTTCGCCTTCGGCCCGTTCCAGCAGGTAGGTGGCGTAGATATATTCGGTGTCAAAGGGGGGATCCTTGCGCATCAGGATCACATCCAGGCTGTGCAGGGGGCGGAGTTCGGGCTCGGCCAGGGCGAACCACTGCCGGGCGTCCTCCTTCACCGACAACCGGGCCATGTTGCCGAACGCCTCGCCGTCGCGCAGGCTGAGATCGCTCATCTCCATGTACCAGAGTTCATAGCCCCGGCGCTGGGCTTCCAGCAGCATGGCGAAACTGGTGTCTTTTTTGATGTTGATGGACTGGATGGGGTCCATCACTATTCCCAACTTGATGGTCATGCGAGATCTCCAAAACGGCATTGCAGGGCGGTGATGGCGGTCAGGGCCGCGGTTTCGGTGCGCAGTACCCGGGGGCCGAGCAGGATATCGACGAAGCCCCGGGCGCGGGCCTGCTCGATTTCCTCGTCGGAAAGCCCGCCTTCGGGGCCTACCAGCAGCCTAACGCCACTGTCCGGCGACGGCAAGGTGTTGACGCTGTGGTGGGCGCGCGGATGCAGGTTGAGCTTGAGTTCGGTGGTTTCTTCCGCCAGCCAGTGCGAAAGATCCATGGCCGGGCGGATCTTGGGGATGCGGTTGCGCCCGCACTGCTCGCAGGCGGCGATGGCGATCTTCTGCCACTGCTGGAGCTTCTTGTCGAGCCGCTCGCCGCCGAGTTTGACGCCGCAGCGGCTGGAAAACAGCGGGGTGATGACGTTGACCCCCAGCTCCACCGACTTCTGGATGGTAAATTCCATCTTCTCGCCCCGGCTGATCACCTGGCCCAGATGGAAATACAACGGCGATTCGGCCTCGGTGGCGTCGAAGTCGCCCAGCCGTACCCGCACCGATTTCTTGTCGGCGCTCAGGATCTCGGCGGGATACTGGCCGCCTGCGCCGTTGAACAGTACCAGCGCCTGGCCCGGCTGCATTCGCAGCACCCGGCCCACGTGGTTGGCGCCGTCCTCCGAGAGTGACAGCTCGAGTCCGGGCCCGAGCGGGCCGGGCTCATGGATTCGGGGTATACGCATAGTGTTCGCACTGCTCCTTCACAAAGGGGTTGCGGTTGCCCTGTACCTCATTGATGCGGTGATCCCGCTCGCATTCCCAGTCGCTGGCCGGATACTGGCGGTTCCAGGCCTCGAACAGCCGCAACTGCTGCTTGGCGATACCGAGCCGGTACTGCTGCTGCATATAGAGGTAGGTGCGGGCGATGGCGCCCCGGGTTTCTGCCGGCGGCTGGGCCCGACGACCCTTGAAGTCTACCAGCATCCGGCACTGGCCGTATTGATCCGGCCGGCCGTTCCACTCGGAAAAGCGGTAATTGGAGCGATCGCCGTTGACCTCGCCGATGGCCGGTACCAGGTTGTGCAGATCGCCTTCCATGCGGTTGAACAGCTCGTCGCTGCGGGTGCAGTTCTTGCGGCCGCCGCTTTGCCAGCACTGGCGCTGATGGCCGAACTCCCAGGCCGGCACTATGTGCTCCCACTCGATGCGGCTGGCCCGTACCTGCTGCTTGCGCACCTGGTAACCGCAGCCGTCCAGCTCCGGCACCAGCTTCTTGCCTTCCCGTTTGATTTCGCAGCCGCAGTAGAAGGACACGGGATGTTGTTCATAAATCCGGGTGGCCACCCGTTTGGCCTGGCTGAAAGACAAAGCGTCGGCATAAGCCAGCCAGGAGCTCAGGCCCAGTAACAGAATAAGATAGCGCACGACTCGTTATTGTTTGGTTAGGTAACAGCGGGGCAAGCTTATCACTCGGGACGGGGCAGGGGAAAGAGCGGCCTGTGCCGCACGCCGGGGCGGGTCTCCCGGCGTGCGGCGTGGTTCACACCAGCTTCAGCATGGCTTCGGCGGAAGACACCTCGAACTTGCCCGGGGCTTCCACCTGCAGGGCGGTGACCACCCCGTCTTCGGCCAGCAGGGCGAAGCGCTGGGCGCGCAGGCCGCCGAAGTCGCCGGTGTCCTTGTCGAGCCCCAGGGCCAGGGTGAAGTGGCCGGCGCCGTCGGCCAGCATGGTGATGGCCTCGGCATTCTGGGCCTGCTGCCAGGCGCGCATCACGAAAGCGTCGTTGACCGACAGGCAGTACAGCTCGACGCCTTTCTGCCTGAACTGGTCGGCCAGCACTACGAAGCCGGGCAGATGGGCCTGGGAGCAGGTGGGTGTGAAGGCGCCGGGCACGGCGAAGATCACCACCTTTTTGCCGCCGAACAGTTCGGCGCTGGTGGCGGTGTGTTTGCCGGCCTCGGTGATAAAGGTGAATTCCTGCTCGGGCAGGCGGTCGCCAATCTGGATCATGGGTTTTTCCTTCTGGTGGGGAGATGGGGTTTGAGCAACTGGCCGCAGTGCATGCACAGGTAACGCTGTTTGCCGCGCCGGATGCTGTTGTGGCGGCGCAGGCTCAGCTGGTGCAGACGACAGCCGCAGTCGTAAGGGAAGGTGGGGGCCACCTTGGCGGTATTCAAGCGGTGGCGGGTCCTCGGTTCGAGCCCGAAGACATCGCGCATCACGGCTTGCCACTCGGCGCCATGGGGGCGGACCTTGCCGAAGCGGTGAAACACCACCAGGTGGGCCACTTCGTGGGGCACGATTTCGGTGAGGAAATCGACGGCGTTGTCGGCCAGCAGCACCGGGTTGAAGCGCAGCTCCCCGCGTTCCAGCCAGGCGGAGCCGGCGATGCGGCCGCGTTGATCGAAGCGCACCCGGGGCGCGGGAAAATCCTGTCCCAGCCGCTGCCCGGCCAGGGCCAGGCACTGGTCGACTCTGTCCCTCACCTGCTGGCACAGGGTGTCACTGGGTTGGCTCATGGCGATGGAAACACGCAAGACGTTAGCCGATAAGTGTCCCTTGGACCACTTGGCTCAAAACTGACAGACGGCTGCTCATAAGGATAAGCAAAGGGGAAGCCTGCGCTTCCCCTCCGCTTGATGACAACGTTGTCTGCTTCACAGGGATGAGTCGGCCAAAGGGCCAACTCCGCCGACACGCTGCAAGAGATGACACTCGCCGTTTCAGCCTGCTGCGAACATTCACTGGATGTTCGGTCAGGCCGAAACCGCTCGTCACGGCGAGACAAGCTCACCCCATGTAGGCTCGCACCTGCCATCCCTGGCAGGTGACGGTCGGCGGAGCCGCTCCCTTTGACCGCCTGTTTTGGCATGGGTGTTGCCTTCTGAATAAGCCCGAAGCTTTGTCAGCAGTCGGAGGGGAAGCCTGCGCTTCCCCTCGGGTGGTTATTTGAGGCCGGCGGCGTCGCGCAGCAGCTCGGCCTTGTCGGTGGCTTCCCAGGGGAACTCCTCCCGACCGAAGTGGCCGTAGGCGGCGGTGGCCTGGTAGATGGGCCGGTTCAGATCCAGCATCTGGATCAGGCCATAGGGGCGCAGATCGAAGTGCTCGCGCACCAGGGCGTCGATAAGCTCCTCGGCCACTTTGCCGGTGCCGAAGGTTTCCACGCTGATGGAGGTGGGCTCGGCCACGCCGATGGCGTAGGACACCTGGATCTCGCAGCGATCGGCCAGGCCGGCGGCGACGATGTTCTTGGCCACGTAGCGGGCGGCGTAGGCGGCGGAGCGGTCCACCTTGGACGGATCCTTGCCGGAGAAGGCACCGCCGCCGTGGCGGGCCATGCCGCCGTAGGTGTCGACGATGATCTTGCGCCCGGTCAGGCCGCAGTCGCCCATGGGGCCGCCGATGATGAACTGGCCGGTGGGGTTGATGAAGTACTTGGTCTTGCTGGTCAGCCACTCGGCGGGCAGTACCGGCTTGATGATCAGCTCCATCACCGCTTCGCGCAGGGTGGCCTGGTCGATGTCGGGGCCGTGCTGGGTGGACAGCACCACGGCGTCGATGGCCACCGGCTTGCCGTCTTCATAGACGAAGGTCACCTGGGACTTGGCGTCCGGGCGCAGCCAGGGCAGCTCCTTGGCCTTGCGCACATGGGCCTGGCGCTTGACCAGGCGGTGGGCGTAGGTGATGGGGGCGGGCATCAGCACTTCGGTTTCGTTGGAGGCGTAGCCGAACATCAGGCCCTGGTCACCGGCCCCCTGGGCGTAAGGGTCGTCCCCTTCCCGATCCACGCCCATGGCGATATCCGGGGACTGCTTGCCGATGGCGTTGAGCACGGCGCAGCTGTCACCGTCGAAGCCCATGTCGGAGCTGGTGTAGCCGATATCGCGCACGGTGCGGCGGGCCAGCTCTTCGATGTCGACCCAGGCGCTGGTGGAGATTTCGCCACCCACGATCACCATGCCGGTCTTGACGTAGGTTTCGCAGGCGACCCGCGCCTTGGGATCCTGCTTGATGATGGCGTCGAGCACCGCATCGGAGATCTGGTCGGCAATCTTGTCCGGATGACCTTCGGATACGGACTCGGAGGTAAACAGTCTGGCCATTATGCTTCGGTTCCTAAACTTGAATTAATCTGTCGCTGTCATGATACCGCCAACATAGCGGTATTAACATCTGGATGGCTATTCTAGTGAGGCGCCTTGCCGATTGCCAGCAAAATGTGCCGGGGCGGGCCACCCCGGCGGGGGAGAATAATTTGCGCCCTCCGGCAGTCTTTGGGACAATACCGCCGTCTATTTAACCCTACATGTAAATGTTCTCAGGAGATGTCGATGCCTTCTCGTCAAGTGCTGGCCAATGCCGTGCGCGCATTGAGTATGGATGCGGTGCAGAAAGCCAATTCCGGCCACCCCGGAGCCCCCATGGGCATGGCGGATATCGCCGAGGTGTTGTGGCGTGATTACTTGCAGCACAACCCCGCCAACCCCAACTGGGCCGACCGCGACCGTTTCATCCTGTCCAACGGCCACGGCTCCATGCTGCTGTACTCCCTGCTGCACCTGACCGGTTACGAGCTGTCCATCGACGATCTCAAGCAGTTCCGCCAGCTGCACTCCAAGACCCCGGGCCACCCCGAGTACGGCTATGCGCCGGGCGTGGAAACCACCACCGGCCCTCTGGGCCAGGGCATCACCAACGCCGTGGGCATGGCCATCGCCGAGAAGGCCCTGGCCGCCCAGTTCAACCGCCCCGGCCATGAGGTGGTGGACCACTACACCTACTGCTTCCTGGGCGACGGCTGCCTGATGGAAGGCATCTCCCACGAAGCCTGCTCCCTGGCCGGCACCCTGGGGCTGGGCAAGCTTATCGCCTTCTGGGACGACAACGGCATCTCCATCGACGGTCACGTCGACGGCTGGTTCAGCGACGACACGCCCAAACGCTTCGAAGCTTACGGCTGGCAGGTGATCGCCAATGTCGACGGCCATGACAGCGCCGCCGTGGCCGCCGCCATCGACGCCGCCCGTGCGGATACTTCCCGCCCGACCCTGATCTGCTGCAAGACCGTGATCGGTTTCGGCTCTCCCAACAAGGCCGGCAGCCACGACTGCCACGGCGCGCCCCTGGGTGACGCCGAGATCGCCGCCACCCGCGAGCAACTGGGCTGGAGCCACGCCCCCTTCGAGATCCCCGCCGACGTTTACGGCGAGTGGGACGCCAAGGCCAAGGGCCAGGCTGCCGAAGCCGCCTGGAACGAAAGATTCGCCGCCTACGCCGCCGCCCATCCGGCATTGGCCACCGAACTCAAGCGTCGCCTGAGCGGTGAACTGCCCGCCGACTGGGCCGCCCAGAGCGCCGACTTCATCAAGACCCTGCAGGCCAACCCGGCCAAGATCGCCACCCGCAAGGCCTCCCAGAACGCCCTGGACGCCTACGGCGCCATCCTGCCCGAACTGCTCGGCGGCAGCGCCGACCTGGCGCCTTCCAACCTGACCATGCACAAGGGCTCCCAACCGATCAGCGCCGAAGACGCCAGCGGCAACTACCTGCACTACGGGGTGCGCGAGTTCGGCATGAGCGCCATCATGAACGGCATCGCCCTGCACGGCGGCTTCGTGCCCTACGGCGGTACCTTCCTGATGTTCGTGGAATACGCCCGCAACGCGGTGCGCATGGCGGCCCTGATGAAGCAGCGCTCCATCTTCGTCTACACCCACGACAGCATCGGCCTGGGCGAAGACGGCCCCACCCACCAGCCGGTGGAGCAGATCGCCTCCCTGCGCCTGACCCCCAACATGAGCACCTGGCGCCCCTGCGACCAGGTCGAGTCCGCCGTGGCCTGGAAACACGCCATCGAGCGCAAGGACGGTCCGACCTCTCTTATCTTCTCCCGCCAGAACCTGGGACAGATGGAGCGCACCGAGGCCCAGTTGGCCGACGTGGCCAAGGGCGGCTATGTACTGAAGGACTGCGCCGGCACTCCCGAGCTCATCATCATCGCCACCGGCTCCGAAGTGGAGCTGGCGGTGGCCGCCTGTGAGCAGTTGAGCGCCGAAGGCCGCGCGGTGCGGGTGGTGTCCCTGCCCTGTACCGATGTGTTCGACGCCCAGTCCGCCGACTACAAGGAAAGCGTGCTGCCCGCCGCCGTCACCAAGCGCCTGGCGGTGGAAGCCGGCATCGCCGACTACTGGTACAAGTACGTGGGCTTCGGTGGCGACATCATCGGTATGCACAGCTTCGGTGAATCGGCCCCGGCCGGCGATCTGTTCAAGCTGTTCGGCTTTACTGTCGACAACGTGGTGGAAAAGGCCAAGGCCCTGCTGGCCTGAGCCTTCCCCCATCCCGTAAGAAACCGGCTGCTGCAGCCGGTTTTTTTATGCCCGGGATCCGGCCTGCTAAATAATGTTTCCGACTACCAGATCGCTATCGGCAGCGAGCGGACGGTGGCCGGTCGCTGTCGCACCATTAGGATGAGTTGTTTAGAGGAAAGAGGCAGCGAAAGCGGCTGCCCTGCGTGCCGGACTCGACCTCGATGCGGGCCTGGTGGCCGTCGAGAATCGCCTTGACCAGGGCCAGCCCGAGGCCGTGGCCCGGGCTGTGGCGGCCGCGGTCGGCCCGGTACAGGCGTTCGAAGATATGGGGCAGGTCGACCGGATCGATACCCATCCCCGAGTCTTCGACCACCACCGCTATCTGGGTGTCGAACCGTGCGGCCCGGATCCGGACCCGGCCGCCGGGCGGGGTGTACTTGACGGCGTTGTCGAGCAGGTTGGCGAAGGCCTGGCGCAGGGCCTGGGCGTCGCCCTGCAGCCACAGCGCCGGCGCCAGCTCGGTGTCGAGGTGCAGGCCCTTGTCCTCGGCGGCCAGTTCGTACAGCTCGCTCACCTCCCGCAGCAGTGCACCCAGCTCGCAGCGCTGGCGGCGGGCGGGATCCAGGCCCTGCTCGGCGGCGGTGATCGCCAGCAGATAACCGAGCAGGGCCTCCATGCGCTGGTTTTCCTCGGCGCAGTCGAGCAGGCTTTCACGCCAATGGGCCGGATCCGGACTGGCCAGGGCCTGCTCCAGGCTCAGGCGCTGGCGGGTGAGGGGGGTGCGCAGATCGTGGGCGGCGCTGTCCAGGGCGTGGCGCAGGCCGCTGACCAGGCGGTGGATACGGGCCATCTGCTGGTTGAACAGCAGGGTCAACTGGCCCAGCTCGGTGCTGGGCGAGGCGGTCGCGGGTACCTGCTGCTCCAGGCCGTCCCGTTGCAGGCCGGCCACCCGCTGGATCAGCGCCCGTATCGGGCGCAGGGTGCGCCGGGTGAGCCAGGCCACCAGCAGCAGGCTGCACAGCAGCATGGGCAGCATCAGCTGCAGCATGGTCTGCCGGTAGCGGGCCAGATCCTGGTGCCGGGGCTGTGCCGCCAGCGCCACCTGCAACCGGTATCCCTGCCACCGGTACCCCTGGCTCCAGCTGTCGTCGGCGAGCCGTCCGTCACCGGCCGAAGGCAGCGCCGGACCGGCGCTGAACAGCAAGTGCCCGTCCGGGGCGCGGTAGCGCACCCGGTAGTGGCTGAGTTCGAGAAAGTCCCGGTCCCGTTGCAGCACGTGCACCAGCTTGTCGGGACCGGCATCCAGGCCGACGCGCTGGTAGTTGTCGAGCAGGGTGGCGACCAGTTGCCGGTCCTTTTCCAGCAACCGCTTGCCGAGCAGATGATCGCCGGCCAGCAACAGGCCGCCGGTGACCAGGGTCATCAGCAGCAGGTACCAGAGGGTGAGGATGCGCCCGGTGGCAAAGCGGGGCTCAATCGGTGCGCAGGACATAGCCGATGCCTCTCAGGGTGTGCAGCAGTTTCTGCGGCCTGTCCTTGTCTATCTTGTTGCGCAGCCGGCACACCAGCACGTCCACCACATTGGTCTGGGGATCGAAGCGGTAATCCCAGACCCGCTCCAGGATCTGGGTGCGGGACAGCACCCGACCCTGGTGGCGCAGCAGCAGTTCGAGCAGCACCAGTTCGCGGGGTTGCAGCGCCAGTTTCTGCTCGCCGCGCCAGGCCTGCTTGCGCAGCGGATCCAGCCGCAGATCCGCCAGTTGCAACAGGGTGTCGGCCGGTGCCGGCTGGCGCCGGCGCAGCAGGGCCTCCAGCCGGGCCAGCAGTTCGCTGAAGGCGAACGGCTTGGTCAGGTAGTCGTCGCCGCCGAGGCGCAGGCCCTGCACCCTGTCGTCGATCGAGCGCCGGGCGCTCAGCAGCAGGATGGGAAAATCGACGCCCTGGCCGCGCCATTCCCGCACCAGGCTGAGGCCGTCCCGGCCCGGCAGCATGATGTCGACGATGGCCACATCGGGCGCCTGCTCCAGGGCCCGGCCGGCGGCGTCTTCCGCCCGGCTGCAATGATGCACCCGGTAACCCTGCTCGGTGAGGCCCCGGTCGAGGAAGGCGGCAATTTTATGGTCGTCTTCGACCAGCAGCAGTTCCATGTGTTCCGCTCCGAGGGAATGAGAAAGGCTGCCATTGTAGCGCCGCGACCGCTGCTTGCCGCCAACCTTTCCAACTTGTAATGCGGCGGCAAGGTGGCGGCAAGCGAGGGGGGCTATAGTCGGCTCCTCATTCACAGCGGAGAACGAACGATGAAAAAATACCTTGCCCTGCTGGCCCTGGCCGGCCTTGGCGCCCAGGCGCAAACCCTGGACACCGCCGTGCTCGACACCGACACCGCCCAGCAGCTGGTGACCGCCGGCCTGAACCAGTGCGCCAAGGACGGCTACCACGTCACGGTGGCGGTGGTGGATCGCTCGGGCGTGCTCAAGGCACTGGCGCGCCACGAACAGGCCGGTCCCCACACGGTGGAAAGCGCGCGCAAAAAGGCCTTTACCGCCGCTTCCATGGGGGGGGTGACCGCCGAGCTGGCCAACAACATCGCCGACAAGCCGGCGCTGTTCGGCCTGCGCGAGATGCATCCGGACCTGCTGATCCTGGGCGGCGGCGTGCCGGTGCGGGTGAAGGAGCAACTGGTGGGCGGCATCGGCATCGGCGGGGCGCCCGGCGGCCACCTGGACCAGGCCTGTGCCGAGGCCGCGCTCAACGCCGTACTGAACTAGGCGCCTGCTCCGCCAGCCAGGCCATCAGTTGCGGCTCCGGCATGGGGCGGGCGCGCAGGTAGCCCTGGTAGGCCGGGCAGCCGAGCTCGGCCAGGCTGGCCAACTGCTGCTCGGTTTCCACCCCTTCCGCCACCACCGTCAGTTTGAGGATGGCGGCCAGCTCCAGCAGGCAGGCGATGATGGCCTTGTCCTGGGGGCGCTTGTCGATGTGCTGGATAAAGGAGCGATCCAGCTTGATCTCGTCCACCGGCAGTTCCCGCAGATAGGCAAAGGAGGAATAGCCGGTGCCGAAGTCGTCGATGGACAGCCCCACGCCCAGGGCCTTGATCTGGGACATGCGGGCCCGGCTTTCCTGCAGGTTTTCGAGGATCACTCCCTCGGTGACTTCCAGCGTCAGTCTGTTTCTGCCGGCGGGGTATTGTTGCAGCAGGGCCGAGAGCCGGGTGACAAAATCCGGGCTGTGGAAATGGCGGGCGCTGATATTGACCGAGACCCGGCCGGGCTGCAGGCCTGCTGCCTGCCAGGCCTGGATACGGGCACAGGCCTGCTGCAATACCCAGTCGCCGATGTCGCAGATGAGCGAGGTTTCCTCCGCCACCGGAATAAAATGTGCCGGCGGTATCGGGCTCCCGCCGGGGGGATGCCAGCGCAGCAGGGCTTCCAGCCCCAGCTGGCGGTCGTCGTCCACGCCCAGCTGGGGCTGGAAGTGGAGTTCCAGCGCCTGATCCTTCAGCGCCTGCTGCAGGGCATTGGACAGACCCAGCCGTTCCTGCACCTCGTCGGCCATTTCCTGGCTGAAGAACACATGGCTGCCGGGGGCGATGCGCTTGGCCATGTGGTTGGCGGTGTCCGCCTGGCGCATGTACTCCTCCAGCCCCAGGCCGGCCACCGGAAACAGGCTGATGCCGAGGCTGGCGCTCAGGTGCAGGCGCAACTGGTCGAGCTGGAAGGGCAGCAGGAACTGCTCGCGCAGGGCGTTGGCCAGTTGCTCGGCCCGGGTCTTGGCCGCCGAGTAGCCGTGGCCCAGGTTGGGGCACAGCAGCACGAATTCGTCGCTGGCGATGCGCGCCAGGCTGGCGCCCTCGATCTGTTCGGCGAAGAGCCCCAGGCGCTCGGCCACCTGCACCAGCAGGGCGTCGCCGAGGGCGTAGCCGAGGGAATCGTTGATGTTCTTGAAATCGTCCAGGTCGAGCAGCAGCAGGGCACCCCGGCTGGCTTCGTGTTCGGCCAGGGCCACCGTATGGGCGATATGCTCGACCATGAAGCGGCGGTTGTGCAGGCCGGTGAGTTCGTCGAAATAGGCCATCTGTTCGATGCGCTGCTTGTCGGCCTTCTGTCCGGAAATGTCCTCCACGCAGCACACATAGTGCACCATACCGAGACCGTCCCGGACCTCGGTAATATGGATATTGACCGCCAGCTCCCGGCCATCCGCCCGGCGCAGCCGCTGCTCTCCCTGCCACTGGTGTCGTTGCTCCATGGCCTGGACGATGGCGTCCACCGTGGCGGTATGGGGATCTTCGGCCCTGAACTCGAGGGCGGAGCAGCCCACCAGCTCGTCCCGGCCGTAGCCGCTCATTTCGGCGAAAGCCCGGTTGGCCTGCTGGAGGCGCAGCCGGTTGTCGGTGATGAAGAGCCCCTCCTGGGTTTCGAAGGCGGCGGCCGCCACCATCAGGGCTTCCTGATCCCGCCGGCGCAGCAGCTCGGCCTTGACCCTGGGCTCGAGCTGCTCGAGCAGGGTCTGGATGGCGGCGCCGGCTGCCAGCGGCCGCTTGAACAGCAGCACCACCAGTCCCACCGGTTTGTGCTCCTCATCCTTGAGCGACAGGCCGATATAGGCCTGCAGGCCCTTTTCCCGCAGCAGGCTGTCTTGCGGGAACAGCTCGGCGACATCGCGGGGGTAGATACAGATGCGGCTGTCGGTGTCATGGCTGAAGGTGCAGGGGGTACCGGCCAGCGGGTAACTGAAGGGCGGCTGGAGCTGTCCCCCTTCATAGCAGGACAGCACCCGTACCTTGTCCTGCCGCCGGTGCTGCAGCCCGACCAGGGCCAGGTCGGCGCCGCAGAGTTCGGCCAGTTGCAGCATCAGCTGGTTAAAGAAATCCTGGCCGGTGTGGCGGCACAGCAGGGGGATCAGGGACGAGATATCCGTCGCTGTGCCATCGGCCGGTACGGTCTCGGCGGGGGCGGCGACAAGCTCGGCCAACCGGCCGGCCAGGGCGGCGGCAAACTGCAGGTCCGAGGCCGCCAGCGGCGCCCGGGGGCGGGCGTATTCCAGGCTGACGAGGCCGGCCACCTTGCTGTTGGCCGGCAGGGGCACGTCCAGCCGGTGCTGGATGCCGTCCTTCGCCAGGTAGTCGAAGGCGCCGAGCAGGGGCTGCTGGGCGCAGTGGCTGTAGCTCAGGCCGCCCCGCTGCTGCAGGGTGCGCAGGTAGCGGCGCTCGGCCCTGACCGGATGCAGCAGAAAGGGCAGCCCCTGGCTGTAAAGCGGGCGCAGCAGCTCTTCTTCCGGGTAATGGCGCCACAGGATGATCCTGTCCGCCTGCAACTGGTTGAGCAGGGTGTCCATCAGTGCCGGCAGCCTGGCCGAGAGGGGGGCTGGCTGGTGCCAGCTCTGCTGCAGTTGCCATTCCATCAGGCCGAGGGCGTCCTGGTGCTGGAACTGGCCCATGTCGGCGCTGAGCAGCCAGCCGTTGGGCTCGGTCGGAGCCAGGTGGCATTGCCAGCGCCGTCCTCCTATGGTCAGGCCGATGCTGGCCGCGTGCCCTGCGGCGCACAGTTGTTCCAGTTGCCGGCGCTCAAGGTCACCGAGCTGGCTGAGCAGGGAGCGCTGGGGATCGGGAAGCGGAATATCGGCAGGGGGCAAGGGGGTCAGCGGATAGAGGCAAAACTGGGGATCCAGCCTGAAAAAGCACAACTGGTGCCGGGTCCTGTGGAATGCAGGCAACTGCATGATACTGAGAGTCCTTGTGAGTGCACGCTTGCCGAATGGGCATCATATTGACGACTGGCGGCGGTGTTGTAAATAACGGGGCAGCGACGAGCTGGTTGCCTTTACATTAGTTATTGCTAAATAAGGTGGGTGTTGTATCATTAGTTCATACTAATTTAATGGAGTGACCTGATGACCATAGTGAACTTCACCCCCTGGACCGCCCTGCTGGGCGGCCTGCTGATCGGCGGCGGCGCCCTGCTGCTGCTGATCGTGGGCGGCCGCATCGCCGGCATCAGCGGCATCGTCGCCGGTATCGGCGCCCAGCCCGACAAGGGCTGGCGTATCGCCTTTGTCGCCGGCCTGCTGCTGGTGCCCTTTGTCCTGTTCGGTAGCGGTCTGGCCGAGGCGCCGTCTCTGGAACGGTTTTCGGTGCTCAAGTTGGTGCTGGCCGGCCTGCTGGTAGGCCTGGGCACCCGGCTGGGCAACGGCTGCACCAGCGGCCACGGCATCTGCGGCATGGGCCGCTTTTCGCTCCGCTCAGTAGTGGCGACCCTGGTATTTATCGCCGCCGGTATCGCCACCGTCACCCTGCTTGGCTGGGGAGGTTGATCATGTTGATGCTGATCGCGTTGTTGTCCGGCGGCCTGTTCGGACTGGGCCTGGTGGTGTCCGGCATGATAGATCCGGCCAAGGTGTTGGGGTTTCTCAACCTGTTCGGCGACTGGGATCCCAGCCTGGTGCTGGTGATGGGCGGCGCCCTGGCCGTGTTTACGCCGGGCTATTTGCTCTGGCGCAAGGGCCATGACCGCTGTGTGCTGGGTACCGAGCTGCCCAAGGTGCCGGCGCCGACCATCGATGCGCGGCTGGTCGGCGGGGCGCTGATCTTCGGCATCGGCTGGGGCCTGGCGGGGATCTGCCCCGGACCGGCCATCGGCCTGGCGGGCAGCCTGCAGTGGCAGGCCGGACTCTTTATCGCCGCCATGGTGGCCGGCTTCTGGCTGGCGGGGCGCCTGACGGCAGCGGGAGGCACGGCAGCTGGAAGCGGGAAGCCGTAAGCCTGACTTTTAGTCACAAGTTTTTGTTGACTTTAGATCAGCAAAACATCGGTCAAAGTGCACAGCTCCTCCGGCACGCCGTAAATCCATCCCTGGAGGCTCCGCCGCGCCCTCCCTGGCGCGGAGGGCCGGCGGAGCTGCGCCCTTTGTCCTCTCTATCGCCTCGCAGCCGCCGGTTGGCACCACCTTCAAGCAGCATCGGAGCTGGAAAGAGGCAACAGGGATTGCCTCCGCCGACCGTCACATGCCAGGGACGGCATGTGCGAGCCTACATGGACGTACTTGCGGCGTGTCGGCGGAGGTAGCCCTGCTGCCTCTTCCCTGCGCTGAATCAGACGGCCGGACTTGTGACCAAGAGTCAGGCTTCCAGCTTCCAGCCTACGCCTGGTTCAGGTAATCCAGCACCACCTGGTGGTGATCCTTGGTCTTGAACTTGTCGAACACCCTGACCACCTTGCCGGCCTCGTCGATGAGGAAGCTGATGCGGTGGATGCCGTCGTACTCCTTGCCCATAAACTTCTTCGGCCCCCAGACCCCGAAGGCGTCGGCCACGGCGTGATCCTCGTCGGACAGCAGAGTGAAATTGAGGTTGTCCTTTTCCTCGAACTTCTTGAGCCGGGCCACCGGGTCCGGGCTGATGCCGAGCACCACCATGCCCAGAGCGTCAAGCTCCGCCCGGCTGTCGCGCAGGCCGCAGGCCTGCACCTTGCAGCCGGGGGTCATGGCCTTGGGATAGAAATACACCAGCACCTTTTTGCCCCGGAACTGGTCCAGGCTGACCGGTGCGCCATTCTGATCGGGCAGGGTGAAGGCCGGGGCCTGGCTGCCTTCGGGAAGATAAGTCATCTGCGCTTTCCTGTGGGTTATTTGCGTTTAAGGCGAAAGCTGTGGCGTTCGCACTCCAGCTCCCGGCACAACTGAGAGAAGGTGTCTTCCGCCTCGCCATCGGCCAGCCGTTCGGGGAGGTTGAGCTGGAAATGGGCGCTGAACTTTCCTGCCTCGTTGCCGGACAGGGTCTGGCTCTGCATCGCCTGGATGTCCCAGCCCCGGTCGCTGAAGAACTGGGTGCAGCGGTTGACGATGCCCGGCCTGTCGGCCAGCACCATTTCCACGTCGGCGCTCAGGGCGTAGCTGGGCTGGCTCAGCACCTGGGTGCGCTTCATCATGGTGATAAGCTCCTGGCTCTGGCCAAACAGGGGCAGGGTGGTCTCGAGCCGGGTGATCTGGTTCCAGCTGCCGGACAGCAGCAGGATGAAGGTGAACTCGTTGCCGAAGATGCCGAGCCGGCTGTCGACGATGTTGCAGCCGCAGTCGGTGACGTGGCGGGCCACTTCGTTCACGATACCGGGTCTGTTTTCGCCTATGGCGGTCACCACGAGATGATGGGTCATCGGCGGTCCGAAAGATCAGTGGAAGAGAGCGGCCATGGTAGCACAAATCGAGGGGGGCTCCAGCGCCTCTCTTGTATTCCTGTGGTGTCGCCACTACCATACGAGCACTTGAAACCTAACGGGATTTTCCATGTTCAGCGGCAGCATAGTGGCCTTGATCACGCCGATGACGGCAGAGGGTGAAGTCGACTTTTCCAGCCTGCGCCGGCTGGTCGACCATCATGTGGCCTGCGGCACCGGCGCCATCGCCGCCATGGGCACCACCGGCGAGTCGCCGACCCTGAGCACCGCCGAACACCTGGAGGTGGTGCGGGCCGTGGTGGAGCAGGCCGACGGCCGCATCCCGGTGATCGGTGGCTGCGGCTCCAACAACACCCGCCAGGCCATTCGCCTGAGCCGGGCCATGGAGGAGATGGGGGTGACGGCGGGGCTGTCGGTCACGCCTTACTACAACAAGCCGTCCCAGGCCGCGCTCAGGGCCCATTACACCGCCATCACCGAGGCCAGTGGCCTGCCCCAGATCCTCTACAATGTGCCGGGCCGCACCGGTTGCGATCTGCTGCCGGACACCGTGGGGCGGCTGGCGGAACTTGCGGCGGTGATCGGTATCAAAGAGGCCAGCGGTCGGCTCGAGCGGGTCAGCCAGCTGAAGGCCTGTTGCGGTGACGATTTCCTGCTGTTCAGCGGCGACGACCACCTGGCGCTCGATTTCGTGCGCCTGGGTGGCCATGGGGTGGTGTCGGTCACCGCCAACGTGGCACCGGCCGAGATGGCGGCCCTGTTCAGGGCCGCCCTGACCGGCGACTGGCCGGAGGCCGAGGCCATGCAGCGGCGGCTGTTGCCCCTGCATCAGGCCTTGTTTTGTGATACCAATCCCATACCGGTGAAATGGGCCTGTGCCGAGCTCGGGCTCATTGCATCACCAATGCCGCGTTTGCCCTTGATCCCCCTGGAAATGTCGGGGCGGGAGCAGGTGAGGGCAGCGTTAGTCAAAGCGGAGTTAATAGGGCGTGGATAAACCTTTGAATGCAAGAAACATGGTAGTGGGCCTGTTGGCCATCAGTGTGCTGGCGGGCTGCAGCAACCCGGAAACCCGCAGCCAGGCCAATCGCGGCTTCGACTACGAGGGCGAACGCCTGAGGAGCATCCCGCTGCTGATCCCGGGGGGGCTGGAAGCCCCTGCCTTCAACAACGACTACGTGGTGCCGGCCCTGTCCGACGGGGCCCAGCGTGGCGTGACCGGCCGGGAGCTGGACATCCGCCCCCCCACCCAGGTGTTGCCCCTGGTGCGTGGCTCCGAAGCCATGGACGGGGGAACCGGGCTCTGGTTTTACCAGCAGCGGCTGGATCAGCCGCTGGAGCAGGAGCTGAGTCAGGCGCTGGAGGCGTTCTTCGCCGCCCAGAAGGCGGACTCCGGCCGTGACGGCCAGGGCTGGCAGAGCAACGGCCGGCCCATCGGCAATGCCGATCAGCGGTTTGGCTGGCAACTGGTGCCGGACGCGGTGCGGCGAGCGGTGGCGGTGCAGGTGAACCTGGTGGGAAGCGAGGGCCTGGCCCAGGATCGGCAGCGGGCCGAGGCGGCCATGCTCAATGCCTTTTCCCTCTCTTATCAGCGTGAGCTGACCCAGCAGCAGGAGCGGCTGGATCGCAGCCCCATCACCCTGGAGCTGGATCAGCCCCAGGGTCGCCTGCTGGCCGCCGAGGGCTATGATCGCACCTGGAAACGGCTGGTCACCCTGCTGCCCCAACTGGGCTTCAAGCTGACCAACCGGCAGCAGGCGCTGGGTTACGTGGACGTGGACTACGACGGCCTGAGTGCCTCCAAATGGCGTGAGCTGGGTCTGCCGGAGCTGGACATTCCCGAGCGGGAGTACCGCATCCAGCTGGGCGATCTGGGCAATCAGAGCAGCATCACCCTGAGCGACAAGGACAGGATACCGGTGTCGGCCGAGGTGCTGGGCGGGTTCGCCGCGACCCTGGGCGAGGCCTTCCGGCGTACCGATCTCATCCGTTAAGGCGAACCTGTTGCCACCGGATAGAAAAGGGCCGTCAGGCCCTTTTCTGTTATCACGCCCGTCACAAGGAGATCCCTCCTTGTTCTTCCTTATAATGGGTCCATGAACCAGATAGAACAGGGTTTTATCCTCAGCCGCCACAGCCGGGATGTCCAGGGACACACCGAAATCTGCTATTGGCTCTGCACCGAGCAGGGCCCGGTACGGCTGCTGCTGGCCGGCGAGCGGCCGCTGTTTATGGTGCCGGTGGCGGAACGGGAGCGGGTGACGGGCCTGCTGACGGCAGCGGGTATCGACTCCCAGTGGGCCGAGCCCGGGCTGCAGAGCTTCGAGCACCAACCGGTGGCGGTGCTCTACTTTCCCACCCTGGCGGCGCACCGGGCGGCGGCCCAGTGGCTTCGCCGGGAAGGGGTGACGGTCTACGAGGACGATTTCCGCCTGCACGAGCGTTTTCTGATCAGCCGCTTTATCCGCGGCAGCCTGGCCTTCACCGGCCAGGAACAGCGGCGGGACGGCTACCGCCAGTTGGTCGGTGCCCGGCTCAAGGCGGCCGACTGGCGCCCGCGCTTTCGGGTGCTGTCCCTGGACATCGAATGCTCCGCCCGGGGCGAGCTCTATTCCATCGGCCTCTACGGCGAGCAGCTTGCCCGGGTGCTGATGATAGGCGAGCCCGAGCCTGCCGATACCGACATCCGCTGGCTGGCCGACGAGCCGGCCCTGCTGCGGGCGCTGGAGCAGGAGATCAACGCCCATGATCCGGATATCCTCATCGGCTGGAACCTGGTGGGCTTCGACTTCCGCACCCTGCTGGCGCGAGCGGCCTGTCACCACCTGAAACTGCGCCTGGGGCGGGGCGGCGAGGTCGCGCACCTGCGGGAGCAGAGCCTGACCGGCCAGGTGTTCCTCACCCTGCCCGGGCGGGTGGCCATCGATGGCATAGAGGCGCTCAAGACCGCCTGCTACCAGTTCGACAGCTTCAGCCTGGAATCGGTGGCCCAACAGCTGCTGGGCCGGGGCAAGCAGACCGAGGACGTGGCCAACCGGCTGGCGGCCATCAGCCGGGATTTTCGCCACAACAAGCCGAAACTCGCCGCCTACAACCTGGAGGACTGCCGCCTGGTGTGGGACATCTTCGAGCAGACCCGGCTGCTCGATTTCCTGCGCCTGCGCAGCCAGCTTACCGGCCTGGAGCTGGACCGGGTCGGCGGCTCGGTGGCCGCCTTTACCCAGGTCTACCTGCCCCACCTGCACCGGGCCGGCTTCGTGGCCCCCAACCTGCCGGCGGGCGGCGGCCTGGCCAGCCCCGGCGGCTATGTGATGGACTCCCGGCCCGGCCTCTACCGCCATGTGCTGGTGCTGGACTTCAAAAGCCTCTATCCCTCCATCATCCGCACCTTCCGCATCGATCCCCTCGGCCTGGTGTTGGGCCTCGAGGAAGAAGACGCCATTCCCGGTTTTCGCGGCGGGCGCTTTTCCCGCCACCACCACTTCCTGCCCGCCATCATCGAGCGGCTGTGGCGGGAGCGGGATCAGGCCAAGCGGGAGCGGGACGGACCCCGCTCCCAGGCCATCAAGATCCTGATGAATTCCTTCTACGGGGTGCTGGGCTCGGGGGGCTGCCGCTTTTTCGACACCCGGCTGGCGTCGTCCATCACCCTGCGCGGCCACGAGATCATGCAGCAGAGCGCGCGCTGGATCGAAGGCGAGGGTCACGAGGTGATCTACGGCGATACCGACTCGGTGTTCGTGCTGCTGGAAGGCGATCACGACGAGGCTTCGGCCAGCCGCGAGGGACGGCGGCTGGCGGCCCTGGTCAGCGGACGCTGGCGGGAGAAACTGGCCGCGCAGCTGCAACTGGAGAGCTTTCTCGAACTGCAGTTCGAGAGCTATTTCGCCCGCTTCCTGATGCCCACCATCCGGGGACGGGAGCAGGGCTCGAAGAAACGCTACGCGGGGCTGCAGCTGAAAAACGGCGTGGGCGAGCTGGTGTTCAAGGGCATGGAAACGGTGCGCTCCGACTGGACGCCCCTGGCCCGGCAGTTCCAGACCGAGCTGTACCGGCTGGTGTTCGCGGACCGGGATCCCAGCGACTTTATCCGCCAGACCCTGGCCCAGACCCTGGCCGGCGAGCGGGATGCGGATCTGGTCTATCGCAAGCGGCTGCGCCGGCCCCTGGCCCAGTACGTGAAATCCCAGCCGCCCCAGGTGCGGGCGGCGCGCCTGGCCGACGAGCACAACGCCCGGCGGGGCCTGCCCCTGCGCTACCAGCACAAGGGCGTCATCCGCTACCTGATCACGGTGAACGGGCCAGAGCCCGAGGAATACCGCCTGTCGGCCATCGACTACCAGCACTATATCGACCGCCAGCTGAAGCCGGTGGCTGACGCCATTCTGCCCTTCGCGGGCCTGAGTTTCGATGCCCTGAGCGGGCAGCAACTGGGGCTGTTTTAACGAGCCAGGGAGTGGACAGGATAACCCCTAGCGCACCGATCAGTTTAAAAATCGGCCAATCAGCTATTTGTTGTCTGTTGCAACGTAGAGAAGAGTCAACAGGGCCACCTCCGCCGACACGCCGCAAAATATGACACTCGCTGTTTCGGCCTGCTGCGAACATTCACTGGATGTTCGGTCAGGCCGAAACCGCTCGTCGCGGCGAGCAAGCTAGCCCCCTGTAGGCTCGCACCTGCCATCCCTGGCAGGTGACGGTCGGCGGAGGCCATCCCTGTTGCCTCTTCCAAGTTCCGGCGCCGTCTGAAGGCGGTGCCAACAGGCGGCAGCGGGGGCGATAGGGAGGACAAAGAGCGCTGCTCCGCCGGCCCTCCGCGCCAGGGAGGGCGCGGCGGAGCCCCCATGGATGGGTTTACGGCGTGCCGGAGGAGGAGTGCCCTTTGGCTGACAGCCTGCATCTCGTCAGAAGCCATCGACGCCTCCGACAAAGGGGGGAGACGCGTTGCCTAAGTTTTAAACTATATGGCGCTCTAGCTCGCGAGACGTTGAACAGGCTCTTATATCTCTCCCACCGCTTTTGATACTTTCGCCGTTGATGTTGGTGCTCAACATAGAACGCCGTCCAGGACAAGTTCAGGTGGTATGGCTGGCACCTAAATAACTGATCCTAATAGTGCTACATCGACCGGGTCCCACGCGCAGACACGCCGTGAACCCATCATCCATGGGGGCTCCGCCGCCGATGTCGCGGAAACAGCTCTTGCCGCCGTGCTGCGACTTGCCACTGGCAACTCGGTCGCGGCGCCAAGAAGCTGTGCCAGACCCTTCGCGCCCCCCTGGCGCGAAGGGTCTGCTTAGCGGAACCCGGTCGCTGCCGGTAGTGATCTACCATTCGGAACCGTTATTTAGAGATTATTTTGGAAACACTTTACCACCAAAACGCCGGTCGTAGTTAAAGAGGCTCGCCGTTGTGGCTGCTATCCTTGGCTTATGGCCGCGCTGGCGTATAATGTGTGGCTCAGTAAACGGGTAAATTACACAATTTGTTTTTAACCTGTTGATTATTAAGAGGTTTATTGTGATAGAGATACTGACCGCTGCGAGTCTCTCGCTATGCTTAACCGGCATCAAACAGGATGCCCACCAGCTGATAAAGGTGGGAAATCAGGTTGTGGGTGCGGCAGACTCTTCCATGCAGACAGCCTCACCCGCAGTGCCAGCCCAGCAGGCGCTGGCTGATGACGTCGTTAACGCCGCCGGCGCCCTTCAATCAAAGCTTTCTGTGCTGGCTGCAAGAGTCGCTGACATGGACGATATAGATGAGTCCGAGCTTGATGCCGCGCTCAAGCTGGTGTCCAGCGCTGCTTTGCAGTTTGCCGGCCAGGTTGAATACATACAGACCGAGCTGGAACTCAATGCCAATCCTGAAGCGAGCATGGCGGATACGACCGTGCTGAACTCGATTATAAGAGTGCGTAATCAGTTTGAAGACCTCTATGTGGTGCTCAAACAATTCAGGGAAGATGACCCATTGGAATCCGGAGCATTTTTTGCCAGCAAAGACCAAGCGTTGGCGGTGTCTGTAAAAGGGCTGATGGCCTTGGGCTTGAGTGGCGATGAAGCCAGAGAGCTGGTCCACTAAGCTGCATGTCTGCCAGCATTGTTTTGCCTTCTGTTGAACTGCACGTTTCCCTGATTGAAGCGCTTGGCCAGGAAGAAGCCGAGCGCCTGAAAAGTCTCTTTTTTGCCTACAAGGCAGATCACCGGCCAGAAACCTTTGGCAGAGACGTCCCCTTTGACTGGCCTGCTTATGTCGCCCAATCTGAACTCCGGCATATTCATCTGCTTTCCGATGAGCAGATTACACGCTACAAACGATTGGGTATTCGCAGGCAAATTAAACAGACCAGTGATGTGTTTCTGGTTTACGTCCAGCATCTGACCCAACGACATCGCTATTTATTGATAGCCGTTATCCCCGAACCGGCCCATGAGCGTTGTCGTCGTCAGCTGACCAGACTGCCGGGCTATGCCGATATTGCCGAAGCGTTTCATTCTTCCTGAGGGTATTCAGGCGCAGGGCAAGAAAAAGCCCCGCACTGAGCGGGGCCTGGAAGAGAGCTATCAGGCCAGTGCCTGGTCCACAATGGCATCGGTCAGGTGCACCTGGGTTTGTTGTGACTGCCGTAGCTTGTCCTTGAGCTGATCGCAGAGGGCCATCAGCTCATCGACCTTGGCGACGATACGATGTTGTTCATTGAGTGGGGGGATGGCAGTCGGCATCCTTCTGAAATCACTAACATTTACTCCAGGTAGGGCGACACCTTTAGTTTCGCCAGTCATCCACCCTTGACCAATAGGAGAATCAATAATTAATCGAATGAAGTGACGGCTAACTGACTGGTGTATAGAGAATCTCAATACATGCTGGGTAATGTTCCCGCCCGCTAATTGATGAGGAACAAATGCAGTTTTCCCTAGTGTTGCGCCATCTTTTGCTATTAATAAATCACCTTCCGATAGAGTCGTCTTCGTGAATTTATCTGCGCGTTCAAAAGAGCACATGGCTATATCGCCTGTAGATATTTCTCCATCAATCATATCTTTAATGCGAACAGTAGGCACTCCCTTATCAACCCATACCGGCTTCAATATTCCATAGGTGATGATAGTGTTTGGATTGCCAATATCATTGCATTGACACCACTCCCACCCTTCCGGTAGTTCAAACGGCTTTTCATCCTCACTGATTTCCGGCAGTGGCTTCTGTTTTTTGATCTTCTTCTCTTTAACCAGCCGGTCTTTTTCCGCTGCGATACGCTCCAGCAGCACTGAAGCGGGTTCGTCGTTCGGGTTCTGGCGCACCAGCTTACCCATAACAGCCAGTTGCAGTATGGTCTGCTTGAGGGCGTCTATGCTTCGCTCGGTGGTGAACAGGGTGTCGAAGTGCCCGGCGATTCTGGCCCAGTTCTGCTGCAACTCGTCGGCGTCGGCGCTGTTAGTCAGGGTAGCCAGCAGGGTATCGACCAGGGTGGCATGAGCCTCTATGCTGGACTCGGTCTGCTGCTCCAGCTGATCGCAGAGGGCCATCAGTTCATCGACTTTTTGGACAATGCGCTGTTGCTCCTTTAATGGCGGGAGCGGAACAACTAATGAATTAACAGCACTTGTGCTAAGTTCGACCTGCTTTGTGGATCCTGATACAAGAGACTTTTCATCAGTCGGCTCAATTCTTTTTTGAACTGAATGCGAGGAAATGTAAGTGTTTAAGAACAGGCTGCTAGTAAGAAGTGGCCGGATTACAGTGACGTGAGAGTCTGCAACCAGAGAGTTTGGCTTTATGTTAGATAATACGTCAGGGTGAGAGCGTGAACATTTTGTTAAAAACCAAGGTATTCATGCTCACTGCGCCGCCATCGCCCTCAGTCCCGCTGCCAAGACCTGATCCAGATAGTCTGTGTTCATGCTGGCTATCTTCTGCTTTCGCCGGATGCTGGCTTTCTTCGTCGTTTCTGCTCGCAACATATTCAACGCCAGGTGACGCATGCAAGACAGAATCTCAGCCGCTTCACCTCGATAGATGGGGCAAGCATCTTCGT
>NZ_NMUO01000020.1 GCF_002237365.1 Zobellella denitrificans
TGGGCGGACTGCTGGCACTGCTGCCCTGGTTCGGCCTGCCCGGCGCCTCCGCCTCCGCGCCCGCCCCGGTCGTGCCGGTGGCAGGACGCCCCCCTTTCCGGCAGGGCCTGCTGCCCTGGCTGCTGCTGGCCTATTTCTGCGAGGGGCTGGGCTACATCATCACCGGCACCTTTATGGTGGCCATCTTGCACCAGCAACCGGCGCTGGCCGGACTCGGCCACCTGAGCTGGCTGCTGGTGGGGCTGGCGGCCATCCCCTCCTGCGGCCTCTGGCTGGGGCTGGGCAACCGCCTGGGCCTGGCCGGCACCCTGATCGCCGCCCACCTGGCACAGGCGTTGGGCATAGTGCTGCCCCTGCTCTGGCCGGGCCCGACCGGAGCCCTGCTCGGCGCCCTGCTGTTCGGCGGCACCTTTATGGGCATCACCGCCCTGACCCTGTCACTGGGGCGAACACTGGCCCCGACCCGGGTCCAGGCCACCCTGGCCGGGCTCACCGCCGCCTTCGGCCTGGGCCAGATCATCGGCCCGGTGCTGGCGGGGCTGAGCCTCGGCCACAGGCACCATTTCGATCAGGCCCTGCTGGGCGGCGCCCTGGCGGTGCTGCTCGGCGCCCTGGCCCTGCTCTGGGGCCGCTACCGATATCCGTTGTCAACCACCCAAGGAGAACCCTTATGCCCTACGTCAACATCAAGCTCACCCGGGAACAAGAGCCCATCACCCGGGAGCAGAAGGCCGCACTGATCGCCGGCGTCACCGAGCTGCTGGTGCAGGTGGTGGGCCGCGGCCCCGGCACCACGGTGGTGGTGATCGACGAGGTCGACACCGACAACTACGGCGTGGGCGGCGCCACCATCACCGAGCGGAGGAAGCAGGGGAAATAGCGCCCTTTATCCGGACAGCCTCTTTTTCGCCGGCGGCTGGCATATAATCCTCATGGAACCCATCAACATCAGGAACACGGATGGACGTCAGCTATCGCCAGCTCAGGGCCTTTCTGGCCCTGGTGGAAGAACGCAATATCACCCGGGCCGCCGAGCGGATCCACCTGACCCAGTCGGCCCTGAGCCAGATGCTGAAACGGCTGGAGCAACAGCTCGAGGCCGAGCTGTTGCGGCGGGAAGGGCGGGAGCTCGGCCTGACCCCGGCCGGCGAGGCCCTGTACCGGGAGGCCAGGGTTATCGTCAACCGCCTGGACAAGCTGCTGCGGGACAACCGGGATCGCCGCCACGGCTTTCACAAGTCGCTGGTGGTGTCCTCCCTCTATACCCTCTCCGCCTCCCTGGCGCCCAGGGCCCTGAACCGGATGAAGCAGGAGCACCGGGATTTTACCTTTCGCCTGATCGAGGAGCGGGTGGACGACATCACCCGTTCGGTGCTGGAAGGCCGGGCCGATGTGGGCATCAATACTCCCGACCATCATCCCGACCTCGACTTCATTCCCCTGTTCCGGGACTACCTCTGCCTGGCCTGTCGGGACGATCATCCCCTGGCCGGGGCCGACGCCGTCAGCTGGGAGCAAGCCTACGAGCACGCCGGCATCGGCGTGAGCCCGGGCAACAGCCTGCGCACCCTGGCCGACGAGGCCTTCCACCGCATCGGGCTCAGCTACGATCCGGAGTTCAACGCCTCCCACACCTCCACCCTGCTGGGCATGATCTCCAGCGGCCTGGGCTCGGCCATACTGTCCTCCACCATTTCCGCCATCGACAACACCCCCGGCATCCGCTTCCTGCCCATCCGTTCGCCTTACCAGTACCGCCAGGTGGGGCTGCTGCTGCGCAAGGATGCCCGCCGCCCGCTGATCGACGAATTCTGCCTGCGGATCCAGGAGCAGGTGGCCGACTGGCAGGCGGTCAAAGAGGGGCAGGTGCTGCTCCCGGGCCGGCCGGGAGCAGCGGGGTGATCAGAGCGGGCCAACCGGCAGCCCCAGCAGGAAGTAAAGCAGGAAGGCGCCGCCCCAGATGCCGAACAGCAGCAGGGCGTAGGGCAGCATCATCGCCAGGAAGGTACCGAAGCGCACCTCGGGGTTGTAGCGGGCGATCAGCGCCAGCACCATGGGAATATAAGGATTGGTGGGCGAGATGATGTTGGTGGTGGAATCGGCGATACGGTAGGCCATCTGGGTATCCGCCGGCTCCACTCCCAGCAGCATGAACAGCGGGATGAACACCGGCGCCATAATGGCCCACTGGGCCGAGCCGCTGAACACAATGAGGTTCATGGCCCCGGCCAGCACCATGAACAGCGCCAGCATCACCAGGTTGGGCAGGGGCAGCCCGGACAGCCACTCGGCGCCGTTCACCGCCACGAAGATGGCCAGGTTCGACCAGTTGAACCAGGCGATAAACTGGGCGATGACGAACACCAGCACGATGTAGCCGCCCACACTTTTCAGCGCCCTGGCCATCAGCCCGGGGACATCGTCCGCCCGCTGGATGGCCCCCGACTTCACCCCGAACACCACGGCGCAGAGGATAAAGAAACCCATGATCACCGGTATGATGCCGCTCAGAAAAGGCGACGGCACCAGTCCGCCCTCGGCGTTGCGCAAGGGCGATCCGGCCGGCAGCAGCACCAGCAGGAAGAGGCCCAGGTAGAGGGCGGCGGCGGCCAGGGTCCACTTCAGCGCCGTTTTCTCCCGGTCGGACACGCTGTAGCTCTGGCCCATGTCGGCTCCTTCCCGGCTGTGCAGGGCGGAAAAACGCGGCTCGATGTATTTGTCGGTGATCAGGGTGCCCGCCACTACCAGCAGCGGCACCGACACCAGCATGAAGTACCAGTTGGCCGCCGGCGAGATTTCCACCGCCCGCACCACGGCCGCGGCCTCGGTAGAGATGCCCGACAGCAGCACGTCGGTACCGGCGATGAAGATGTTGGCGGTAAAACCGGCGGCCACCGCCACAAAGCCGGCGGCAATGCCGACGATGGGGTTGCGGTTGGTGGCCGCGAATACGATGCCGGCCAGGGGCGGCACCAGGATAAAGGCAGCGTCCGAGGCCAGGTTGCCGATGATGCCCACCAGGAAGATGGTGCCGGTGACGAATTTGCGCGGCGCGTTGAGCAGCGAGGCCTTGATGGCCGCATCGGCCAGCCCGACCTCCTGCATCAGCCCCACCGCCAGCATCATGCACAGCACCAGGCCGAGCGGTTTGAAGGACACGAAGTTGTCGACCGTGGACGAGAGGATATAGACCAGCCCTTCGCCGCTCAGCAGGCTGCGCACCGCGACCTCGTTGCCGTTGCCCGGGTGGGTGACGCTGCCGCCCGCCGCCGCGACCAGGGCCGACAGCACCATGACGGCGGCGCACAGGTAGATGAACAGGTAAAAAGGATGGGGCAGTTTGTCGCCAATGCGCTCGATACGCTGGATAAGGCTGCTGGGGCGGGGCGCCGCCCCGGAATGGATGGATGACATAAACAGAGTCCTTTCTCGCGTTAAGGGCGGGCCTCCGAGCGAGGCCCACCGGGGATTAGTCCATTTGCCGCACCAGGGTCACGAAATAGGCCGCTCCCGCCGGTATGATGGCATCGTTGAAGTCGTATTTCTTGTTGTGCAACCCCAGGCTGCAGCCGGGCTCATGATCGCCGTTGCCGATAAAGCCGTAGCAACCCGGTACCCGGCCCAGGAAGTGGGCGAAATCCTCGCTGCCCATCAGCGGCTCGGTGTTGCCGTCCACTCCCTCGGCACCGGCCACGGCACCGGCGGCACGCACCGCCAGGGCGGTTTCGGCCGGGCTGTTGACGGTGGGCGGATGACTGACGGGACCGAGGCGGAAGTCGGCCTCCATCTCGAAGGCCCGGGCCAGGTTGGGCACCAGGGTCTCCAGCCGCTGGATGAGATTGCGCCGGGTGTCCTCGCTCAGGGTACGGAAAGTACCGCTGAGATGGGCTTCGTCGGCGATGGCGTTGGTGGTCTCGCCGCCGTGGATCTGGGTGACCGAGATCACCACCGGCTCCAGCGGGCTGAAGGTGCGGCTGACCAGCCCCTGGATACCCTGGTAGATATGGGTCGCCACCAGCAGCGGATCCCGGGTCTTGTGGGGCAGGCCGGCGTGGCCGCTGTTGCCGCGCACCCTGATGAACAGCCGATCCGAGCTGGCCATGATGGGCCCCTCCCGAAAGGCAAAATGTCCCGCCGGGATACCGGGCATGTTGTGCAGGGCGAAGCAGGCGTCCACCGGATAGCGCTCCAGGGCCCCCTCGGCGATCATCCGCTCGGCGCCACCCACGCCCTCCTCCGCCGGCTGGAAGAACAGCACGGCGCTGCCCTTGAAGTCCCGGTGCAGGGCCAGGTAGCGGGCCGCCATCAACAGCATGGTGGTATGGCCGTCGTGGCCGCAGGCGTGCATCTTGCCGGCGCAACCGGAGCGGTGCTCGAAGGTGTTTTCCTCGTCGATGGGCAGGGCATCCATGTCGGCGCGCAGGCCGAGTCGCCGCCCCGGCCCCAGTTTGCCGTGGATCACCGCCACTACGCCGGTCTCGGCGAAGTCGGTACAAATTTCATCCACGCCGTAGGCGGTCAGCAGTTCCACCACCAGCGCCTGGGTGGCTTTTTCCTCGAACCCCAGCTCGGGGTGCCGATGGATGCGGCGCCGGATCGCCCGGGCCTCGGCTTGCCATTGGTTCAGTACTTCCAGCAAGGACATCGTTATCTCCGCTCAATCATGATGGAGCTAACTTAACAGCCGGCGGGGGCAGGGGAATAATCAGCTTGTTAATGGCGCCAGTAGCAAAGCTTATGGGTGGGGAAGCAAGCGGGCCGCCGTCCCGCCAGGGACCACGGCCACCTCTTCGTTGATTAGCCCAGAAACGCCAGGGCGCCGGTGACCAGGGCGGCGATGCCGGTTTCCAGGGACGGCTGGCGGTCGGGCGCATAGTAGGGCGAGTGGGGCATGGGCAGCTGGCGCATGCGATCATAGACCCGCTCGCCGCGGGTGCCGGCCCAGCTCTCGGCGGTGGCGGCGCCGATAAACCAGTAGGCGTAGGGGATGTTCCCGCCCTCGAAGCCGCCGGCGGCGGCGTTGCCGAAGTAGGGGAAATCCTCGCTGCCGCCGAGCCGGCCCATCTCGAACAGCCGTTGCTCGCCGAAGTAGTCGCCGTGGGCCCGGCGCAGCCGTTCCACGGTGGCGGCGTCGTTGTCCAGGGTGATGGTTTCGCTCAGCACCCGGTATTCCGCCGGCTTCGGCGAGCGCCCCGCCAGGCACTCGGCGTCGATGATGCGCCGGATAGCATCCAGCACCTGTTGCAGCAGCGTGTCGCTGAAGCAGCGCACGTTGATCTCCAGCTCGGCGCTGTGGGGGATGATGTTGCCCTGGGTGCCCGCCTGCAGCTTGCCCACCGTCACCACCACCTGCTCGCTGGGCTCCACTTCCCGGGAGACGATGGTCTGCAGCCGTACCACGGCGTGGGCGGCGATCACCACCGGGTCCACCGCCTGGGCCGGCATGGAGCCGTGGCCGCCGTTGCCGTGGATGGTCACCCCCAGGGTGGTGGCCGCGGCCATGGCCCGGCCGGCGATGTGGCCCACCATGCCGGCCAGCGCCGGCATGTTGTGCTGGCCCAAGATGACGTCGGGCCGGGCGATGCGCTCGTAGAGGCCGTCCCTGAGCATGGCGCGGGCACCGCCGAACACCTCCTCCGCCGGCTGGTGCACCACCATCAGGGTGCCCCGCCAGTGCTCGCGCAGGGCATGGAGCACGGCGGCGGCGCCGGTCAGGCAGCTGGCGTGCAGGTCGTGGCCGCAGGCGTGCATCACCGCCGGCCCCTCCCCGCCGTGGCGGCAGCTGGCGTAATCGAGCCCGGTCTGCTCGCGGATGGGCAGGGCGTCCATGTCGCCGCGCAGCATCACGCAGGGCCCCTCGCCGTTTTGCAGCAGGCCCACCACCCCGGTCTTGCCGAGGCCGGTGGTCACCTCATAGCCGATGGCGTCCAGCCGGGCGGCCAGCTTGCGACTGGTCTCGACCTCTTCGAACGGCAGCTCCGGATGCCGGTGCAGGTCCTGGTAGAGGTGGTCGATATCGTCGTAGACACGGGCCAGGGCGCCCTTGATCAGCTCATGTATCTGCATGGGGTTTCCTTATACCTTGGACGCCACGGCGTCGGTCTTGTTGTTGAACAGCCATTGCCACAGGGCCACCACCAGCAGGTTGAGCAAAAAGCCCCAGAAGCCGGGATGGAACTGCAGCGGCGACGGCAGGTAGAACTGGTACAGCAGGGTCAGGCCGCTGCCCAGCAGGGTGCCGGCGATCACCGCCTGTTTGGTGAGGGCGGGCAGGAAGAGGGCGCCGACCACCATGGGCATCAGCTGCACTATGATGCCGAAGGCGCCCAGCAGCACCGCCACCAGCGACGCCGGGTTGTAGAGCGCGAACAGGTAGCCGAGCAGCGACACCACCAGCACCCCCAGCTGGATGGCCCGCACCACGGCCCGTTCGGACGCCTTGCGCATCACCGAGATGCAGAGGATGTCGCGCACCGCTATGGTGGCGGCGGTATGGGCCAGGTTGGCACCGGTGGACATGGCCGCCGCCAGGGCGCCGGACAGCATGATGCCGGTCACCCAGGGCGAGAAGCCGGCCACGTCCATCACCAGCTTGAGCAGCACCTCGTCGGGCCGGGCCAGGGGCTGATCGGCGAACACCAGGATGCCGGCGAAGCCGATCAGCAGCAGGGGCACCAGCAGGTAGGCGAACAGCGGGTAGAACACGGCCACCTGGCGCAGGGTACGGTCGTTTTCGGCGGTGTAGAACTTCATGAACAGGTGCGGCCACATGGCGCCGCCGAAGGCGCTGACCAGTATGGCGGTGCTGAAGGCGCCCCAGCCCATGACCCCGGTGGCGCCCGGCATCACCAGGTACTCGGGCATCTGCAGCTGGATCTGCTCGAACATGGGACCCACGCCGCCGAACAGGCGGTCGGTCACCGCCCAGCCGAGGAACCAGGCGATGGCCACCATCATCACCCCCTGCAGCAGGTTGGTCCAGCCGATGCCGCCCAGGCCGCTGCAGTACACATAGGCCGCCACCACCAGGAAGGCGAGCAGCGCCCCCAGCCAGAAGGGCACCAGGCCGCCGGTGGCCGCCTGGAACAGCAGGCCGGCGCCGGCGATCTGGATGGCCAGGTAGGGGATCAGCGCCACCACGCTGATGCTGCCGGCGAAGGCGCCCAGGCCCGGGCTGCGATAGTGATGGGCGATCAGGTCGGCCTGGGTCAGGTAGCCGTGGGCCTTGCCCAGCTCGCGCACCCGCGGCCCCATCACCCAGATGATGATGGGGATAAGACTCAGGTAAGCCAGGATGTAGAGGGCGGGGGCACCGTGTTTGTAGGCCCAGCCCGGGGTGCCGAGAAAGGCGAAGGCGGAGAAGATTTCCGCCCCCAGGATAAAGAACAGGATCAGCACCCCCACATGTCGGCCGCCGGCCACGTACTGCTCCAGGCTGGAGCTGGAGCCGGTGCCCTTGCCGCGGGCGCGCACCCCCACCCACAGCACCAGCAGCAGGTAGGACAGGGTAATGCCGGTAACGATGACGGCGTCAGACATGGCGCTGGCCTCCATACTGCTTGATAAAGGCCGCCAGCAGGCCGGCGAACAGCAGGAACATCCACAGGATGTACCAGAAGAACAGGAACGGCAGGCCCAGTATCATGGGCTCCACCCGGTTGGCGATCAGGGCCCCGGGCCAGATCATGGCCAGGGTGCAGAGCACAAAGTGCAGCCCTATCCAGCGGTTGGTATTCATAAAGCATCTCCTTCGCAATGGCTTTCCTCGACTCGCCGACAGGGCAAGTGTTAATGATCAAGATAGGACTTGTTACAGCAATATAAAAAATAGTAAATATCTATACCCGCAATGCCATTAAGGTATGGAGACCGGTGTGAAACCACCGGAACGTTGAGATGGATTTTCGCCAGTTGCATTATTTCGTCGCCGTGGTGGAGGAAGGCTCCCTGTCGGCGGCCAGCCGCCGGGTGCACATCGCCCAGCCAGCCCTGACCCGCCAGATCCACGCCCTGGAAGAAAAACTGCAGGTCAGCCTGTTCGAGCGCCATACCCGGGGCATGACGCTGACCGTGGCCGGCCAGGCGCTCTACGAAGAAGCCGGCAAGATGCTGGAAAACCGGGAGCAGGTGATGGCGCGCATCCGCGCCCTGGGCCAGGGTCTAACCGGCAAGGTCACCCTGGGGGTGACGGTGTCCCACCTGTGGGTGCCGGATATCCGGCGGCTGCTGGCCCGCTTCCGGGACGACTACCCCCAGGTGGCGCTGGAGGTCTATCCGCTGCTCTCGGGGCCCCAGGGCGAGAGGCTGAAGGAGGGCAGCATAGACGCGGGTTTCCTGTATCTGGAGGACAGGGTTCCCGACTTCCTGCAGAGCCATCTGTTCCACCGGGATCACCTGGTGCTGGCGGTGCCCGCCGGCTCCCCGCTGGTGGCCTCGCCGCCCGCCCGGGTGCGGGCGCTGAACGAGTTCGACTTCGTCTGGGGCCCCCGCCATACCTCCCCCCTCTATTACGATCGGCTGAGCGCCTACTTCACCCGGCTCGGCCTGGTGCCCCGGGTGGTGCAGCAGGGGGCCGACAACATCACCATCCTCAGCCTGGTCGCCGCCGGCCTGGGCATTTCCATCGTGCCCGGCGACTGCCGCTGGAGCTCGCCGCCCGGGGTGCACTTTATCGACATGGCCGAGCTGCGGGAGTGCGACATGTCGATCCACTTCGCCTGGAACCGCCACAACCACTCCCCGGCCCTGCAGAATTTCATCCATATCGTGCAGGGCAGCCCTGCCCCCGCCGACGGCTGAGGGCCTGGGCAAGCCCGTTCACTGTTAAAGAAATATTTCACGAAATGGCATTTTGTTAAGACTTAGGTCGCATGGCACAAAGCGGTAACAGGCCATACCATGGGCGCCAACATGACACCATAGTGATGAGCATCATCAAGGAGAGTCCCGTGTCAGAGGCCCAATCCCCCCGTTACCGCGATTTGCGCAAGCCCCGGCGCGAGTTCGACAGCCGCGCCGCCTACCTGGAGCACGAGCTGTCGATCATGGCCCCCCGCCGCTGGCGCATCAACCTGCCGTTTCGCGACTACAGCTTCGAACTGGAAGATCTGGTGCCGGCCCTGGCCGCGACCATCGGCAAGATAGTGATGGTGGCCGCCGTGGTGGCCGCCTTTGCCGGCCCGCTCGGGCTCGGCAACGACTTCGTGGTGGAAAACGTCCGCTTCGAGATGCTGATCGCCGCCCTGCTGTTCGTGATCCTGTTCTCGGGGCTGATCAACCCCAACGCCAACCTGGCCGGCACCCACGGCCCCATGATCCCGCTGATCCCGCTGATCGTCGCCTCCGGCGGTCACCCCCTGGCATTGGGGCTGATGGTGGGCCTGTTCGGCCTGCTGCTCAGCATCAGCAAGGGCGGCAGCAAGCTGATGGCGCTTACCAGCGACGGGGTGCGCGGCGGCCTGCTGATCTACCTGGGCGCCATGGGCCTGCTCAGCCAGATCAAGGCGCTCAACGCCTGGGCCACGGGCATCGACATGGGCCATATCGCCTTTGCGGTGATCCTCGCCACCATCATCATGTACGCCCTGCTGGCCCGGCTGGAAATGCGCTGGCTGTCGATCCCGCTCGGCTCCGGCCTGGCCTTCCTGATCGCCATCGTCCTGGGTGCGCCCTTCGAGTTCGTGACCGAGCCGGGCATCCCCCACCTGAGCCCGGGCTACTGGTGGGGCGAAAGCACCGGCTGGCAGATGGGCTGGCCCGAGCTGCACCACTTTGTGAGCGTGATCCCCTTCGCGGTGCTGGCGGTGGCCATGTGGTCGCCGGACTTTATGGGCCACCGGGTGTTCCAGGAGCTGAACTACCCGAAGAAGGCCGATAAGGTGCTGATGAACGTGGACGACACCATGGGCGTGGCCTCGGTACGCCAGGCGGTGGGCAGCCTGCTCGGCGGCGGCAACCTGGCCTCCTCCTGGGGCACCTACATGATCCCCGCCGCCATCGCCAAGCGCCCCATCCCCGCCGGCGCCGTGCTCACCGGCCTGTTCTGCGTGGTCGCCGCCCTCTGGGGCTACCCCATGGATCTGGCGGTGTGGGATCCGGTGCTGCGGGTGGCGCTGCTCGTCGGTGTCTTCATGCCTTTGCTGGAAGCCGGCATGCAGATGACCCGCAACACCACCAGCAGCCAGTCCGCCGGTATAGTGGTGTTCGCCTCCGCCTTCGTCAACCCGGTGTTCGGCTGGTCCATGACCATGCTGCTCGACAACCTGGGACTTATCGGTGACAAGGAGCGCGGCAAGAAGCTGCGCCTGATGGACCGCTGGGTGATCCCCGGCATCACCTTCGCGGTGCTGCTGGTGATCATGGCCATGGTGGGCATGCTGCCCGGCATACCGGCGCTGATGAAGATCTCCTGAAAGACCTCAAGTGAAGTTCACGTTTCCAACCGGGGCCCAGCCCCGGTTTTTTTGATTCGCCGCCGCAAAGGCCCTACTCGCCGATGGCGAGAAACAGCGGCTCGTCTACAGCTCGCCGGTTGTCGATGGCGGCCCGGATACGGCCGTCGACCTCGGCTTCCTCGTACAGGCCGCACACCCTGAACTGCTTCTTGAAATCGATGCTGTCGCCCAGGTAGTCATAGAGCACCCGGGTACAGGCCGGGGTGCGATGGCTCTTGGACGACACGCCGATTTTCACGCCGAGCAGGTGCCTGAGCTGGCTCTTGTAGGAGGGGAACAGCACCGTCTGGGTGATTTCGTTTTCCGTCAGCGCCTCGTAGTCCATCAGGAAGATACGGTCGCACAGGTTGACGGCGATGCCATGGTAACGGCAGTGGGTCACTTTTTCGCCGCGCGCCCCCGCGCCGATCAGCCGTTCGTACCTGGTGTAGGCGATGCCCTGTTTGCTGGTGCTGAGCTGGATCAGCGAGCGGAAAATCCGTCCCGGGTAGCCCAGGGAATAGTAGTATTCGTGATACCAGCCCAGGTAGCGCTCCAGGCTCGGCCGGGACCGACTGCGCAGCTCGGCCATTTTCCGGGAGTAGCCGTCCTGGGGAGCATTCCCGGCGCGAGCCGCGATCACCTGCTTGGTGAACTGCTCATGGGGCATCAGGATCTCGAACTCCTCCACCCCGAAAAAGTCGCAGATCAGGCGCAGGTTCGCCTTGGAGGGATGCACCTTGCCGCTCAGGTACTTGTTGAACTGGGTCCGGTTGATGCCCATTTTCTGGCATACCTGGGCCATCGACGGGTAGTGGCCGCAGAGCAGCTTCAGGTTGTCCGTAAAATCCACCCGGCTCACTCCCTGCCTTCCAGGCACATCATGCTTTTCCTCCCGCCCCGGAAGCCATCACCTTGCTTCCCGGCCTGCATTCTGCTCCCGAAAGGTGCGGCCGCAGCCGGCTTCCTTCTTCGCTTTCCCCTGATCATCGTCGTCTCTCCAAGGACTTGGCCGCCCGGCCGGGCGGCCATGGCTGTGGCCAATTGTGCCACCGGGACGGCTCCCATGCCATTTACGGAAGGCCCCGGTTGGCACCTTTCCGACCGGGCGCACAGATTGCGCCAGGGATGACGCACCAAGTGCGCCGGGCTGTGCCGGCTGCGAACTGCTCGCCGACGGCGGCCCCTGCTCTAATGAATACCCAGGAGGCGCCTGCGGGGCGCCATCTCCTCCGTCCCAACCACAAGGAAGTCGGCCATGAAACTCTTGCATCGCATCCCCACCTTTTCCGCTGTCGCCCTGGCCAGCGCCCTGGCGCTGAGCCCCCTTACCGCCCTCTCCGCCGAGACCCTGCGGCTGTCGGCGATCGAGCCCCCCACCTCCACCGTGGTGGCGTTCGCCAATGCCTTCTCGGCGCGGGTCAGGCAGTACAGCCAGGACAGCATCGACATCAAGGTCTATCCCTCCAGCCAGCTCGGCGACTGGGTCGAGGTGCACGAACAGGTGATGGAAGGCACCATCGATCTCGCCCTGCAGCCTTTGTCCAACAGCTTCAACGAAGTGCTCGCCCTGCAATGGTTCCCCTACGCGGCCCTCGACTTCGAATCCGGCCGGGATGCCTTCTCGGAAGGCGGCGTCGTCCATGAAATCATCAACGAGGCCCTGGCCGAGCAGGACATCAAGATACTGGGCGCCTTTGTCTCAGGCATGGGCGGCATCGTCTATACCAGGCCGGCGCCCGCCCCCCGGGATCCGAACGCCAGCCAGGGCCTCAAGATCCGGGTCTGGCCGGGTGGCACCACCCACCAGGAGCTGCTCAAGCGCCTGGGCTATCAGACCGCCCCCATCCCCTGGTCGGATCTTTATACCGCCATGCAGACCGGGGTGGTGGATGGCGCCATCGGGGCGACGCCCGAGCTGGTCATGAACAACTTCGCCGACATCGCCAAGATGTGGGTGCAGAACAACGACCACTTCGAGGTGTCTTTCCTGGCGGTGAACAAGGGCCGTTTCGACAGCCTCTCCCGGGAGCAGCAGCAGGCCATCCGCCGGGCCGCCACCGAGCTGTCCGCCGAGCGCTTCGCCACGGCCGAGCAGGAGCACGAGAAATTCCTGCAGCAGATGCGCGACAAGGGGATTGAGGTGGTGGAGCTGGACAAGTCCGAACTCGAGTCCGTGGCCCGGGTGGTGCGTGCCGATGTCTGGCCAAAGATAGAGGATGAAATAGGCGCTATCAACATGGCCCGCCTGAAGCTCAGCCTGGGCATCAGGTAGTCCCTCCGGCCAGTGGCCGGCATCCGGTGACAGGGCCCCACCCGAGTGGGGCCATCCCCGCCGGCACCACCGTCATGCCCACTTTGGCATAAGACCCGCCCTTCCTGCCCTTCCCCGTCCTTCGGCGGCCGGAAGGGCCCCGACACAGGGGATCGTCATGGACACGACCGTTTTATCCCTGCTGCATAACAAGCTGTTGTGGCTGCAGCGCCTGGTGATGGGACTGACCACCATCGCCTTTTCCGTCCTGATCTTTATTCAGGTATTTATTCGCTATTTTCTGGATCTGCCCCTCTATGGGGTGGAAGAGATCGCGGTCTACCTGGCGGTCTGGCTCTATTTCATCGGCTCCGGTTACGGTGTTTATCGCGGCAACCATATCTCGGCCGGCGTCATGGACATCGCCCTGTCCTCCCCGGCGGCGAAGGCGACCCTCCAGGCCCTGGTCTCGCTGATTTCACTGGCCATCATCGGCTGGGTCTGCTGGCTTTGCCTCGGCTATTTCCAGTGGAGCCTGGCCCGGGTGCCCAAGTCGCCGGAGCTGAGAATACCGCTCTACTACGTGCATGCCGCCATGCTGGCGGGAGCGGGGCTCATGTTTTTCTACACCCTTATCGAGCTGGTCGGCAGGCTCCACTGCCTGGTCGCGGGCCGCCCTTATCATTCCCTGGCGGACATCGACGATAACGACACCGCCCGCAAGGCGGAAGGAAGATCCTGATGAATATCGACATTCTGCTTGATGCCATCATCCTCGTCGGCCTGCTGCTGCTGGGTGTGCCCGCTCCCCTGTGCTTTGCGGCCGCCGCCCTGTTCCTGTTTGCGACGGGTGACTTTCACAACGCCAACTTCCTGGTGTCGTCGGGCTTTACCAAGCTGTCATCGCTGATCCTGCTGGCCATTCCGCTCTATATCTTCGCCGGCGGGTTGATGACCCAGGGCGGCATCGCCGGCCGCCTGATCGATCTGGCCGAAAGCCTGATCGCCCGGGTCAAGGGCGGGCTCGGCATAGTGGTGGTGTTTTCCACCGCCATCTTTGGCGCCATCTCCGGCATGTCCACCGCGGCGGTCGCCTCCATCGGATCCATCATGATCCCCAAGATGGTCGAGCGCGGTTATGACCGGGGCTACGCCACCACCCTGGTGGCGGCCTCTTCCGTGCTGGCGTTGCTGATCCCGCCCAGCTCCTCGATGATCCTCTATGGCTGGGTGACCAACACCTCGATCACCGCCATGTTCCTGGCCCCGGTGCTGCCGGCCCTGCTGCTGATCGGCAGCTTCACCCTGCTGAACCTGGTGCTGACCCGGAACATGGCGGTGGTCGAGCCCCCTCGCCGTTCGCTGCGGGATACGGGCACCGATGTCTGGCTCAAGACCAAGCGCGCCGCCTTCGGGCTGGCCATGCCCATCGTCATTCTGGGCTGCATCTACGGCGGCATCACCACCCCCACCGAAGCCGCCGCCATTGCCGTGATCTACGCCATTCCCGTCGCCGTGTTCATCTACCGGGGGCTGAGCTTCCGCTCCCTTGCCGACGTGGCCTGGAAGACCGGCCAGATAGCGGCGGTATTGATGATACTGGTGTTCTTTTCGTCGATGCTGGCGCGGGTCTGGACCATGGGCAACGTACCGCAGACCGTGATGGAGTTCATTCTGGGCCTCAGCGACAACAAGATACTGCTGCTGTTGCTCATCAACCTGTTCCTGCTGCTGATCGGCATGTTCCTGGACGACATCAGCGGCGTCCTGCTGGCCTCCCCCATGCTGTTGCCGGTTGCCGTCAGCCTGGGCATGGATCCGGTGCATTTCGGCGCCATTGTCGGCGTCAACCTGGGGATGGGCCTGATCACCCCGCCCACGGCGCCCATCCTCTATTTTTCCGGGCTGATCGGCAACACCACCCTGCCCAGGATGATCGGATACACCATGGCGTTCATCCTGTTCGGCTATCTGCCGGTGCTCTTGCTGACCACCTTTATCCCGTCGCTGTCGCTGCTGCTGCCCGAGGTGATCCTGGGCTACCAGCCGATGGGGCGATAACCCGCGCGGGTAGCGGGGAACACGAAACCACCGCCGCCGACGCACGATCAAACATTAACGAAGCCTTCATCACAGTCACAGAGGTACGCATCATGTCTTCCATGCCGGTCATCGGAATCACACTGGATATCGAACACACCCCGGGCTATGCCCCGGAGCCCTGGTACGCGCTGCGGGAGAACTACTGCTCCGCCATAGCGGCGGCGGGCGGGCTGCCGCTGGCCCTGCCCCACGAGCAGGACGCGGCGGAGCACTATCTCGACCTGGTCGACGGCCTGGTGATCAGCGGCGGCATGTATGACATCCCGCCCGAACTCTACGGAGAAACCCTGCGCCAGGGAGAGCTGGTGACCAAGGCAGGGCGCACCCGGTTCGAGCGCAAGCTGATCGAAGGGGCGCTGGCCCGCGACCTTCCCCTGATCGGCATCTGCGGCGGCATGCAGCTGTTGGCGGTACTCAAGGGTGCCAAACTGATCCAGGATATTCCCAGCGAAGTGAAGGACAGCCTGAACCATATGCAACCCCCGCCCCACCACCTGGCCGGACACCGGGTGCACCTCACCCCCGGCACCCGGCTGTTCCAGCTGTTCCGGCAGGAGTCGCTGGAGGTGAACAGCGTGCATCATCAGGCGGTGCGGGATCTGCCGCCGGACATCATCGTCAGCGCCGTCGCCGACGACGGCATCGTCGAGGCGATCGAAATTCCCGGCCAGCACTTCTGCCTGGGCTTTCAGTGGCACCCCGAATACCTGATCAACCAGGGGGAGCGCCGGCTGTTCGAGGCGCTGGTCGCGGCGGCGACCCAGTACCGCCGGCACGCGGCCGCCCTTCCCCTGGCCAACTAGGACGAGGTGTACCATGAAGACAGAGTCCATCGCGATCATCGGCGCCGGCATCATCGGCGTCACCTCCGCCTACCTGCTCGCCCGTGCCGGCTATCGGGTGATGCTGCTGGACGCGGACGAGGGGCCCGCCCTCGGCACCAGTTTCGCCAACGGGGCCCAGTTGAGCTACTCCTATACCGACGCCATGGCCTCGCCGGGCCTGGTGGCCAAGATGCCCCGGATATTGCTGGGCCGGGATCCCGCCTTCCGGGTACGGATGTCGGCGGACGGACAACTGCTGCGCTGGGGCGGCCGCTTCCTGCTGCACGCCCGGGCGAGCCGGGAAGAGCGCAATACCCGCAATATACTGCGGCTCGCCCTGCATTCGCGGGACAGGCTGCATGAGCTAATGGAAGAGTGTGAACTCGGGTTCGATCACCGGCCTTCGGGCAAGCTGCACCTCTACGGCAGCCGCCAGGATCTGGAGCAGGCCGCCGCCCGGGTCCGGCAGAAAGGAGAGTGGGGCTGCCCGCAGCGGGTGCTGGACTGGCGGCAGTGCCTGGCGCTCGAACCCGGTCTGGCCCAGCTGGCCGTCCCCATGGCCGGCGGGGTCCATTCCCCCCTCGACGAGGTGGGCGACTGCCACCGGTTCGCCCTCGCCCTGCTGGACCGGCTGCGCCAACAGCCAGGGTTCGAAGCGCATTATCACTGCCGGGTTCACCGCCTGCACAAAGAGGGGAACCGCATCACCGGGCTGGACACCAGCCAGGGCAGTATCACCGCCGACGCCTACCTGCTCGCCACCGGCCCCGACAGCCTGGCGCTGGCCCGCGGCATCGGCCTGCATATTCCCATCTATCCGATCAAGGGCTACAGCATCACGGTGCCCGCCACCGAGCGGGCCCCGGCGGTGTGCATCACCGACGTGGACAACAAGGTGGTGTTCGCCCGCGTCGGCGACCGGCTGCGGGTGGCCGGCTGCGCCGATATCGTCGGTGACGATCGGACGCTGGACCAGGATCGCATCGCTCACCTGCTGCGGGTCTGCCGGCAACGCTTCCCCGAGGCCGGCGACTACGATCGCCTGCTCGACCGCTGGACCGGTTTCCGCCCGGTCACCCCCAGCAGCGCCCCCATCATCGGCCGGGCCGGGGCCGACAACCTCTACCTTAACCTGGGCCACGGCATGCTGGGCTGGACCCTGGCCATGGGCTCGGCCTCGCTGCTGGCGGCCCGGATCGGCGGCGACCCCGCTCCCATCGACGACAGCGGGCTGCGCCCGGCCGACCACGGCCTGGGCGGCTAGCTCACCGCGAATTCCGGTGCCAGCCGGCTCAGGCCCAGGCCCTGGCTCTTGCTCAGCCGGATCTGCACCGGCACCCGCTCCTTCAGCGCCTCGATATGGCTGATGATGCCGATCATCTTGCCGCTGGCGTTGAGGGCGTCGAGGGCGTCCAGGGCCACCTCCAGGGTCTCGGCGTCCAGGGTGCCGAAGCCCTCGTCGAGGAAGAGGGAGTCGATGCGGGTCTTGCTGCTGACCAGATCCGACAGCGCCAGCGCCAGCGCCAGGCTGACCAGGAAGCTCTCGCCGCCGGACAGGGTCTGGGTATCCCGGGCCGCGTCCGCCTGCCAGCCGTCGATCACCGCCAGCTCCAGCTCGCCGCCGTCCTTGCGGGCCAGCCGGTAGCGGCCGTGCAGCCGCGCCAGCCGGCGGTTGGCCAGGTGCACCAGGTGCTCCAGGGTCAGCCCCTGGGCGAAGCGACGGTAGCGGGCCCCGTCGGCGGAGCCGATCAGACTGTTGAGTTGCTCCCAGTGATGCAGCTGCCGGCGTCCCCGCTCGATCTCGTCCAGCAGGGCCTGCTGCTGCCGGCGCTGGGCGGCGTCGTGCTCCAGCCGGCCGTCGAGCCGGCCCAACTGCTGCTGCAGCAGGTTGACGGCGTCCTGCTGTCGCCGCTCCCGGGCCTCCAGCTCCGCCAGCGGCGCCGGTGGCTGCGGCCCCAGTTGCTGCCAGGCCTGCTCGGCCTGGGCCAGCCGATCCGCGGCCAGCGCCCGCGCCTGTTGCAGGGCCTGCAGCCGCGCCTGCAACTGCTGGCGCTCGTCCTCCTCCAGCCGGGCGGCGATAAAGGCGGCCTCGTCGGCGAAGGGACTGGCGGCCAGAGCCTGCTGCCAGCTTGCCTGTGCGTCGCTCAGCTCCCGTTGCAACACCGCCAGTTGCTGTTGCTCCTGCTCCTGAATGGCCCCCTGGCGCTGCAGTTCGTCATTCAGGCTAGCCAGCCGTGTTTCCGCTTCCTGGGCCGCGGCCAGCGGATCTGCCGCCGTGACCGGCTCGCCATCGGGCAGCCCCAGCGCCTGCCAGCGCTGCTGCCAGCGCAGGAACAGGCTGCCCGCCTCGCTCAGGCTGACGGCCAACTGCTGGCGCTCCTCTTTCAAGCGGGTGACGGCGGCCTGCTGCTGCCGCCAGTGCTGCCATTGCTGCTCGGTCTGCTGCAACCAGTCCTGCCAGCTTGCGGGCTTTTGACCGACGCTGGCGGTCAGCCGTTGCTCCAGCTCCTTCCGCTGCTGCTCAATGGCCCGGCATTCTTCGTTCAGCTGCTGCTGTGCCCGCAGCAGGGTTTGCTGCTGCTGCTCCAGCAACTGTTGCCGGTGTTTAAGCCTGTCGGCCTGGGCAGTGGCGGCCTGTTTGGCCTGCTCCCCGCGGTTCAGGACGGTTTTGGCCGCATCCAGCTGTTCGGCCTGCTGCTCGAGCCGCGCCAGCTGTTGCCGGCGCTCGTCAAGTTGTGCTGGCCAGTGATCCGCATCCAGAGCCAGGGCCAGCAGCAGCGCGGCTTGCCGCGCGCCGTGCTCCGCCATGGCCCTGTCCAGCTGCTGCAGCCGCAGCCTGATCTGCTCCAGCACCGCCTTGCGCTCCGCCTGCAGAGCGCTCAGTCTCTGGCCCTGCTGCTCCATCTTTTCCAGCTCGGCGCTCTTTTGCTGCAATTCGGTTGCCGTGCTGCCATCCAGGTTCCGATACGCCTCGATGGCCGGATGAGACTCGCTGCCACACAGCGGGCAGGCTTCGCCGGGCTGCAACTGCGCCCGGTGTTGTTCCAGGGAGCGGATCAGCTTTTCCTGCTCCAGCAAGCGGGTTTTGTCCTTCACCTGCTCCTGGAGCACGCGGTACTGCTCACGGGCCTGTTCCAGTTGCTGCTCGCCCTGTCGCCATTCCGGCTCCATCCGGGCCTGCTTTTGCTGCTCCTGTTGCCGCTCGTGCTGCAGCTCCCGCAGCCGGTCGACACTTTGCTGCAGGGTCAGCCAGTCTGGCTGCTGCCCGCGCAATTGCTGAAGGCGCGCCTTCAGCTCCGGCTCGGTGAGCGCGCCCAGAATATTGGCCAGTGCCTGCTGTTGTTGCCGGTATTGTGCTTCCGCCTGTTGCTCGGCCTGCTGCGCCTGCTGCTGTTGCTGTGCCAGCACTTGCCGGTCATGCTCAAGCCGCTGTTGTTCATCGCCCTGCTGCTGCTGCCGCAGCCGCGCCTTGTGAGCCTGCTGCTGCAGCCGGTCGAGCTGCTCCACACTGGCGCACCAGCCCGCCAGCTGCTCGCCCAAGCGTTCACCGGCGGCGTTGGCGGCCATGGCCTCGGCCAGCCCTTGCTGTTGCCGCTCCAGTTCGGCGTCCCGGGCCTGCAAGGCCTGATGGTGCTGGTGGCTGAACGACAGTCCCTGCCAGCTGTGCCGGCGGCGCTCAGCCGTCAGGGTGGCCAGCCCGGCCTCGCGCCGCTCCAGCTGGGCCGCCAGGGTGCCGAGCCGCGCCTGGTGCTGTTGCAGCTGTTGCCATTGCGGATACAAGCGGGCGGCCGGCTCGCTCTGCCGCAGCCGCTGTTGTTCGTCAGCCGCGTCGTTCAGGGCGGCCAGGGCCTGTTGCTGCTCCCGGCGGGCGGCAACCCGCTGTTGCTCGCAGTGATCCCACTGGCGGCGGCGCTGCAGCTCGGCCCGGGTTTGCCGCAACCCCTCTTGCTGCCCGGCCAGCTCGGTGCCTGTCCCGGCCCGCTCCTGCTCGATGCTCTGCCGTTCCTCCTCGCTCAGCAGCGCCACGCCCTGGGCCCTGGCCTCCTGTTGCGCCAGGGCGGCCCTGTGCTCCCGGGTCTGCTCGAACACCCGCTGGGAAATGCGCGCGTAGATGTCGGTGCCGGTCAGCTCCTCCAGCAGTTCCGCCCGCTCGTTGGCGTCCGCGTGCAAAAAGGCGGCGAAGCCACCCTGGGCCAGCAGCATGGACTTGGTGAAGCGGCCGAAGTCGAGCCCGGTCAGTTGCTCGGTGAGTTTCAACTTGTCGTTGATCTTGTCGGTCAGGATCTCGCCGCTCCGCTTCGCCAGCTCCACCCTGGGCGCCTGCAGCTTGCCGTCGCTCTTGTCCCGGGCCCGGCGCTGGCTCCAGAAGGCGCGGTAGCCTTCTCCTTTCACCTCGAATTCCACCTCCGCCAGGCAGTCGGCGGTATGGCGGGTCATCAGCTCGTTGCCGCCGGCGGAGATCACCTTCATCCGCGGTGTCTGGTGATAAAGCGCCAGGCAGATGGCGTCCAGCAGGGTGGTCTTGCCGGCCCCGGTGGGCCCGGTGATGGCGAACAGGCCGCTGTCCAGGAAGGGTTCCCGGGTAAAGTCGATTTTCCATTCGCCCTTGAGGGAATTCAGGTTCTTCAGCCTGAGGGTCAGGATTTTCATGCCTCCTCCCCCAGCGCCGCCAGCACCTCGGCATGCAGCCCGTTCAGCGCGGCCAGATCCGCCTCCGCCAGGGTCTCCGCCGCCAGCCGCCGCGCAAACACCTGCTCCGGCGTCAGCTCGCTCAGGGTCTCGCGCTGCTCGGCCACCAGGGCCGCGGCCTGCTCCCGCCGCCCCCGGCGCACCAGCAGCACCTCCAGCGCCAGCCCCTCGGCCAGGGCCTGCACCCGGGGCTGCAGATCGCTCAGGTAGTCGTCGCCGGTGACCGTCACCTCCAGCCAGACTGGCCGGTTTTCGCTGCCGTTAGCCGCCACATCGGCCATGGCTGCGCCCAGTTCCTGCAGGTTGCCGCCAATCCGGGCCAGCGGCTGGAACAGGGGTACCGGCAGCGGGGTCACCCGTTCCAGGCCCCCTCCGGCGAACTCCGCCAGCAGTACCTCCTTCTGCTGGCCAACTTCGTCGAAACTGAGGGGAATGGGCGAGCCGCAGTAGCGAACGTGCTCCAGTCCGGCCACCTTCTGGGGCCGGTGGATATGACCCAGGGCGATATAGTCGGCGGCGGGAAAGGCGGCGGCGGGAAACGCCTCCAGGGTGCCGATGTAGATCTCCCGCACCGAGTCGCTGCTGCTGGCCCCCACGGTGGCGAGGTGGCCGGTGGCGAGGATGGGCAGGGCCGCAGCCAGTTGCGCGCGCCGCCCTTCGGCCAGCTCGAACAGGGTCCGGTAGTGGTCGGCGATGGCCTGCTGCAGGGCCTGCTGCTTGTCCCGGCCGCTCTGGCCGGCCTGGCTTTCCAGCACCTCCCGGCTGCGGATAAAGGGCACGGCGCACAGCAGGGCGCCGGGCTCACCGTTTCGCCGGTGCAGGGTCAGCAGTTGCCGTTCCGGCTCGGCCAGCACCCCGGCGATCACCGACACGTTCAGGCAGCCGAGCAGTTCCCGGGACTCGTTGAGCATGGCCACCGAGTCGTGATTGCCGCCCAATACCACCAGATGGGCGCCGGTTCGCTGCAGCTCGACCACAAACTGGTTGTACAGCTCGCGCGCATAGCTCGGCGGCGTGCCGGTGTCGAACACGTCGCCGGCCAGGATGACCGCATCGACCCCGTGCCCTTCGACCTGCTCCACCAGCCAGCTCAGGAAGGCCCGGTGTTCGTCATAACGGTTCTTGCCCAGAAAATGCTGGCCCAGGTGCCAGTCGGAGGTGTGCAGTATGCGCATGGCGGCTCTTGTGATTCTTGTGGTAACGGCTCAGCCGCTATTAAACCCGCTAAGGAGGCCGGGCGCAAATGCCCTTGGCGGGCGCAGAAAACTTGCTAGACTGGGCCTTTCTCCCGACATTCTGCCCGAAGATGCCTTTTTCCTACGATTTTCTCGCCCTGGCGGCGGCCGCCTGCTGGGCGGTGGCCAGCCTGCTCTCGGCCAATGCCGCCCGCCACCTGGGCGCCTTCGCCTTTTCCCGCTGGCGGATGTTCTGCGTCAGCCTGATGCTGTGGTCGGTGGCCCTGCTTGGCGGTGGCTGGGCCAGCCTGAGTCCCCACAGTTTAGGCGTCATGGCCATTTCCGGGCTGATCGGGATCTTTATCGGCGATACCGCGCTGTTCGCCGCCATGAACCGGCTCGGTCCCCGCCGGGCCGGGGTGCTGTTCGCCACCCATGCCCTGTTTTCGGCCCTGCTCGGCTACCTGGTGTTCGGCGAGACCATCACCGGCCTGACCCTGCTCGGCTGCCTGCTGTTGGTGGGCGGGGTCATGACCGCCATCTTCTTCGGCAAGCGCGGCAACGACACCCATGCCTGGGAGCAGGATGACGGCAACCCCTGGCCCGGCGTCGGCCTGGGGCTGTTGTCGGCCCTGTGCCAGTCGGTGGCCACCCTGATGGTCAAACCGGTGATGATGGGCGAGATAGATCCGGTCGCCGCCTCGGCGGTACGCATGAGCACCGCCTTTGTCGCCCACCTGGCCCTGCTCTGGTGCGGCCTGGCGGTGGCCAGGCCGCTGCGCGCCATCAACTGGCCGGTGTTCGGCATGGTGGCGCTCAATGCCTTCCTGGCGATGGGCGTGGGCATGACGCTGATCCTGCTGGCCCTGCGTTACGGCGAGGTGGGCATGGTGGCCATGCTGAGCTCGGTCAGCCCGGTGCTGGTGCTGCCCTTGCTGTGGCTCGTGATGAAACGGCGGCCGGCCAATGGCGCCTGGCTGGGCGCCCTGGCCACCGTGGTGGGAACCGGGTTAATCGTGGCCCGGCATTAGAGTTTAAGGCCTTCCTCGTCGAGGGCCTTGCGTACGCCCGGATCTTCCTTCATGTCCTGGAAGTGGCGGGCCAGGTGGGGATAGGGACCCAGCCCCTCGGGCAACACCAGGGTCGCCCAGTATTCAAGCGGAAAGGCGCAGGCGTCCACTATGCTCTTGTGCTCGTCCATGTACCAGGTGCGGCTGGCGAGGTGGTTGTCCATCCGTTGCAGGAAGCGGGCGACCCGCTCGGGCACGGCGGCCTTGATGGCATCGTGGGCGGCGAAGCTGCGATCACTGGTGTATTTCTGCGGCGCGAAATAGGGGACGAAGGTACTGTAGACATCGGTATTGAGAAAACTGAGCCAGTAGTCGCACTGGTATTGCAGCACCGGATCCGTACCCGGTCCCAGGTGTTCGCCTTCGGGGAGCCGGGACAGGTAACGCAGTATGGCGCTGTTCTGGTACAAGTGGCCGAGATCTTCCGTGAACAGCACGGGAACCGAGGCCATATAGTTGATTTTGAGAAACTCGGGGTCCCGGGTATCGGCCAGCTCCAGCTCATAGGGCAGGCCCAGCCAGGACAAGACGATATGGGGAGCAAGCGAGCTGGCGCCCGGCTTGTAATATAACTTCATTCGATGACCTCCTCGGGCGGCACGGCGACCGCTGCCTGTCTGAATAGGGTGAACGCGTCCGGCCTTGTACCGGTGTCACCGCTCAAGGCCGGCCTTTACTAATTATCAGCAGGAAATCGGGAAATGGCGATGTCATCAATCTGTCATCGCCATCTGCAGGTCAAAAAGGTGAGATGGGCCTCAGTCTTCCACCGCCAGCAGCATTTTTTTCAGCAGGGCGGCGAATTGCCGTTGCTCCTCGGCCGACAGGGCCGAGGCCAGCTCGGCCTCGGCGGCGAGGTGGTACTTGACCGCGTCCTCCACCACCCGGAAGCCTTCGTCGGTCAGGGTGACGATCACCCCCCTGCGATCGTGATCCGCCTGGGCCCGGGTAACCAGGCCCCGGCTTTCCAGCCGATTGATGCGGTTGGTCAGGGCGCCGGAGGAGATCAGCACCATGGACTGCAACTGGTTGGGCGACAGCTGGAAATAGGGCGGGTGGCGACGCAGGGCGGCCAGCACGTCAAACTCCCCCACATTGAGGTCGTAGCGGGCCAGATCCTGCAGCACCCGGCGGGTAATAAAATATTCCAGCCGCACCACCCGACCGATCACCTCGGTACTCCCAAAGGCCAGATCGGGGCGAGCCCGCCGCCACAGGGTCACGATACGATCGATCTGATCCATGACCTGGGTGTCGTCCGGGCCGGTATTCTGCGTGTTGTTGTCGTTCATTGTTGTCGGGTGCTCCGTGATGCTCGCAGCCATTTTCATATCAAGAGAATATTGATAATAACATAAAGGATCCAGTCAGACCGCTGGCATCATGCCCCGGGACCGTACCCAAGTTGCTGTTTTTATGACCCGACACTCTTTTAGCCAGACCGTTTAATGACCGCCGCACTTGGGGTATACTCCGCGGGTTTAACGGAAACAAATAAGCCAACTGGGAGAATAAAAAGGTGAGCCTGTTAAGAAACCTGTTGCTTGCCGGTGTTGCCGCTGCCTCGCTGAGTGGCATGGCCTACGCCGCCAATGATATGTCGCCGGAAGCCATCGCCGAGCGCACCAAGCCGGTGGGCAGCGTCTATACCGCCGCCGATCTGGAAGGAATCGTGGACACCGCCGCCGGTAACAGCGGCGAGCCTGCCGCCCCGCGCAGCGGCGAGGCCGTGTATACCGCGGCCTGCGCCGCCTGCCATGCCACCGGCGCCGCCGGCGCTCCCATCAAGGGCGACGCCGACGCCTGGGGACCGCGCGTTGCCCAGGGCCGCGATACCCTGCTGAGCCACGCCCTCAACGGCTTCAACGCCATGCCGCCCCGCGGCGCCTGTGGCAATTGCTCCGACGAAGAGATCACCAACGCCGTCGACTATATGCTGGAAGCCCTCTGAGGCACCGCAGCCCATAAAAAAGCCGCAGCAATGCGGCTTTTTTATTGAAGACAGCGAGGCGTGAAAGGTGAGGAGTGGGGAGAAAAAACATCGGACACACTTCCCTCCTCACACCTCACACCTCACACCTTACCCCTCACGCCAGCCTCACGACTTCCGGCCCAGCATGGCCCTCAAACCGGCGATACCTGCCTGGCCCTTTTGCATCCGCTCCCCTTCGCTCGGCGGCTTGCGATTGTGCTCCCAGTCCAGATCCTGCTGGGGCAGCTCAAGCAAAAAGCGACTCGGCTCGGGCCGCACCATTTCACCGAACTGGCGCCGCTCCCGGCACAGGGTGAAGGTGAGCGCCTGCTGGGCGCGGGTAATGCCCACATAGGCCAGGCGCCGCTCTTCCTCGATATTGTCCTCGTCGATGCTGCTCTGGTGCGGCAGCAGCCCCTCTTCCATGCCCACCATGAACACGAAGGGAAACTCCAGGCCCTTGGAGGCGTGCAGCGTCATCAACTGCACCTGTTCGCCGTCGTCTTCCTCCTCGCCCCGCTCCATCATGTCGCGCAGGGTCAGGCGGGTGACCACCTGGGGCAGGGTCATGGCATCGTCCAGATCCGAGCCTTCCAGCATCTGGCTGACCCACTTGAACAGGGTGGACACGTTCTGCATGCGCATCTCCGCCGCCCGCGGGCTGGGGGAACTCTCGTACAGCCACTCCTCGTAGTGGATGTCCTTGATCATGTCGCGCACCGCTTCCACCGCGTTGCCGCGCGCCGCCTCGTCGCCCCGGCGCACCAGCCAGTCGCAGAAGGCGCGCACCGCCACCAGGCCCCGGCCGCCGAGGTGCTGCTCCAGGCCCAGCTCGAAACTGGCGGCGAACAGGCTTTTTCCCCGCTGATTGGCGTAGGTGCCCAGCTTTTCCAGGGTGGTGGGCCCGATTTCCCGCCGCGGGGTGTTCACCACCCGCAGGAAGGCGTTGTCGTCGTCCGGGTTCACCAGCAGCCGCAGGTAGGCCATGATGTCCTTGATCTCGGTGCGCGAGAAAAAGGAAGTGCCGCCGCTGATCTTGTAGGGGATGCGGTTGGTCATCAGCGCCTTTTCCAGCACCCGGGACTGGTGGTTGCCCCGGTAGAGGATGGCGTAGTCGCCGAACTTGCTGCCGTTCATAAACTTGTGGCCCATGATCTCGGCCACCACCCGCTCCGCCTCGTGCTCCTCGTGCTTGGCGAACAGCACCCGTACCGGTGCCTCGTATTCCATCTCCGAGAACAGCTGCTTGTCGAACACATGGGGATTGTTGGCGATCAGGATGTTGGCGCACTGCAGGATGCGCCCCCGGGAGCGGTAGTTCTGCTCCAGCTTAATCACCTTGAGACTGGGGTAGTCCTCCTTCAGCAGCACCAGGTTCTGGGGCCGCGCCCCGCGCCAGGAATAGATGGACTGATCGTCGTCCCCCACCACGGTGAAGCGGGCCCGCTCGCCGGCGATCAGCTTGACCAGCTCGTACTGGCTGGTGTTGGTGTCCTGGTATTCGTCCACCAAGAGGTAACGGATCTTGTTCTGCCAGTAAGCACGCACCTCGGCGTTGGTCTTGAGCAGCAGGGTCGGCATCAGGATCAGATCATCGAAGTCCAGGGCATTGTAGGCCTTCATCTGCCGCTGGTAGCGCTCATAGCACCGGGCGAACAGCACCGTTTCCGGATCCGTGGCCAGCCGGGCCGCCCGCGCCGGCAGCACCAGATCATTCTTCCAGTTGGAGATGGTGGACAGCAGGCGGGAAATCTTGTCCTTGTCGTTATCCAGCTCCTGCTCGGTCAGCTCCTTGATCAGCGCCAGCTGATCCTGATCGTCGAACAGGGAGAAGCCGGCCTTGAGCCCCAGGGTCTTATGCTCGCGGCGGAGGATCTCCAGCCCCAGGGTATGGAAGGTGGACACCATCAGCCCCCGGGCCTCGTGCTTGCCCAGGGTCTGGGCCACCCGCTCCTTCATCTCCCGCGCCGCCTTGTTGGTGAAGGTGACGGCGGCGATATGGCGCGCCTTGTAGTCGCACTGGCGCACCAGGTAGGCTACCTTGTTGGTGATCACCCGGGTCTTGCCGCTGCCGGCGCCGGCCAGCACCAGGCAGGGCCCGGCGATATAGCGTACGGCGTCGTCCTGGGCGGGGTTGAGTTTCATCGAGGCTCCTGGGGCGTTGAACGGCCGGTCATTTTAACGGCAGACAGCCTCCGGGTGAAGGCCGCCTTGTCATGGGCCCGGCTTTGGCTCATGATCCGCTCAGTTTTTTCTTTTCCCGGCAACATCATGGCGACCGACATCAAGGCACTCAGACGCGACTTTCCCACCCTGGCCCAAATCGTCAACGGCCACCCCCTGGTGTACCTGGACAACGCCGCCACCACCCAGAAGCCGCAGCCGGTGCTGGACGCCCTCAACCACTACTACCGGGATACCAACGCCAACGTGCACCGGGCTTCCCACGCCCTGAGCGGCCAGGCCACCCGGGCCTTCGAGCAGGCGCGGGAAAAGGTGGCGCGCTTTATCCACGCCCCCTCGGCCCGGGAAATCATCTGGACCCGGGGCACCACCGAAGCCATCAACCTGGTGGCCTTCAGCCTCGGCCGGCACGTCCTCCAACCCGGGGACGAGATCCTGCTCAGCACCCTGGAACATCACGCCAATATCGTGCCCTGGCAGCAGGCGGCGGCGGCCACCGGCGCCGTGCTGAAAGTCATTCCGCTTACCGACAGCGCCGAGCTGGACCTGGACGCCGCCGGGGCCCTTATCAGCGAGCGCACCAAACTGCTGGCCATCGGCCATGTGTCCAACGCCCTCGGCCAGGTCAACCCGGTGGCGGAGCTTATTCGCCTGGCCAAGGCCGCCGGCGCCGTTACCCTGGTGGACGGCGCCCAGGCGGTGGGTCACTTCCCGGTGGACGTGCAGGCGCTCGGCTGCGACTTCTACGCCTTTTCCGGCCACAAGATGTTCGCCCCCACCGGCATCGGCGTGCTCTATGGCCGGAGCGAATGGCTGGAGCGGATGCCGCCCTGGCAGACCGGCGGCGAGATGATCAAAACCGTGAGCTTCGAGGCCACCACCTTCAACGCACCGCCCTTCAAGTTCGAGGCGGGCACCCCCAATATCGCCGGCGCCATCGCCCTGGGGGCGGCGGTGGATTACCTGCAGGCGCAGGACAGGGCCGCCCTGATGCGCCACGAGGACGCGCTGCTGCGCCAGCTGGTGGACGGACTAAGCGCCATGGCCGATATCCGGGTGATCGGCCGCCCCCGGGCCGGCGCCGTCTCCTTCGTGATGGACGACGTTCACCCCCAGGATCTGGCCACCCTGCTCGACATGCAGGGCATAGCGGTGCGCACCGGCCACCACTGCGCCATGCCGCTGATGCAGGCGCTGGCCCTGCCCCAGGGCACGGTGCGCGCCTCCCTCGCCTTTTACAACACCGACGACGATGTCGCCGCCCTGCTGGCCGGCATCGACAAAGCCCGGGAGCTGCTGTGATGAACCACCCCTTCGGCACCGCCATCACCGACCAGGATATCCGCGCCCTCTTTGCCGCCGCCCACGGCTGGGAGGCCCGCTACAAGCAGCTGATTTTGCTGGCCAGGCAATTGCCGCCACTGCCGCCGGAGGCGAGAACCGAGGCCAACGCCATCCACGGCTGCGAAAGCCAGGCCTGGCTGTTGGCCGGACAGGACGCGCAGGGCCACTGGCAGCTGCACTGCGACTCGGACGCCCGCATCGTCAAGGGTCTGATGGCGGTGGTGCTGGCCGCACTCAATAATAAAACCGCCGCCGACATCGCCGCCTTCGATATGGAAGCCTACTTCGCGGAGCTGCAACTGCTGGCCCACTTGAGCCCGTCCCGGGGCAACGGCTTAAGAGCTGTGGTGGAGGCGATTAAAACCAAGGCCGGAAGCTAGAAGCTAGAAGCTAGAAGCTAGAAGCTAGAAGCTAGAAGCTAGAAGCTGGAGTATGCCCTTTGGCCGATGGTCCACACCCCATCAAAAGCCAACAACAGCTGGTGACCAGGGGATGAGCCGCCGGAGGCGCTCTTAACTTCCAGCCTCCGGCTTCTCGCTTCCGGCTTCAGCCGCCAGCTTCGCCAGCACCCGGCCGACCATAAAGAAGCCGAAGGTGGCGGTGATATGGGTGGCGGCGCCGAAACCGGAGGCGCAGTCCATCTTCATGGTGCCGTCCGACTGCTGCTTGCTGCGGCAGATGCCGCCACTTCCGTCGGGGTAACGGGGCTGCTCGGTGGAGAAGACGCAGTCCACCCCGAACTTGCGCTTGGGGTTCTTGCTGAACTGGTAATTGCGGCGCAGCTCGCCGCGTACCTTGGCGGCCAGGGGATCCTGGATGGTCCGGCTGAGATCGGCGAGCTGGATCTGGGAAGGATCGATCTGGCCGCCGGCGCCACCGGCGGTGATCACCGGGATCTTGTTGCGCTTGCAGAAGGCGATCAGCGCCGCCTTGGCCCTGACCGAGTCGATGGCGTCCAGCACATGGTCGAACCCGGCCAGCAGGTGTGCTTCCAGGTTGTCCGGACCGATAAAGTCGTCCACCACCCTCACCTCGCAGTCCGGGTTGATCAGGGCGATCCGCTCGGCCATGGCGGCAGTCTTCTCGGCCCCGACCTGGTTGGAGAGGGCATGGATCTGACGGTTGGTGTTGGTGATGCAGATATCATCCATGTCGATCAGGGTGATGCCGCCGATACCGGAGCGTGCCAGCGCCTCCGCCGCCCAGGAGCCCACCCCGCCGATGCCGATCACGCACACCCGGGCCGCGGCGAAACGGGCCAGGGCCTCCGCCCCGTACAGCCGGGCGATACCACCAAAACGCTCGTCAAAACTCATCTTCTGCTCCCCTTGGTTAAGCGGGCATTATATCAAGCCCGCTCTCCGTGAGGAGTGAAAGGTGAGGAGAGCTACGCCGGTACATAATGGAGCCCCTCACGCCTGCCCCCTCACTCCTCACCATTGTGCACACAAAAAGGGAGGCCGAAGCCTCCCGTTGTTACCGCTCTGTTTATTATCCGGTTCAGCCGCCGACGGCGATGTTCTTCATGTCGGTCATGTAGGCACGCAGGGTCTTGCCGATGATTTCCACCGGGTGGTTGCGAATGGCCTCGTTGACGTCGATCAGGCGACGGTTGTCGACGGAGTTGGACTCGACGCTGATGGTCTTGCCAATCACGTCGGTGCCCACCTTGGGCATGAACTTCTCGCGCAGCAGCGGCACGGCGGCGTTGGCGAACAGGTAGTTGCCGTACTCGGCGGTGTCGGAGATCACCACGTTCATCTCGTACAGACGCTTGCGCGCTACGGTGTTGGCGATCAGCGGCAGCTCGTGCAGTGACTCGTAGTAGGCGGACTCGTCGATGATGCCGGACGCGGTCATGGCTTCGAACGCCAGCTCCACGCCGGCCTTGACCATGGCCACCAGCAGGATGCCGTTGTCGAAGTATTCCTGCTCGCCGATCACCACGTCGGTGGCCGGGTACTGCTCGAAGCTGGTGCTGGCGGTTTCTTCACGCCAGGTCAGCAGATCGTGATCGTCCTTGGCCCAGTCGGCCATCATGCCGGCGGAGAAGTGGCCTTCGATGATGTCGTCCATGTGCTTGTTGAACAGCGGACGCATCAGCTCCTTCAGCTCCTCGGCCAGGTCAAAGGCCTTGATCTTGGCGGGGTTGGACAGGCGATCCATCATGTTGGTGATGCCGCCCTGCTTCAGGGCCTCGGTGATGGTTTCCCAGCCGAACTGGATCAGCTTGCCGGCGTAACCGGCGTCGATGCCCTCGGCCACCATCTTCTCGTGGCAGACGATGGCGCCGGCCTGCAGCATGCCGCACAGGATGGTCTGCTCGCCCATCAGGTCGGATTTCACTTCGGCCACGAAGGAGGACTCGAGCACGCCGGCACGGTCGCCGCCGGTGGCGGAGGCCCAGGCCTTGGCGATGGCCAGGCCTTCACCCTTGGGATCGTTCTCCGGGTGCACGGCGATCAGGGTGGGCACGCCGAAGCCTCGCTTGTATTCTTCGCGCACTTCGGTACCGGGGCACTTGGGCGCCACCATCACAACGGTGATATCCTTGCGGATCTGCATGCCTTCTTCCACGATGTTGAAACCGTGGGAGTAGCCCAGGGCGGCACCGTCCTTCATCAGCGGCATCACGGCGTTGACGGCAGAGGTGTGCTGCTTGTCGGGAGTCAGGTTCATCACCAGATCGGCGGTGGGGATCAGCTCTTCATAGGTGCCCACCTTGAAGCCGTTTTCGGTGGCCTGCACGTAGGACTTGCGCTTTTCGGCAATGGCTTCGGCGCGCAGGGCGTAGGACACGTCCAGGCCGGAGTCGCGCATGTTCAGACCCTGGTTCAGACCCTGGGCGCCACAACCGACGATGACGACTTTCTTGCCTTTCAGGTAGTTGCAACCATCGGCGAATTCTTCGCGCTTCATGAAACGGCACTTGCCCAGTTGCTCGAGCTGCTGACGCAAGTTCAGGGTGTTGAAATAGTTAGCCATGGCCTTTTGCTCCAATTAATCCGTTTAATACTTGAATTCCTGCACCGCCCGGCGGTGACGACCCCAGCACTATAACCCAGGCTTTTCGTTGCTTGAAATGATATATTCGAAACAGAGTATTTCATTTGGCGCAATGTGATGGATATCCGCAACCTGGAGCTGTTTCTCCACCTGAGCCAGAGCCTGCACTTCGGCCGCACCGCCGACGCCATGGCGGTCAGCCCCTCCACCCTGAGCCGGGCGATACAGCGGCTGGAGCAGGAACTGGGCTGCGAGCTGCTGGACCGGGACAACCGCAGCGTCACCCTGACCCCGGCCGGACTGCGCCTGCAGCAGTTCGCCGGTAACTGGCTGGCCGACTGGCAGGCCATGCGGGAGCAACTCAAGCAGAGCGAAAGCCCCCTGCAGGGTCGGCTGCGGCTGTTCTGCTCGGTCACCGCCAGCTACTTTCTGCTGCCGGACATACTGGCGCGCTTTCGCACCCGCTATCCCCAGCTGGAGCTGCGGCTGGAAACCGGGGATCCCGCCCTGGCCATCGACAAGGTATTGAACGACGAATCGGATCTGGCCATCGGCGCCCGCCCCGACGCCCTGCCCGCCAAGCTCGACTTTATCCGGCTGCAGACGGTACCCCTGGTGTTTATCGCCCCGCGCATCCCCTGCCTGGCCAACGAACTGCTGCAGGAGGCCAACGCCGACTGGAGCCGGATCCCGGTGATATTGCCGGAGCAGGGGGTGGCCCGCAAACGCACCAACCAGTGGTTCCGCAACAAGGGCATCAGCCCCCATGTCTATGCGGAGGTAGCCGGCAACGAGGCCATTGTCGGCATGGTGGCCCTGGGCTGCGGCATCGCCCTGGTGCCCACGGCGGTGATCGAGCACAGTCCCATGGCCGACAAGATCCGCCGGCTCGACGTGACCCCGGATCTCAAGCCCTTCGAAGTGGGTGTCTGCCTGCTGAAGAAACGGCTGGAGGATCCCCTGATCCAGGCCTTTCGCCAGATTGCCCTGCAACTGGCCAATCCCTGATCCCCATTGCCCCGGTGATTGGGTTACAATAGCGTCAATACTTTAAGGAGAGCGACCATGCTGGACCCGAAAAAACTGGAAGAGATCGCCAAGCAGATCCAAAACAACCTGCCCGCCGGGCTGAAGAACATGGGCGAAGAAGCGGAAAAGCGCATCCGCACCGTGCTGCAGGCGCAGCTGGGCAAGCTGGACATGGTGACCCGGGAAGAATTCGATGTGCAGACCAAGGTGCTGCTGCGCACCCGGGAAAAGCTGAACGAGCTGGAAGCCAAGCTGGCCCAGCTCGAGCGCCAGCTGGCCGAAGGCCGGGATGAACAGCTCTGAGGCGGAGCACATCCGCCAGGCCTGCCTGCAGGCAGCCATCGAGGCTTATGAACAGGGCGGCCTGCTCGGATTGTGCCAGGAGGGCCGATTCGAGCTGGCGATGGATGCCATCCGCCACCTGACCCTGGCCCCCTTCTGTGACGAAGACCGGGAAAGCGCTTCCCGGTCCTAGTGTCAGATAAACTCGTAGGCGTCCCCGAACAACCGCTCGGCTTCCACCCCTTTCTCCTTGAAGGCCTCCCGCGCCACGCCCGCCATCTCGAAGCGGCCCGCCACATAGACGTCGTAGCCGGTCAGGCTGGGAAAGTCCTCCATGATGGCCTCGTGCACCAGGCCGGTACGACCCTGCCAGTGCTCGTTGCCGTTCTGCACCACGGGCACATAGGTCAGTTCCCTGTGCTCGGCGGCCCAGGCCTTCATTTCGGCGTCGGCGTAGAGGTGATCCTCGAAACGCACGCCCCAGTACAGGAACACCGGCTTGTGCAGGCCATCCGCCAGCATCTTTTGCAGAATGGCACGGGTGTAGGCAAAGCCGGTGCCGCCTGCCATCAGGATCACCGGATGACGGGATTCGGCGCGCAGGTAGGCCTTGCCCGCCGGCAACTGCACCTCGATTTGCCCCTGCTCCTGCATCCGCGTCAACACCTGCATGGCATAGCTGTTGTCGGGGGAGGCGCCGATATGCAGCTCCAGGGTGCCTTGCTCATTGGGCATGTTGGCGATGGAAAAGGGCCGCTTGTCGTCGTCCGCCATCACCACCAGCAGGTACTGTCCAGACTGAAAATCCACGGTCTGTGCGGGCTTGAGCCGCACATACCAGAGGGTGTCGGCCATTTCTTCCAGGGCTTCTACACTACATGTTACTTTCTGCATGACTATCCTTTGGTCTCACTCTGTTCGGCACTCGCATCCAGGATCCCGAGTTGATCCCATAGCGCATCGACCCTTTGTTTTACTTCATCCGTCATCACTATGGGTTCACCCCACTCCCGCTCGGTTTCGCCCGGCCACTTGTTGGTGGCATCCAGGCCCATCTTGGAGCCCAGACCGGAGACCGGTGAGGCGAAATCCAGGTAGTCGATGGGGGTGTGCTCGATCAATGTGGTATCCCGCGCCGGGTCCATTCGGGTCGTAATGGCCCAGATCACGTCTTTCCAGTCTCTGGCATTGATGTCGTCGTCGCACACGATAACGAATTTGGTATACATGAATTGTCGTAAAAACGACCAAACGCCCAGCATGACACGTTTGGCATGGCCGGGGTAGCGTTTTTTCATGGTCACCACCGCCATGCGGTAGGAGCAGCCCTCCGGCGGCAGGTAGAAATCCACTATCTCGGGGAACTGCTTCTGCAGTATGGGCACGAACACCTCGTTCAGCGCCACCCCCAGCACCGCCGGCTCGTCGGGCGGCCGTCCGGTATAGGTGGAATGATAGATGGCGTCCCGCCGGCGGGTGATGCGCTCCACCGTGAACACCGGGAAGTCGTCGATCTCGTTGTAGTAGCCGGTATGGTCGCCATAGGGGCCTTCCGGCGCCGTCTCGTCCGGATAAATGTGGCCCTCGAGCACGATTTCGGCGCTGGCCGGCACCTCCAGGTCACTGCCGATGCACTTCACCACCTCGGTGCGGCTGCCCCGCAGCAGGCCGGCGAAGGCGTACTCCGACAGGGTGTCTGGCACCGGGGTCACGGCGCCGAGAATGGTGGCCGGATCGGCGCCCAGGGCCACCGCCACCGGATAGGGCTGGCCCGGGTTGGCCTCCTGCCACTCGCGAAAATCCAGGGCCCCGCCCCTGTGACTGAGCCAGCGCATGATCACCTTGTTTTTACCCAGCAGTTGCTGACGGTAAATCCCCAGGTTCTGCCGCTTCTTGTAGGGGCCGCGGGTGATGGTCAGGCCCCAGGTGATCAGCGGGGCGGCATCGCCGGGCCAGCAGTGCTGGATCGGCAGCCGGGTCAGGTCGACGTCTTCCCCTTCCTGCACCACCTCCTGGCAGGGGGCGCTTTTCAGCCGCTTGACCGGCATGTTCAGCACCTGCCTGAAGATGGGCAGCTTTTCCATCAGCTCCTTCAGCCCCTTGGGCGGCTCCGGCTCCTTCAGGTAGGACAGCCAGCGCCCCACGTCGCGCAGCGCGGCCACGTCCTGCTGGCCCATGCCCATCGCCACTCGCCTGGGCGTGCCGAACAGGTTGCCCAGCACCGGCATGTCGAAGCCCTTGGGGTTTTCGAACAACAGCGCCGGACCGCCCGCCTTGAGGGTGCGGTCGCAGATCTCGGTCATCTCCAGATAGGGATCGATTTCGTGCCGGATGCGCTTGAGTTCGCCCTGGGCTTCGAGTTGCGCGATAAAGTCTCGCAAATCCTTATATTTCATGGGTTTGTTCCGAGTGTATCGAGTGGCAGCGGGGATTATACCCGGTTAAGGATGGCTTGTATCGCCCACAAAAAACCGCGGTCGGGCCGCGGTTTTTTTTCAGGAAGACGGACGCTTACTTCTGCTGCCGTTTCATGGCTTCGAAGAACTCGTCGTTGGTCTTGGTCATGGCCAGCTTGTCGATGAGGAACTCGATGCCGTCGATCTCGCCCATGGGGTGGACGATCTTGCGCAGTATCCACATCTTCTGCAGCTCGTCCGGGGTGGTGAGCAGCTCTTCCCGGCGGGTGCCGGAACGGGTGATGTCGATGGCCGGGTAGACCCGCTTCTCGGCGATCTTGCGCGACAGGTGCAGTTCCATGTTGCCGGTGCCCTTGAACTCCTCGTAGATGACGTCGTCCATCTTGGAGCCGGTTTCCACCAGGGCGGTGGCGATGATGGTCAGGCTGCCGCCTTCCTCCACGTTACGGGCGGCGCCGAAGAAGCGCTTGGGCCGGTGCAGGGCGTTGGCGTCCACACCGCCGGTCAGCACCTTGCCGGAAGAAGGCACTACCGTGTTGTAGGCCCGGGCCAGGCGGGTGATGGAGTCGAGCAGGATCACCACGTCCTTCTTGTGCTCGACCAGGCGCTTGGCCTTTTCGATCACCATGTCGGCCACCTGTACGTGACGGGCCGCCGGCTCGTCGAAGGTGGAGGCGATGACCTCGCCCTTCACCATCCGCTGCATCTCGGTCACCTCTTCCGGACGCTCGTCGATCAGCAGCACGATCAGGGTGCATTCCGGGTGGTTGTAGGCGATGCTCTGGGCGATGTTCTGCAGCAGCATGGTCTTACCGGCCTTGGGCGGCGCCACTATCAGGCCCCGCTGGCCCTTGCCGATGGGGGAGGCCAGATCCAGTACCCGGGCGGTGATGTCTTCGGTGGAACCGTTGCCCCGCTCCATCTTCATGCGCTCGTTGGCATGCAGGGGGGTCAGGTTTTCGAACAGGATCTTGTTGCGGGAGTTTTCGGGCTTGTCGTAGTTGACTTCACTGACCTTGAGCAGGGCGAAATAGCGTTCCCCTTCCTTCGGCGGCCGGATCTTGCCGGAGATGGTGTCGCCGGTACGCAGGTTGAAGCGGCGGATCTGGCTGGGGGAAACATAGATGTCGTCGGGGCCGGCCAGGTAGGAAGAGTCGGCGCTGCGCAAAAAGCCGAAGCCGTCCTGCAGGATTTCCAGCACGCCGTCGCCGTAGATGTCCTCACCACTTTTGGCATGGGCCTTGAGGATGGCAAAGATGATGTCCTGCTTGCGCAGGCGGGCGAGGTTTTCCAGGCCCATCTCTTCCCCAAGCTTTATCAGCTCAGAGACAGGGGTATTCTTGAGTTCAGTAAGATTCATAGTGGTGAGTTTCTATCAACCAGGAATGTTAAACGGACAGAAAAGTCTGCTGGATTGATGCTTGAATTCGGAGAGCCCTAGGGCACAAATAGGCTAGCAAACGACCAATAAACTAGCACCAAAACGGGGAAGCGTCTAGCAAAAACCACAAGGGGCGCCTTGCGCACCCCTTGCATCACCGTTACAGGTTGGCGTCCAGAAACTCTTTCAATTGAGTCTTGGACAAGGCGCCTACCTTGGTCGCCGCCACTTCGCCGTTCTTGAACAGCAGCAGGGTGGGAATGCCACGAATACCGAACTTGGGCGGAGTATCTGCGTTCTGATCAATATTCAGCTTGGCCACGGTAACCTTGCCTTCGTATTCACCGGCCACCTCATCCAGGATGGGGGCGATCATCTTGCAGGGACCACACCATTCAGCCCAGAAATCTACCAGAACCGGGCCATCTGCCTTGATCACATCAGCATCGAAGCTGGCATCGGTCAGCTGAACAATTTTGTCACTCATCTCCAACTCCAGTCAGTTGTTCGACCCCGCCACAGAAAACGCCGGGGCAATTTAGTTGCCCTATTTCAAATGATCCTGTTTATTATTGCAAGCCTAACCTGATATTCTGAGCGCTATGAGCAAAACACACTTAACAGACGTCAAATTCGCCCAGTTGGGCCTGCTGCCCGAGGTGCTGGCCGGACTGGAAGCAAAGGGATTTCACCACTGCACGCCCATCCAGGCGTTGTCACTCCCTTATCTATTGGCAGGCAAGGATATCGCCGGACAAGCCCAGACCGGCACCGGAAAAACCATCGCCTTCCTCGCCGCTACCTTCAACCACCTGCTTACCACCCCCGCCCCCGCGGCGCGCCAGCAAAACCAGCCCAGGGCCATCATCATGGCGCCGACGCGCGAGCTGGCGGTGCAGATCTATAACGATGCCGACACCCTGAGCGACAGTACCGGTCTCAAGCTGGGCCTGGCCTACGGCGGCGAAGGCTATGAGAAGCAGGTCCAGGTGCTGGAAGCCGGCGTCGACATCCTGATCGGCACCACGGGCCGCATCATCGATTTCCTCAAGCAGCGGGTGATCGACCTGGGCGCCATCCAGGTGGTGGTGCTGGACGAAGCGGATCGCATGTTCGATCTCGGCTTTATCAAGGACATCCGCTACCTGTTCCGTCGCATGCCGCCGGCCCTCGAGCGCCAGAACATGCTGTTTTCCGCCACCCTGTCGCTGCGGGTGCAAGAGCTGGCCTACGAACATATGAACAGCCCCGAACACGTACAGATCGAACCCGAGCAAAAAACCGGCGTGCGTATTCAGGAAGAGCTGTTCTACCCGGCCCAGGAAGACAAGATGCTGCTGCTGCTCAGCCTGATGGAGGAGGAATGGCCCGACAAGGCCATCGTCTTCGCCAACACCAAGCACAGCTGCGAGGAAGTCTATGCCTGGCTGAAGGCCGACGGCCACCGGGTTGGCCTGCTCACCGGCGACGTGCCCCAGAAGAAGCGGCTGAAGATACTGGAAGAGTTTACCACTGGCGTGCTCGACATCCTGGTGGCCACCGATGTGGCGGCCCGCGGCCTGCACATTCCCGACGTCACCCATGTGTTCAACTACGACCTGCCCGACGACGCGGAAGACTACGTGCACCGTATCGGCCGCACCGGCCGTGCCGGCGCTAGCGGCCACTCCATCAGCTTCGCCTGCGAGGAATACGTGTTCAACCTGCCGGCGGTGGAAGCCTATATCGAGCACGAGATCCCGGTCAGCAAGTACGACAAGGACGCCCTGCTCGACGACGTAACTCCGCCCAAACGCATTCACCACCACAGGGCAGCCGCCAACCGCAACCTGCGTGATCGCCAGGGCAGCGGCGGCCAGCGCCGCCCCGGTGGCAATAACCGGCGCCGGCGCCCCCAGGGTGCCCGGAGCTGAGTTGACGTGAAAAACCCGGCTCTGTATGCCGCCATCGATCTCGGCTCCAACAGCTTTCACATGCTGGTGGTGCACGAGGTCGAAGGTGCCTGCCGCACCCTGGCCAAGGTCAAGCGCAAGGTCCGACTGGCCGCCGGCCTGCAGCCGGACGGCAGTCTCGATGCCGCCGCCATGCAGCGGGGTTGGGACTGCCTTCGGTTGTTCGCCGAACAGTTGCAGGACGTGCCCGCCGGACAGATCCGCATCGTCGGCACCGCCACCCTGCGGCTGGCCCGCAATATCGACGTCTTTATCGAACGGGCCGAGTCCATCCTCGGCCACCCCGTCAACATCATCTCCGGCGAGGAAGAAGCGGCCACCATCTACCAGGGCGTGGCCTGGACCTCTTCCGGTACCGGGCGGCGGCTGGTGATCGACATCGGCGGCGCCAGCACCGAGCTCATCATCGGGGAAAGCACCAGCCCGCAACTGCTGCACAGCCTGGACATGGGCTGTGTCACCTGGCTCCGGCGCCATTTTGCCGATGGCGAGCTGTCCGCCCACAACTTCGAGCAGGCCATCACCGCCGCCCAGCAGACCCTGGCGTCGGTGGCCGCCGCCTACCTCAAGCTGGGCTGGCAGGGCTGCATCGGTGCCTCCGGCACCGTGCAGGCCATCCAGGAAATCATGATAAGCCAAGGGGAAAACGAGCAGATCACCCTGGCCAAGCTGCGCCAGCTGCAACAACAGGTGATGGCCTGCGGCCATCTCGACCGCTTGCAACTGCCCGGGCTGCAGCCGGAGCGGGTACCCGTGTTCCCCTCGGGGCTCGCCATCCTGATCGCCCTGTTCGATACCCTGGCGATAGAATCCATGGTGCTGGCCGGCGGCGCCCTGCGCGAGGGTCTGGTGTACGGCATGCTGGGCCGGCGCCAGGAGTGCGACGCCCAGGAGCGGACCGCCGACAGCCTGATCGCCCGCTACCAGCTGGATCGCAGCCAGGGCGAGCGGGTCAGGAAGACGGCGCTGCGCGCCCTGGAGCAGGTTTCCCCGAACGCGGCGCCCCTGGCGCCCATACTGGGCTGGGCCGCCCTGCTCTACGAGCTGGGCCTGTGCATCGAATACAAACAAGCGCCCGAGCACGCCGCCTATATCATCAGCCATATCGACCTGCCCGGCTTTACCCCGGCCCAGAAGCAACTGCTGGCCGCCCTGCTGCTCAATCAGCGGGACGAATTCAAGCCGGCGCCGCTGACCCGGCAGAGCGCCGTCGACACCGACCAGGCCATACTGCTGGCCCGGCTGCTGCGGCTGGCCATCATCCTCTGCCTGCGCCGCACCCGCGGCACCGTGCCCGAATTCCACCTGGCGGCAGAGGGCCATCGCCTGATCCTCACCCTGCCCACCGGCTGGAGCCGACAGCACCACCTGCGGGCCAGCGAGTTGCAGCAGGAGGCCAGGCGCCAGACCGAGCAGGGCTGGCCGCTTGAGATTATGGAGCGGGATTAGGGATCGTAATCAACCCCAAATCCCCGGTCCCCAGTCCCGAGCTTATTTCTCTTCCTGCAGCCAGGCGGCGACCCGCTTGGCGAAATAGGTCAGGATGCCGTCGGCCCCCGCACGCTTGAAGCACAGCAGGGACTCCATGATGGTTTCCCGCTCCTTCAGCCAGCCGTTCTGGATGGCCGCCATGTGCATGGCGTACTCGCCGCTGACCTGATAGGCGAAGGTGGGCACCCCGAACTGCTCCTTGACCCGACGCACCACGTCCAGGTAGGGCATGCCCGGCTTCACCATCACCATGTCGGCGCCTTCCTGGATGTCCAGTGCCACTTCCTGCAGCGCCTCGTCGCCGTTGGCCGGATCCATCTGGTAGGTGGCCTTGTTGCCGCCCTTGAGATTTCCCGCCGAGCCGACCGCGTCGCGGAAGGGGCCATAGTAATTGGAGGCGTACTTGGCGGAATAGGCCATGATCTGGGTATTGACGAAGCCGGCTTCTTCCAGCGCCTGGCGGATGGCGCCGATGCGGCCGTCCATCATGTCGGACGGCGCCACTATGTCGGCACCGGCTTCGGCGTGGCTCAGGGCCTGCTTGACCAGCACCTCGGTGGTCATGTCGTTAAGGACATAGCCCTGCTCGTCGATGATGCCGTCCTGGCCGTGGGTGGTGAAGGGATCCAGGGCCACGTCGGTCATTACCCCCAGTTCCGGGAAGGCTTCCTTCAGTGCCCGCACCGCTTCCTGGGCCAGGCCATCGGGGCTGTAGGCTTCTTCCGCCAGCAGGGATTTCTGGCTGGCGTTGACCACGGGGAACAGGGCGACCAGCGGAATCCCGAGCCGCACCAGTTCGGCCGCCTCCTCCAGCAGCAAATCGATGGACAGGCGCTCCACCCCCGGCATGGAGGGCACCGCCTCGCGGCGCTGGAAGCCGGGCAGCACGAACACCGGGTAGATCAGATCGTCCACGGTCAGGCGATGCTCGCGCACCAGCCGGCGGCTAAAGTCGTGCTTGCGCACGCGACGCAGGCGACGGTTGGGAAAACCGCCGAAAACTTGTTCGGTCATGACTGCTCCTCAATGCGGAAAAAGGCGCGGCTGGTCGCCGTGACGGCGGCGATCAGGGCATGGGGTTCGTCGCCCCGGCACTCGGCGATACGCCGGACGATATGGGGCAGATAGGCGGGCTCGTTGCGCCGGGAAGCCGGTCTGGGCAGCAGATCCCGCGGGATCAGGTAGGGGCTGTCGGTTTCCACCATCAGCCGTTCGGCCGGGATCTGGCGCACCAGTTGCTGCAGTTCCCGGCCCCGGCGCTCGTCGCAGATCCAGCCGGTGATGCCGATATGCAGATCCAGCGCCAGGCAATCGCGCAGCTCCACCTCGGTGCCGGTAAAGCAGTGCAGCACCGCGGCCGGCAGACGATCGCGCCAGGGGGCCAGTATCTCCATAAAACGTGGATGGGCATCCCGGCAGTGCATAAACACCGGCATATTCAGCTCGGCGGCCAGGGCCAGCTGGGCTTCGAAGGCCGCATCCTGTTGGGGGCGGGGCGAGAAGTCCCGGTTGTAGTCGAGGCCGCACTCGCCGATGGCCACCACCTGGGGCTGGGCCGCCAGCCGGCGCAGCTCGTCCAGGCTGTGCTCATCGAAGTGGCGCGCCTCGTGAGGATGCACACCGGCGGTGGCGTGGCAGAAGGCGGGGTTGGCGGCGGCATAGTCGGCCACCGCCCGGCTTTCCACCAGGCTGGTACCGGTGAGGATCAGGCCCGTCACCCCGGCCGCCCTGGCCCGCTCGACCACCAGCTCCCTGTCCTTGTCGAACTGGCTGCTGGTGAGGTTGACGCCGATGTCGATCATGAGCTGCCGTCCCGCTCTTCTTCATCGCCCTCCGGCGCTCGCACATAGAAACGGGCGAAGAAGACCCCGACCTCGAACAGCAGCCACATGGGAATGGCCAGCAGGGTCTGGGAAATAACGTCGGGCGGCGTCAGCAGCATGCCGACGATAAAGACGATGACGATCACATAGGGACGCTTGGCAGAGAGATCCTTCGGCGTGGTCACGCCGGTCCAGCACAGCAGTATGGTGGCAATGGGGATCTCGAAGGCGATACCGAAGGCGATAAAGAGCCCCAGCACGAAATCCAGGTAGCTGGCGATGTCGGTCGCTATGGTTACCCCTTCCGGCGCCATCTTGGTAAAGAAACCGAAGGCCAGGGGGAACACCACGAAATAGGCGAAGGCGGCACCGGCATAGAACAGCAGGGCACTGGAAAACACCAGGGGCGCGATCAGCCGTTTCTCGTGCTTGTACAGGCCCGGGGCGATAAAGGCCCACACCTGGTACAGCACATAGGGGATGGCGGCGAAGAAGGACACGATCAGGGTCAGCTTCAGCGGCGTCAGGAAGGGCGTCGCCACACCGGTGGCGATCATGCTGGCCCCTTCCGGCAACTGGCTGAGCAGCGGCTCCGCCAGTATGGTGTAGATATCGTTGGCAAAATAAACCAGGGCCAGGAACACCACCAGGATGGCGGCGAAGGCACGGAGTAGACGACTCCTCAGCTCCACCAGATGGCTGATCAGCGGCTGCTGCGTTTGACTCATTTAGGATTTGTCCTGCGGCTCTTTCGGGGTGGGGGCATCATCGGTGACGGCTGGCGAACCGGACTTTTTCTCGTAGGGTCGGTTGACCGAAGCCGCCGCCTCTTTCAACTCGTCGATGGATTGCTTGAGCTCGGGGCTCAGATCCTGCATGCCGAGCTGCTCGGCCTTTTTCAGATCCCGATGCAGCTCTTCCATTTTCAGCTCCTGGGCCAGTTCGGTCTTGACCGCGTTGGCGGTATCGCGCACCGTTTTAAACAGCCGGGATACGGTCCTGATGGCCACGGGCAGCCGCTCCGGCCCCAGCACCAGCAGCCCGATCACGGAGATGACGATCAGCTCCCAGAAACCGATATCGAACATGATTACACCCGATCTTTGTCTTTGGTTTTATCCTGCTCTTGCTGGTTCGGCAGCTCGCCCTGCTCTTTCTTGTCGGCCAGTTTCTGCTGCTCGAAGTCGGCGTCTTTCTTGCCTTGCTCATCGTCATTCATGGCCTTCTTGAAGCCCTTGACCGCCGATCCCAGATCGGAGCCCAGGCCGCGCAGCTTCTTGGTACCGAACAGCAGTACCACGATCAACACCACGATAAGCAATTGCCAAATACTGATTCCACCCATAACACACTTTTCCTATGTAGACAGAGAACGATAAAAAACCATTATATCCGGGCTTGATGACAGAGTGTTGATACCAGATCAAACTACCGGGCCGTGCGCCGCCATCCCAGCCACCATACAACCAAAGTGAACACCATACCAGACATGGCCCACTGGGTTTTGTCCATGCCCAGCAGCAGGGTGCTGGCCAGCAGGGTGGAGGCCCCCACCGCCAGCAGAAAGCGGCCCTGGCCCTGGCCCTTGTTGTGGCGGGTAAACTGGTCGTAAAGCCCCTGCATCTGCCGCTGCTGCAGCTTGGCCTGGCGCAGCGAGTCGTATACCAGCTCCGGCAGATCCGGCAGTTTCTCCGCCCAGAACGGCGCCTTTTCCTTCACCGCGTTGATCACCGCCTTGTAGCCCACCTGCTGTTGCATCCAGTCTTCCAGAAACGGCTTGGCGGTCTTCCACAGATCCAGCTGCGGATAGAGCTGACGACCGACTCCTTCCACGTAGAGCAGGGTTTTCTGCAGCAGCACCAGTTGCGGCTGCACCGCCATGTTGAAGCGACGGGCGGTATTAAACAGGTTGAGCAGCACATGGCCGAAGGAGATCTCGGACAGGGGCTTTTCGAAGATGGGCTCCAGCACGGTACGGATGGCCGACTCGAACTCCTCCACCTTGGTGTCTGCCGGCACCCAACCCGACTCCACGTGCAGCTCGGCCACCTTGCGGTAGTCCCGGTTGAAGAAGGCCAGGAAGTTCTCCGCCAGGTAGCGCTTGTCGTCCCGGTTGAGGGTGCCCACTATGCCGCAGTCGATGCCGATCCACTGGGGGTCTTCCGGGTGCTCGTAAGACACGAAGATATTGCCCGGGTGCATGTCGGCGTGGAAGAAGCTGTCGCGGAACACCTGGGTGAAGAACACCTCCACCCCCCGTTCGGCCAGCAGTTTCATGTTGGTGCCGTTGGCTTCCAACGCCTCGATATCGGACACGGGAATGCCGTAGATGCGTTCCATCACCAGCACGTTTTCATGGCAATAGCTGGGGTAGATCTCCGGCACATAGAGGGTCCGGGAGCCCTCGAAGTTGCGGCGCAGCTGGATGGCATTGGCCGCTTCCCGCAACAGGTTCAGCTCATCGAGCAAGGTCTTGCGGTACTCCTCCACCACCTCGACCGGCCGCAGCCGGCTGCTGCGTTCGGGCACCAGGCGGGCGATCAGGGTTGCCATGGAGTACATCAGGCTGACGTCCGCCTCGATAACCTTCTCGATGCCGGGCCGGATCACCTTGATCACAATTTCCTGCCCCGTCTTCAGCCGGGCGGTATGCACCTGGGCGATGGAGGCGGAGGCCAGGGGCCTTTCATCGAAGTCATCGAACAGCGCTTCGATGGGATGCTGCAGGCTGCGCTCTATCTGCTTGCGGGCCAGGGCACCATCGAAGGGCGGTACCCTGTCCTGCAGCAGGGCGAGTTCTTCGGCGATGTCCAGCGGCAGCAGATCGCGGCGGGTGGAGAGCATCTGCCCGAACTTGATGAATACCGGGCCCAGGCTTTCCAGGGCCAGGCGGATGCGTTTGCCCCGGGACAAATCCGGGTGTCGGTTTTTCAGCCAGAAGAGGCTGCGGCGGGCAAGCCGTGCCGGCCACACCTGCAACCGGGCCGGGATCAGCTCGTCCAGGCCGTAGTCGAACAGGGTCTTGCCAATCTGATAGAGGCGAAGCAATTCCCGCACTTTTCTCATGAGTGAACCACCTTGTCCGCCAGGGTCGCCAGCCGTGCCTGCAGACGGATCAGACGCTTGTTCAGTTCCGCCACCTCATCATTGAAGTCGGCCAGTTCCAGGGAGCCTACCGCCAGCCGGGCTTCCTCACGCACATAGTCGCCCAGGTGGGCCCTGGCCCCCATCAGGCGCCGCTCGACGCCGGTGCCCAGCTCCCGGCCGTGCCGGCACAGCAGGTGCGCCAGAATGTCTCCGGTATAGGGTACCAAGAGGGACTCCACATCGATGGTCGGATCCTTGAGCAGGGCCGCCAGATCCTGCCAGGGCTGGGGATCGCCCTCCAGATCGATGCGCCCATCGCGGATATATTGCATCAGCAGGCCCTTGTCTTTCAGCAGGCCAAGGGCATTGAGGGACAGGCTCAGGTGGCTGTCCGGCCGACCTTCGTAGCGTCCCAGGATCTCCAGGCGCTCGCCGGAAAACAGCAGAAAACCGCTGGCAATCTCGTTCACCGTCAGTTGCAGCACCTTGCCCTGCAGCGGCTGCATCTTCCGCCGCCGCTCGGCATCCTGCAGGATAAAACGGTTAGCTATTCTTTCCAGAGCGCCATTCAACAGGGGGAGCAGCAGATCCTTCATCAGAACTTGAACCCGCGGTGCAGCGCCACTATGCCGTCGGTCAGGTTGAAATACTCCACCTGTTCGAGGCCGGCCTGCTCCATCATGGCTTTCAGGGTTTCCTGATCCGGATGCATGCGGATGGACTCGGCCAGATACTGGTAACTGTCACTGTCTTTCGCCACCAGGGCGCCCATCTTCGGCAGAATGTTAAAGGAATAGAAGTCGTACAGCTTGTTCATGACTTCGTGCTGGGGCTTGGAAAACTCCAGCACCAACAGGCGTCCGCCGGGCTTGAGCACCCGTTGCATGGAGGCCAGCGCCTTGTCCTTGTCGGTAACGTTACGCAGGCCGAAGGCGATGGTAATCAGGTCGAAATGGTTGTCGGGGAAGGGCAGTTGTTCGGCATTGGCCTGTACATAGGCGATATTGCTGCCCAACCCCATATTGCGCAGCTTGTCCCGGCCGACCTTGAGCATGGAGTCGTTGATGTCGGCCAGCACCACCTGACCGGTTTCCCCCACGATGCGGGAGAACTTGGCGGTCAAATCACCGGTACCTCCGGCCAGATCCAGCACCTTCTGTCCCTTACGCACTCCGGAGCAGTCGATAGCGAAGCGCTTCCACAGACGATGGATGCCGAACGACATCAGATCGTTCATCAGATCATACTTGGCGGCCACAGAGTGGAACACGCTGGCGACCATCTGCTCCTTTTCAGTGGCATCCACGGTTTTATAGCCAAAATGGGTCGTCGACTTGTGCTGTTCTGACATTCTGAAGACACCTGTAACAATCAAAGGGGGTAGTGTACTGCAAATGCGCAGACCGGACTAACGGGAAGCGATCAGGCTGCCGGTCAACTGCATGCCCAAATAGGTAAAGATGATACAGCAAACCACATTGAGAGACACATTCAATACCGCCTTGAGCCAGTGGCCCTGCTCCAGCAGCAGTACCGTATCGAGGGAAAAGGAAGAGAAGGTCGTCAGGGCGCCGAGCATTCCCACCACGAAGAAGGGTCGCCAGGAGTGGGCCCCGACCACCCCCTGCTGGATCAGCACGAACACCACCCCGATCAACAGCGAGCCGGCCAGGTTCACCGAGAGGATACCGAAGGGGAAGCCCTTGCCGAACAGGCGCGCCATCAGCTCGGTCACACTGAAGCGCAAAATGGCCCCGATGGCCCCCCCCATCCCGATAAAGAGCAGCGTTTTCATCCCGGGTCACCCGCCAAGCAAAGAGGGTCTCATTGTAAATAACTGATCCTGATAGTGCTACATCGAGCGGGCACCACACGCCGACACACCGTGAACATCCTGGGGGCTCCGCCATGACCTCCCTGGCACGGAGGCTCTGCTTGACAGCCCCCGTTCGCTGCCATTCGGTACAGCATATTACTCAAATGGTGGTGCCAAGGGTGGGAATACGGGCAAACACAAGGAATGACAGATATGAAAAAAACCCCGACACTTTCGTATCGGGGTTTTCCAATTGGGTGCCTGGCAGTGACCTACTTTCACATGGCAGCTGCCACACTATCATCGGCGCGGGTGCGTTTCACTTCTGAGTTCGGCATGGGGTCAGGTGGGACCACAACGCTATCGCCGCCAGGCATAAACTTTTAATTCGGAAAAGCGACCGCCAGGGAGGGCGGACATGCAGAAGCAATGTTCTGCCTGATGAATTCGTTCTCGAAACCGCAAGGTCTCACACTTCTTGGGTGTTGTATGGTTAAGCCGCACGGGTCATTAGTACAGGTTAGCTGCACGTATCGCTACGCTTCCACACCCTGCCTATCTACGTCCTAGTCTCGGACGGCCCTT
>NZ_NMUO01000200.1 GCF_002237365.1 Zobellella denitrificans
GGCTCAAGCGCTTCTTACCAGCTCACCCGTGCTTAACGCAGGTTAGCACGTCCTTCATCGCCTCTGACTGCCAAGGCATCCACCGTGCACGCTTAGTCACTTAACCATACAACCCCAAGAAGTGTGTTTTATGCGGCGTCCTCTTAGTGATTTCTTCGTTGCGGCTTTCGCTCACTCCATCACATAGGCTTACTATGCTCAGGAGACTCGCTCAATCCGCGCCTCGAACTCACGTCGATGACACTCGCCTAAAAAGCTTCACTTGCTTAGCGGAGTCGCTGCATCAGTGACTGATGCTTACAACATTGTTTCGCCAAGAAGTTCCAAGACACTTGCAGTATCAAGAACTACTTTTATTCATCAGCTTTTCCGAATTGTTAAAGAGCAAGAGCAGTAAAGCTCTAAGTTGGAGGCTTGAAGAATTTCTCTTCCAGCTGCCAGCTTAAGGCTTAGCGCGCAAATGGCGTCCCCTAGGGGATTCGAACCCCTGTTACCGCCGTGAAAGGGCGGTGTCCTAGGCCTCTAGACGAAGGGGACCAAAAATCGATTTGCAACGCTCAGCGTTGCAGATTTTTGGTAAAGGCGAGTGGTGAGCTCTGCGAACCCGAGCGGCAAGAACAAAACTGGGCTTGTGCGCGGCGTTGCTGAACTCGGTGCATTGTTGGCTATCGGCAAACCACACAATCACGCCTCTATCAAAAGCGCTCTACTCATATCAAGCAAACTGTGTGAACACTCAACAGACGTTGAGATTTAAGGTAAGGAGGTGATCCAACCGCAGGTTCCCCTACGGTTACCTTGTTACGACTTCACCCCAGTCATGAATCACTCCGTGGTAAACGCCCTCCCGAAGGTTAAGCTATCTACTTCTGGAGCAACC
>NZ_NMUO01000201.1 GCF_002237365.1 Zobellella denitrificans
GGCCCAGCCTGCACCGCTTCGCCCGCGGCCCGGCGGCGGGCACCTTCCTGCACGGCCTGCTGGAGCTGGCGCTCAGGGAGCGGCTGGCCGATAACCCCGGGGCACTCCGGGACCAGATCGCCCGGCGCTGCCAGTTGCGCGGGCTCGCCGACTGGACGGATCCCCTGGCGGACTGGCTGCTGGGCCTGCTGGACACGCCTCTGTTCGAGGGCGGGCCGACCCTGGCCGGCCTTGACCACTACCAGCCCGAGATGGAGTTCTGGCTGGAGGTGAGCCGGGTGCCGGTGCAGCGCCTGGACCGGCTGGCGCAACAGGCGGTGCTGCCGGGCCGGGAGCGGCCCGAACTGGCCCCCGATACCTTGAACGGCATGCTCAAGGGCTTTGTCGATCTGGTGTTCGAGCATGAGGGGCGCTACTACCTGGTGGACTACAAGTCCAACTGGCTGGGCCCGGAGGACGAACACTACACCCGGGAGGCCATGGCCGGCCAGGTGCTCAGGCACCGCTACGATCTGCAGTACCTGCTCTACCTGCTGGCCCTGCACCGCCAGCTGCGGCTGCGCCTGCCCGATTACGATTACGACCGCCACATGGGCGGGGCCCTCTACCTGTTCGTGCGCCGCCCCGGCGCGGCCTGGTTCGACCGGCCGCCGAAGGCGCTGATCGAAGGCCTGGACGCCCTGTTCCGCCATCAACAGCCCGAGGAGACAGCGCCATGACGGCTACCATCACGCCCCTGGCCGGCCAGCGGGAACTGCTGGCGCTGCTCGAGCGCTGGCTCGAGCTGGGCTGGCTGCGGCCCCTGGACCGGGCCCTGGCGGGCTTTTTCGCCGGGCTGGACCCGCACGCCGACGCCAGGGTGCTGCTGGCG